>NZ_CAXWGX010000002.1:0-90503 GCF_964266745.1 Propionicimonas sp. T2.31MG-18
ATCGACGAACTTGCCGTCGACCAGCGTCAGGTGGGGCCAGATCAGACCGTCACAACCACCCCGGAGTGTCGCGGCCGGGGCCAGATCAGACCGTCACAGTGGGGCCAAATCAGAGTGTCATTCCCACCGGAACCCACGCATACGGCAGCGCCTGCCCACCCAGCTCGAGCCGCAGCCGTCGAAAGAACACGCCGACGTCCGCTCTGACCTGTCGCGGATCATGGCAGCCATCCCCGGCATAGGTCATCGTTCCCAGCCGGTTCAGACCATTCGCCGCGCAATACCGGCGTAACCTGCCCCGAGCCCGCCGACCCGCCTCCAACGCGGCCCGCTCCGGATCAGCAGCCGGACCACCACCACCGCCGCGCCGCCCCTCACGGGCAGCCTGGAAACAACCCCCAGCCTCACCCGCATCCGGATACAACCGCAGCACCCACGCCGCCTGGACCTGATCGCCCAAACGGTCAACAGCATCCCTGCCGCCCACTCTCGCCCCTCATGTCACGAACCCGACAGACGGCTGGAACCGACAGCAGCAGAAGAGAAGAAAGTGATGTTGACGGCCCAGCATCCCGGCCTCGCTCCGGGTGGGCCCCACATGTCAACGGCAAGCGATTAGAGCGGGGGCGCTGGCCTCCTAGCGCCGCTCGGTCCCTCTAGGCGGACCCCTCCATCAGAATCAGGCCACGACCTAGAGCGCACCGTATCGGCCTGGCACCAGTAAAGCGCCCAGAACTACACCCGTGCAATACGACCCTGGTCTGATCCCCAACCTCAAGCCCGCCGGTCCGGGCGTTCTGGCCCGTCGGGCGGCC
This sequence comes from Propionicimonas sp. T2.31MG-18, assembly GCF_964266745.1. NCBI lineage: Bacteria > Bacillati > Actinomycetota > Actinomycetes > Propionibacteriales > Nocardioidaceae > Propionicimonas > Propionicimonas sp. T2.31MG-18. The sequence continues at coordinate 816 of NZ_CAXWGX010000002.1, forward strand.
CCCAACCGCCCTCGCTCCGCTCGGGCGGCCGGGGACCCCTCGCCGCCCGCCACGCCGGGGGTGGGAACGCCCGCCCCGACCGGCTCCACCCCACCACGCAGCCCCGACGAGTTGTGTTGCTAGTTCAAGTCAAGCGCACCGGCCGAGCCGCCGCCTCGCTCATCGCCGTCGCATGGGCACAGGGTCATCCCAGACCCATCGCCCTGATCTTTGCGAATGCCTGCAGGCCGGGATCATCCCTAGATAGGCCGAACCGATTGTTATGGCTTCCAAACATAAACACAGGAGAGGGTACAAATATCCGCTCGCCCGCAAAGAATGCGCAGCCAGCACCCTCCAAGCTAACGCCCGACACGAAGAAGTCATCGTTCTCATTCTTCAAGCCCTGCTGGTTCGTCACTGTGAAATGGTAACCATTTGCCCAGAAATCGCCTCGGACGAGCTCGATGTCCGTAGGGTCGAGCTTCATCTCTACAAGGACCCGCTGACCGGAATTGCGAAGAATCAGTCTCGATCCAGACATGCTCGCATCCCAGACGCCGGTCGAGATCCTCATCTCACCATTCCTGATCAGTAGAAACGGCAGGTTGTCTCGCGTGCAGAGCCGTACCATTAGCCCGAGATGGCCAGTCGCATCCTTGCGTACACCGAAGACCGTGCCCCCGTCTACATTGATCGCGTCCACTCGCTTGCGCGCCGGATCCTTTATCAGGTCGGAAACGATACGCACTGTGCTAAACCCGACCGAAAGATGACTCAGATCGTAGTAATTGCTCGTTTGGCCGGTCATCTGTCGACCACTGTTGTGAGGCGATAATGATTGCGCCTGGACCCTGGCAGTGCTCAGACGACCAGATGTCTTGTGTTGGTGGTGGGTCGGGCAAAGAAGCGTGATGTTGTGCTCCTCGTGCTTCTTCACAACCGAGTATTCGATTATATGGTCGTAATGGTAGACCGGGCAGCCGCAGAAGACGCATCCAAAATGGCAGCGCTTCCTGACAGCTCGTTTGATAGCTTCGGGGATGGCCGGTCGACCAGTCACAGATGAACCTCCCACGCACCAAGCGTAGGGTTTCCGTCAAGCGGTGCAGCCATGATCGGACCCAGATAGGCGAACCCGCTTCAGCCCACACGCACCGTCGGCAATGTCCGCACCTGGCGAGGGTCGACGAAAACGCCCCCCGCCAGTTCGCCCGAAAGTGGGCGTCTTCAATGCCTTCGCGTGCGGCCCTCGGGCGTGGGTGGAAGCGGGCGTATTGCGACTTGCGAGGTTGCCAGTTCATGCCAAGTGGCCAGAAGGCGGCCGGGATCCACGATGATACCGGCATGCAGACAGCCCAGTTTGAAGCAAGCGTTGTGGCCGTGGTCAACGCGCTCCGCGCCGGTTCACCAATGGAAGACGACCGCATCGAACTCAAGCGGGACTGGCCGGACCCTGAGAAGGCACGGCAACTCGCCGGGGCCGCAAACAGGGTCGCTGGAGAGTACCTCACTTACATCATTGGCATTGACGAAACCGGGAAGACCTTTCCGATTGGGAATGTTGACCCTGCGACATGGTGGTCGCAAATGCAGGCGCATTTTGACGAAGTTAGCCCCCAGTTGGTTCAGCAGTGCGCAGTCCACGTTTCGGAAAATGAGGTTGTGATGGCGCTACGGTTCTTGTCGGACCGAGCGCCCTACGTTATTAAGCTGGCAAACGCAGGTCGCTCCGAGCGGGAGGTGCCAATGCGCGACGGAACGCGGACGAGGAGCGCATTCCGTCACGAGCTATTGCGCCTCCTCTACGAGCCCTCGCTCGTGCCGACCTTGTATGCACTCGAGGGGAGGCTAAGCCTTAGCGAGCCGTCCGTCGACCCATACTCGAAGACATCCTCGCCGATGCAGATGTCCTTCAGCGCGCGCATCTACTTCGAATGCTCGCGAGACGCGCAGGTATTCATGCCACACCACCAAATGTCGATTGAGCTCGCGGGTGGCGGCATAGAGCGTAGCCTCGGAGAGGTCTTTTGGTTCTCCCCAAAGGAATTAGCGGGACAGCACCGAGGGGCCATATTGTGGCCGGACGGCATAGAACTGCGGGGCCCTGGCGTTGCCGAGATTAATGGCGTGTGGCAGTTCCCCGACTTGTCGATAGACGACTTCGCACATACCACCGTTTTGCATGTGCGGTTGTCGCTTGCCGTCGCCGGAACAAGAGCGGCCACGCTTTCGATGGAGTGCGGGAATCGCAAGGTCTCCGAACTCTTCGGCGGCAAGCGGAGCGTCAGCTGGTCACTCGCGCCCTAGGCCCCGTCCGTGTGATGCGACACATTGGGCAGATTCGCAACTAGCGAGGTTCGACAATGCCGTCGGGCCGCCCGCCCACCACGGGGTGATTCCCACTCACAGCGCAGCGCGCCACGCGAACGGCCCCAGGTGCCGGACGCGTTCCGTGGCCGCCGCCACCGCACGCTCAAGGGCGGCCACCCGATCCCGTCCGGACGCCAGCCCGTGGCAGTACGCGCCGTGCAGCACGTCGCCCGCGCCGACCGTGTCGACGGCGGCCACCGGCTCGGGAACCACGGTTCCGGACGCCTCCGCCGTCCACCACTCCAGCGGCGAGCCGCCGTTGCTCACCGCCACCAGCCGCGGCCCGGACGCGAGCAGCTCGCGGGGGGCCAGTCCGGCCGGATGCACGTAGTCCGCCGAGCAGATCACGTCCGTGGCGAACGCGAACACGTCGTCGAACACCGGCTTGTGGGAGCCCGCGTCCACCACCACCAGCACGGACCCCGCGGCCAGCGCTGCCGAGCGGCACAACGGCTCGTGGTGGCCGTCGACCAGGACGACGTCCACCCCGGACAGGTCGGGGCCCGCGATCTTCCCGAAGGCCACCTGACGCCCGGAGCCGCTCACCACGGCCCGCTCGCCGGAGCCGGCCCCGAGCAGCACCGTGGACGGGGCCAGTTCGAAGCCCGGCGGGGCGACGTCGACCACCTCGACCCCGGCCGAGGCCAGGTCGGCCGCGACGAGCCGCCCCGCAGGGGAGGTGCCGATCGCGGTCCACAGCCGGGCGTGCCCGCCGAGCGCGGCGAACGCGATGGCCGCCACCGCCGCCGGCCCCCCGGCGGCCAGCCACGACTCCCCGGCGACGGTCTTCTCGTCGGCCCCGGGCAGCCGGTCCACGCGCTGGACGACATCGAGCGTGGCCAGTCCGACGAACAGGCCGCCGACGCTCACGGCAGTTCGTCCGCCGAGATCTCGACCACGCAGAGCGCGGAGCCCCCGGGGGCCTCGAGGATCGCCTTCCCCGTCCGCACGGCGCGCGCGCGGGCGCCGGAGGACTCCAGCCGCTCCACCTCCGCGGCGAGGTCGTCGGTGGCGATGTGCAGGTGCGAGGTCACCGTGCTGGCGACCTCCGCGGGCTGGAGGCGGACGTCCAGGGGCCAGCCGGCGGCCGGACGCAGCGCGGTCTCCGGCTCGTCCACCTCGACCCACTCCCCACCGAGCAGTTCCTGGAAGAACGCGACCTCCTCGGCGTACCGCTTGCGGGGCACGTCCAGGCAGAACCGGCTCACCCGGCTGTGGTGCCCCGCCGGCCACCGGGTCACCGGCGCGACGCGGGACGAGGGGTGCCGCACCAGGCAGAACGTGAAGCCCGCCGGCGACCGCATCACCACGTAGCCGTGCGGGGACTCCTCCACGAGCTCCCCACCGGCGGCTTCGAGCGCCTCCGCCCTCGTCCACGGGTCGTCCACGTGCACGTCCAGGTGCAGCCGGGTGGCCCCGTCGCCGAGTCGCTGGACCTTCAGGAAGTCGTCGCCGGACGGCGGGACGAGCGTCGCGAACTCCCCCGCCTCCCCGCGGGGGACGGACAGCGCGTAGCCTGTCGCGGCGCGCCAGAAGCCCACCCCGGCGTCGAACTCACCGGCGGGGTAGTCCAGGAACACCGTCAGCCAGAACGGTGCCGCGCCGGACGCGGTCACGAAGACGCCAGTGCCCGGCTGCGGTCCCTGGCGGCTTCCATCGCGGTCATGAAGGCCGCCTTGACCCGGTGGTCCTCGAGCTCGCGCAGCGCGGCCGCGGTCGTCCCGCCCGGTGAGGTGACCCGTTCCCGCAGCACGGTCGGGTGCTCACCGGAATCGGCCAGCAGCTTGGCCGAGCCGTACATGGTCTGCACGACCAGCGTGGTGGAGATGTCGCGGGGCAGGCCGAGCATCACGCCGGCGTCGATCATCGCCTCGACCACGAAGAACAGGTAGGCGGGCCCGGAGCCGGAGATCGCGGTCACCGCGTCCTGGTACTTCTCCGGGACGGTGACCACCTTGCCGACCGCCGACATCAGGTCGGTCACGTGCTGGAGGTTCTCCGCCGTCGCCGAACTGCCGGCAGAGATGGCGGCCATGCCCTCGTCGACCTGGGCCGGCGTGTTCGGCATCACCCGGACGACGGCGGTGCCCTCGGGCATCGCGGCCTCGATCTGGCCGGTGGACAGACCCGCGCACAGCGAGACGACGAGCGTTCCCGGCCGGATCGCAGCGCCCACCACGGGCAGCACCTCACCGGAGTCCTGGGGCTTGACCACGATCACCACGGTGTCGGCGTCGGCGCAGGCCTGAGCCGTGTCCGCGGTGTGGATGTGGTGCCGGTTCTCCATCTCGGCCAGCCGGGGCGCGTGGCGGTCGGACGCCGTGATCTGGCCCGGCTCCCAGCCCGCGCGCAGCAGCCCGGCGATCAGGGTCTCCCCCATCACGCCGGCGCCGATGACCGCCAGCCTGGTCATCGCGCGACCAGTTCCGCGATCTGGACGGCGTTGAGCGCCGCTCCCTTGCGCAGGTTGTCGCTGGTGACGAACAGCACCAGGCCGCGTCCGCCCGGCACCGACTGGTCGGAGCGGATCCGGCCGACGTAGCTCGGGTCCGTCCCGGCGGCCTCGCGCGGGTTCGGCACGTCGGTCAGCACGACGCCGGGCGCCGTGGCCAGCAGGCCGGTGGCCCGGGTGACGCTGATCTCCTCCGCGAACTCGGCGTGGATGCTGAGGCTGTGCCCGGTGAACACCGGGACGCGGACGCAGGTGCCGGCCACCAGCAGGTCGGGGATGTGCAGGATCTTGCGCGACTCGTGGCGAAGCTTCTGCTCCTCGTCGGTCTCGAGGTTGCCGTCGTCGACGATCGACCCGGCCAGGGGGATCACGTTGAAGGCGATCGGCTTCACGTACGGCGCCGGGTCGCCGGCCGGCACGGCCGAGCCGTCCAGGGCGAGTCGTGCGGGATCCACGGCCGCGGCGGTCTGGTTCGCCAGCGCAAGGACGCCCTTCGCCCCCGAACCGGAGACGGCCTGGTAGGTCGCCACCACGAGCCGCTGGAGCCCGGCGGCGTCGTGCAGCGGCTTGAGCACCGGCATCGCGGCCATCGTGGTGCAGTTCGGGTTCGCGATGATGCCCTTGGGCGGGTTCACCGCGTCCTCCGGGTTCACCTCGGAGACCACCAGCGGGACGTCGGGGTCCTTGCGCCACGCGGAGGAGTTGTCGACCACGATCGCCCCTGCGGCGGCGACCCGCGGCGCGAACTCGCGCGACATCGTCGCACCGGCCGAGAACAGCGCCAGGTCGAGCCCGGAGAAGTCCGCCGTGGCGGTGTCCTCCACGATCACTTCGCCGCCCTTCCAGGCCAGCGCCTGGCCGGCCGAACGGGCCGAGGAGAAGAACCGGATCTCGTCCACCGGGAAGTCGCGCTCCGCCAGCAGGGTCCGCATCACGCCACCGACCTGGCCGGTCGCCCCAAACACTCCAACACGCATGGCCAGCAGCCTACCGAAGCCGGGTCCCGTCCTCGCGGTTGCGCGTGCCGGGCGTGAGACCGGTTCAGCGCATGATCTCGCGGGCGAACCCCCGGTACTGGGTGCCCTTCATGGTCACCGTCCCCCGGTCACCCACGACCAGCAGCCCGTACTCGCCGGCCGGGACCTCCAGTTCGAAGCGCTCGCCGCCGGGCTGCTCGAACGAGATGTAGTGCCGCTGGGTCACCGTGGACTCGCCCCCGCCGGAGGTCTCGATCCTCTTGTCGACGATCGCCGCCACCGCGCTGACCTCGGGCGATGCCTGGTTGCGCGCCGACTGCCGGACGCTCTTCACCACGGCGAGGACGATCGTGCCGAGCACAACGGCGAACACCACGAAGAACAGCACCATGAAGACGCCCATGAAGGCGAAGGACGGTCCCATGGGGAGAGCGTAGCCACCGGCACCCGCGGCGCAGGGGAACTACAGCCAGTCGACGTACGGGGCCAGCAGCGAGTAACCGACGAACGCCACCAGGTCCAGCAGGAAGTGGGCGGCCACGAGCGGGCCCACCCGTTTGAACCGGAGGTAGGCAAGGCCGAACACCACGCCCATCACGATGTTGCCGACGAAGCCGCCGAAGCCCTGGTAGAGGTGGTAGCTGCCCCGCACCAGCGCCGAGGTGAGCAGCACCACCCACATCGGCCAGGCGAGCTGCCGGGCGCGCACGAACCAGAAGCCGACGATCACGACCTCCTCGAGCACGGCGTTCATCGCGGCTGCGCCGATGAGCACGGGCACCGTCCACCAGTTCTCGCCGAGATTCGCGGGGGCGACCGTCGTGTTGAGGCCGAACGTCCGCGCAACCAGGTACAGGCCGAGGCCGGGGATGCCGATCGCCGCGGCCAGGGCGAAGCCCCAGCCGAGGTCGAAGCGCGGCCGGCGCAGGTCGAAGCCGATCGCGTGACGGTCGGCGGTGCGCTGGAGCAGGTAGAGCGCCAGCAGCGCCGGCACGAGCGGGAACGCGATGCCGGCCAGCTGGTAGGCGAGGTCGAGCCAGGGACGGTCGGGAACCACCTGGTTGTTGATCGTGGTGGTCTGCTGGTTCAGCGCCTGGCCGCGGGTCAGCTTCTCGATGATCGACAGCACCGAGTAGACCGCCGACTGCCCGAGCGAGACGCCGAGCACCAGCAGCAGCTCGATCCCGGGCCGGACGCGGTCGGTGGCCGGCAGGACCGCTGTCGGTGCGGTGTCGCCGCTCACCGTGCCTGCCCGACCGGGGACGCCAGGTGCTCACGGGCGAAGGCGAGGCTGCCGGCGAGGGCGGTGCGGCGCTCGGCGCGGGTCAGCCCGCGGGTGCCCACCTCGACGACGACGTGCCCGCCGAAACGGAGGGCCGCGAGCTCGGCGAGCACGCCGGCGGCGTCCTGGTCGCCCTCCCCGGGCAGCAGGTGGTCGTCCGCTGCGCCGTTGGTGCCGTCGGTGAGGTGCACGTGCGCGAGGCGCTCGCCCCAGTCGCGCACCAGCTCGACCGACGACTGCCGGGCCGTGGCCGCGTGGGACAGGTCGAGGGTGAGGTGCTCGCAGTCGAGTTGCGACACGTCCCAGCTGGGCGAGTAGGCGCGGACGTCACCGCCGCCCGGACCCCTCCATGGGTACATGTTCTCCACCCCGATCGTGATGCCGGTGGTGGCCTCGAGCCGCCGCACCCCCTCGGTGAAGCCGGACGCGTAGCCGCGCTGCCACCGGAACGGCGGGTGCACGACGACCACGTCCGCCCCCAGCTGGTGGGCCGCCATCGCCGCCCGGTCGAGCTTCTCCCAGGGGTCGGGGCCCCACACGCGCTGGGTGAGCAGCAGCGTGGGCGCGTGCACTGCGTGCACCCGCACCTCGTGGTAGTCGGACAGGCGTTCGACCGCGTCCACATCCGCGGACGTGGGGTCGGTGCCCACCATGAGCTCCAGGCCGTCGTAGCCCAGCTCCCGCGCGAGGCTGAACGCCGCGGCGGTCGACTCCGGGTAGACCGAGGACGTCGACAGCAGCACCCGCGGCGAAGGGGCTGGTCGGTGCGGCACGCGTCCATGGTAGGCGGCGTCGACGGGGCCCGCCGGGGTCCGTCCGCGTGGGACGGCCCCGCCCCGATTCGCGTCTGGAAAGGCAGATCGTCACAATGGGGGCATGCACGTCGATCATCTGACCTTCGCGGTGGGATCGGCCGGGCTTGCCGCGGAGACCGAGCGTCTCGGTGCCCTGCTCGGTGAGCGGTTCCGCGACGGCGGTTTCCACCCCAGGTTCGGCACCCGTAACCACATCCTCCCGCTGGCCGATGACCGTTATCTCGAGGTCGTCGAAGTGCTGGAGCACCCCGCGGCGGAGAAGGCCGCGTTCGGCCAGGCCGTGCGCGCGCGCTCGGAGATGGGCGGCGGCTGGCTCGGCTGGGTGGTGTCCGTCGACGACCTCGCCCCCTTCGAGGAGCGGCTCGAGCGAGAGGCCGTCACCGGCTCCCGCCACTTCCCCGACGGCCGCCTGCTCGAGTGGCGCCAGCTCGGGGTCAAGGGCCTCATCAGCGACCCGCAGCTGCCGTACTTCATCAAGTGGGACTCCGACCCGTCCGTGCTCCCGAGCGCGCTGAAGGGCGACATCCGGCTCGACCGGATCGAGATCTCCGGCAGCCGCTCGCGCGTGGAGGAGTGGCTCGGCCACGAGGTCGGCGACGAGTTCGACGGCGTCCGCATCAAGTTCAGCTCGCAGAACGGCCAGCCGGGCATCATGTCGGCCACCTTCATCACGCCGAACGGCAAGATCAAGATCTAGCGTCCTCGCCCGGGCACAGCACTGTCAGTGCCCGCCCCTAGCGTGGGGCCCATGGCGAAGAACGCGAGTGCCCCCTACCGCTGCTCCGAGTGCGGCTGGACGGCCCCGCGCTGGGTCGGGCGCTGCGGGGAGTGCCAGGCGTGGGGCAGCGTCGCGCAGTCCGGGGCACCCACCACCACCCGCGTCGCCTCCTCCGCCCCGACGGAGTCCGCGCTCCCGATCGGGCGCGTCCCGCTCGACGACGCCCGCGCCGTCCCCACCCGCATCGGCGAGCTCGACCGGGTGCTGGGAGCAGGGATCACGCCAGGGGCGGTGATCCTGCTGGCCGGCGAACCGGGTGTGGGCAAGTCCACCCTCCTGCTCGAGGTGGCCAACCGCTGGGCACGGACGGGGCGGCGCACCCTCTACATCACGGCAGAGGAGTCGGCGGCCCAGGTGCGGCTGCGGGCCGAGCGCACCTCCGCGGTGGTCGAGGGGCTGTACCTCGCGGCGGAGGACGACCTGGGGACCGTGCTCGGCCACGTCGAACAGCTGGAGCCCGAACTGCTGGTGCTCGACTCGGTGCAGACCGTGCAGGTGCCCGAGGTGGACGCGGTCGCGGGCGGGGTCGCCCAGGTCAAGGAGGTCACCGCTGCGCTGGTGCGGGTGGCCAAGCGGCGCGGCATGCCGGTGGTGCTGATCGGGCACGTCACCAAGGAGGGCACGGTCGCCGGCCCACGCACGCTGGAGCACCTCGTCGACGTCGTGCTGTCCTTCGAGGGCGACCGCAACGGGGGCTTCCGGATGCTGCGGGCCACCAAGAACCGGTTCGGCCCGGCCGACGAGGTGGGCTGCTTCGAGATGGTGGAGTCGGGGATCCGGGAGGTCACCGACCCCAGCGGGCTGTTCACGTCCCACCACGGCGAGCCGACGCCGGGCACCTGCCTGACGATCTCGCTCGCGGGACGCCGTCCCCTGCTCACCGAGGTGCAGGCCCTCGTCGCCCCGAGCGCCGCGCCGGTGCCACGACGGGTCACCCACGGCGTGGAGGGCACCCGCGTGGCGATGATCCTCGCCGTCCTCCAGCGGCGGGCCGGCGTGCGCCTGCACACGAGGGAGGTCTACGTCTCCACCGTGGGCGGGGCGCGGATCTCCGACCCCGCCACCGACCTGGCCACGGCCATCGCGGTCGCCTCAGCCGCCCAGGACCACGCCTTCGACCGCCCGCTGGTCGCCCTGGGCGAGGTCGGGCTGTCGGGCGAGCTGCGCCGTGTGCCCGGCCTCGACCGCCGCCTCGCCGAGGCGGCGCGCCTGGGGTTCCCGGTGGCCATCGTCCCGCCCGGGGTGAGCACGCGCGTGCAGGGCATCCAGGTGGTCGAGGCGGCCAGCGTCGCGGCCGCGCTCAGCATGCTCGGCCTTCGTCAGCGCGGCGGTGCGCCGGAGCGGGCCGACGGCGTCCGCCCCCGCTTCACCGTGCTCGACGGCGGCTGGCTCGAACCCGGGGCGTGACCGGGCTCAGGAGGCCTTGCTGACCACGAACACCTGGCGCGCCTTGGCGTTGTCCGCGAAGGCGGCCGAGGCCACGTAGGTGCCCGTCCCCAGCACAGCCTTGGCCGTCTTGCAGCCGGCCGCGGACCGCGCCACCGGCCAGGTGATGCTGAACTCGTAGGACTTCTTCGACTTCAGGGTCGTCTTGTGGGTCGGCACCCACTTCGCGCAGTGCTCGGTGGTCCAGATGCGGTCGGTGCCGCTGGTCACGGTCAGGCTGAGGGTGGAGGCCGAGAGGTTGAGCACGCAGGGGTCGCCGCCGTTGTTCGTCACGGCCAGCCGGAACGGCTGCTGCGCGTCCTGCTTCACCTTCTGGTAGCCGGCGAGCGTGAGGCTCGAGTTCGTGGCGTCGCAGGCCAGCGGCCCGGACGGCGTCGGCGAGGCGCTCGGTGAGGCCGATTCTGTCGGCGTCGGCGCGGTGGTGACCGGGGCACTCGGGCCGGCCGGTTCGGCCGCGACGGGGCCGGGCGCCTGCGGGCGGAACACCCAGATGCCGGCCGCGATCAGCGCCACCGCTGCCAGCACCAGGGCGCCGCGCCGCGCCCAGTAGACCCAGGCCGGCTGGGAGCCGACCGGATGGAACAGCGAACCCATGGCCTCAGGCTAGGTTGCCGGGCGCCCGGCCCGGCCGCACCACGCCGGGGCAGGGCTGCCTGCGCCGAGCACGGACCGGGTAGCGTGGGTCCGACCACAGACCGATTCGCGGAGTGACGAATGACCGACACCAACGCCGGCCAGGCAGGCGGCAGCCCGGCGGAGCAGACGATCCCGCTGGTACCCGACGCCGGCTTCGCCCAGCCCGCCCTCCCGCCGCTGCCGGAGGAGACGCTCGTCGACCCGATGGCCACCGTCGACCCCTGGGCCTCGGGCCCCGGCCTCGGCCAGGAGCGGGCCGCCGAGCCCACCCGCCCGCTCCCCGACATCGTGGCAACCCAGCCGATCCCTTCTGTCCCGGCGGCTCCGGCCCCCGTGGCTCCGGCGCCGCCCGCTCCTGCCGGGCCGGCCTTCCCCGCGCAGCCCTCCGTCGGCGGGTACGGCGCGCCGGCCGACTACCCCCGTCCCGCCCCGTCGTGGACGGCGCCGCCCACCGTGGCACCCACCCGTCCCGCGGCCACCTACGCGCAGCCGCCGTACGCGGACGCCTACCCCGAGCCGAACGGCCCCGCCGCCAGCATCGGGAACCAGCCGTACCCCACGTACGCCGCGAGCGGCTACGCCGGACAGGCGTGGCAGCCGGCGATCATCGACCCGGTCGCCCACGACTACGGCTACCGGGGCGCGCCGGCGTCCCCGCACCCCAACGCGGCCATCTCCATGGTGCTGGGGATCCTGGGCATCGTGGCCTTCGGCCCGCTGGCCCCGATCGCCTGGTACCTCGCCGCCCGCGGTCGCAGGGAGATGTCCTACGACCCGGCGCGCTGGCGCCCCAGCGGCATGCTCACCGCCGGGCTGGTCCTCGGCATCATCGGCACGGCCCTGCTGGGCCTCGGCGTGCTGTTGGTCCTGCTGATGATCGGCGCGCTGGCCACCTTCGGGCCGTAGACCGGCCGACGCCTCCCCGGACGCGACGAGGGCCCGACCATCACCTGGTCGGGCCCTCGTCCGTCTCGGGTCAGCTGGACTGGCCGAGATCAGCCGTGTCCGGCAGCGGCGCCTTGGCCACACCGTTGAAGGTGAAGGCCATTTCCGAGCCCTCGGGCGCGACGTCCACCACCACGATCTCGCCGGAGTGCACGTCGCCGAACAGGATCTTCTCGGCGAGGATGTCCTCGATGTCGCGCTGGATCGCGCGACGCAGCGGACGGGCGCCGAGCACCGGGTCGAACCCGCGCTTGGCGATCAGCGCCTTCGCGGCAGGGGTGAGCTCGATGCCCATGTCGCGGTCCTTCAGCCGGACCTCGATCTCGGACACCATCAGGTCGACGATGCGCTCGATATCGGCGTTGGTGAGCTGGTGGAACACCACGATCTCGTCCACGCGGTTCAGGAACTCGGGACGGAAGTGCTGCTTCAGCTCGTCCGACACCTTCGCCTTCATCTTTTCGTAGCTTCCGGCCTCGTCGGAACTCTGGCTGAAGCCGAGGTTGACCGACTTGGAAATGTCGCGCGTGCCCAGGTTGGTGGTCATCACGATCACCGTGTTCTTGAAGTCGACCACGCGACCCTGGGCGTCGGTCAGGCGACCTTCGTCGAGGATCTGGAGCAACGAGTTGAAGATGTCCGGGTGGGCCTTTTCGATCTCGTCGAACAACACCACGCTGAAGGGCTTGCGGCGCACCTTCTCGGTGAGCTGGCCGCCCTCTTCGTAGCCCACATATCCGGGCGGCGAACCGAACATCCGCGAGGCGGTGTGCTTCTCGGAGTATTCGCTCATATCGAGGGTGATCAGGGCGTCCTCGTCACCGAACAGGAACTCGGTCAGCGCCTTGGTGAGCTCGGTCTTCCCCACGCCCGACGGGCCGGCGAAGATGAACGAACCGCTGGGACGCTTCGGGTCCTTCAGCCCGGCGCGGGTGCGCCGGATCGAGCGGGCGAGCGCCTTGACCGCGTCGTGCTGGCCGATGTAGCGCTTGCCGATCTCCTCCTCCATCTTCATCAGCCGCGAGGACTCCTCCTCGGTCAGCTTGAAGACCGGGATGCCGGTGGAGCTGGACAGCACCTCGGCGATCGCCTCCTCGTCGACCTCCGCCGGCATGTCGGAGTCGCCGAGCTTCCAGGCCTCCTCCTTCTCCGCGCGGGCGATGGTGAGCTTGCGCTCGTCGTCACGCAGCCGGGCGGCCAACTCGAAGTCCTGGGCGTCGATCGCGGCCTCCTTCTGGAGCCGGACGGCGGCGATCCGCTCGTCGAACTCGCGCAGGTCGGGCGGGGCGGTCATGCGACGGATCCGGAGCCGCGCGCCCGCCTCGTCGATCAGGTCGATCGCCTTGTCGGGCAGGAAGCGGTCCGAGATGTACCGGTCGGCCATCTGGGCGGCGGCGGTGAGCGCGCCGTCGGTGATGGTGATCCGGTGGTGCGCCTCGTACCGGTCGCGCAGGCCGCGCAGGATGTCGATCGTCAGCGCGATGGACGGCTCGGCCACCTGGATCGGCTGGAACCGCCGCTCCAGGGCCGCGTCCTTCTCGATGTACTTGCGGTACTCGTCGAGCGTGGTCGCGCCGATGGTCTGCAACTCGCCCCGGGCCAGCATGGGCTTCAGGATCGAGGCCGCGTCGATGGCTCCCTCGGCAGCCCCCGCACCCACCAGGGTGTGGATCTCGTCGATGAAGAGCACCACGTCGCCGCGGGTCTTGATCTCCTTGAGTACCTTCTTCAGGCGCTCCTCGAAGTCGCCGCGGTACCGGGAGCCGGCCACCAGCGCACCCAGGTCGAGGGTGTAGATCTGCTTGTCGCGCAGGGTTTCGGGGACGTCGCCGCGCACGATTGCCTGGCTCAGGCCCTCGACGACAGCTGTCTTGCCCACGCCGGGCTCGCCGATCAGCACCGGGTTGTTCTTGGTGCGGCGCGACAGCACCGTCATCACCCGCTCGATCTCCTTCTCGCGCCCGATGACCGGGTCGAGCTTGTTCTCGCGGGCGGCCTGGGTGAGGTTGCGTCCGAACTGGTCGAGGATCGTCGCCGCTGCGGCCGACTGGCCGGCCTCGGGCGCCCCGGACGTGGCCGCCTCCTTGCCCTGGTAGCCGGACAGGAGCTGGAGCACCTGGTTGCGGACGCGGTTGAGATCGGCGCCGAGCTTGATCAGCACCTGGGCCGCGACCCCCTCGCCCTCGCGGATGAGGCCGAGCAGGATGTGCTCGGTGCCGATGTAGGGATGGTTGATCTGGAGCGCTTCGCGCATCGAGAACTCGAGCACCTTCTTCGCCCGTGGGGTGAAGGGGATGTGGCCGGTCGGGGCCTGCTGGCCCTGGCCGATGATCTCCTCGACCTGCTCGCGCACGGCCTCGAGCGAGATGCCCATGGACTCCAGCGCCTTGGCCGCCACGCCCTCACCCTCGTGGATGAGACCGAGCAGCAGGTGCTCCGTGCCGATGTAGTTGTGGTTGAGCATGCGCGCCTCGTCCTGGGCGAGCACGATGACTCGCCTGGCGCGGTCGGTGAACCGATCGAACATGCTGGGACTCCTTCATTCCGGCGGAGCAAGCGCAGCGTGAATCGGTGGATTCCGGCCTGGCTCGCCTCTTCAGCTTAGTCAACGCAGGCCCCCACCCATTCGTTCCGCTGTTCGCCCGCGGCTCAATCGGTGCGGCGGACCCGTCCACTGCCCGGCCGGTGGACGCAGCCCGCCCCCGGCTCGACGATGCGAGCCGGGGGCGGAAGGGCGGGTTGCTGCGACTTCTCCGGGTCAGCTGTGAGCGCGCTCGTAGGCCTCGCGGACCTCGGCGGAGACGCGGCCACGCGCGGAGACCTGCATTCCCTGGGCTGCTGCCCAGGCGCGGATATCCGTGGCGGCGGTGCCGGAGGACTTACGGCGGCTGGAGCCGGCGCGACGGGCGGAACTGTTCCGGTCGCGCTCGCCGGCGGCGATGAAGGGCGCAAATGCGTCCCTCAGCTTCTTGGCGTTCTCTGTGGAGAGATCGATGCTGTAGTTGATTCCGTCGAGGGCGAAGGCGATCGTCTCGGCGGCTTCGCTCCCATCGATGTCGTCAGTGTGGATGACCTGCACCCGCTTGGCCATGTCGGTCCTTTCGAAGAAGTCGTCGCAGCGCGACTTGGTTATTGGCTGCCCCAATAGCGACGCCAGCATATACCTGGGTGCACTTCCCGCAAACTGACCGGGGTCTATTCCCCATTTATCGCCGCGCAAACCCCACGCCTGCGCCGGCGGAGCCACCGGGCCTCACCGATCGAATCGCGGGGACGCCGGCACCCAATTCCGCACGCCGGGAATCAGGGCATCACCGGGCGCGGATAAGCACTATTGCACCGGCGTGCCCCGTCGCGCTCGGGAGGGGGCTCAGGCGTGCTGGCGCTGCTCGCCGGGGAACTCCGGCGGGTTGGCCAGCGCCTGCAGTTCGACCACGGTGGGGGCGGCGTCGCCGTCCCACAGGTCGACCGCGTCACCGCGTCCGGAGACCCGGCGCGGCAGGGCAAGGACCTCCGCCTCCGCCGCGGCCTGGTGCTCGGAGAGCTGCACCTGGAGCGCGGCCTTGTCGCCGCGCAGCTGGGCGGCCTCCTGCGCCAGCCGGGCGGACTCCGCCCGGGACATCGTCAGCTTGCTGCGCAGCTCGCCGTTGCGGGCCTGGAGCACCTGGAGCAGCCGGACGTGCTGGACGCGCTCGGCGTGCAGCTTCTCCCCAGCCCGCCGGGAATCGGCGGACTGCTGGGCCATCATCGTGGTTCGCGTCACCCGGAGTTCGCGCCAGGCGAAACCACAGGCGAGGAAGCCACCGATCACGGCAACCGCGACCCCTGCACGAACCATCCAGACCCCGCCGAAAGCGGCGGCAACTGCGACGACGGCCGTGGAGAGCAACGAGAGCCACGCGTAACGGCGCAGCGGGGAAGGATTCGCTTTTCTCGGCGTGACGGCGGTATTCACGCCCCGGAGTCTAGCTAGGGGTATCCGCACTTCCCGGAATGTCGGGCGGCGTGGCGTCCTCGTCCGGGGGACCCGGAATTCGGCACGCACGTTCGAGGAACGCGCCGGCGACGCCGAGCGCGACGCTGGCCACCACGGCCGCGGCGGAACTCACGACGATCTCCCGGGGCAGGCTGGCCTCCAGGCGCGACCAGAAGTAGGCCGCCACCGCGGCATAGCCGCCGGCGAGCCCCGCACCGGCCAGCAGGCAGGACTTGCCCAGCACGAGGAGGGCGACCGCGCGTCCGGGGGCGACGGGCTGGCGCCGCACCTGGATCATCCGGTGGGCCAGCACGGCCTGCGTCCCCACCACGGCGGCGAGGACGGCGATCGCCAGGGTGACCATCAGCGGGAGGCGCGGCAGCTCCGCCCCGAACTTGTCCAGGGCGGTGAACAGCGACCAGCCGACGCCGGCGCCGACCACCACGGCCACGCCGACCGCCTGCCAGCCGGTCGGTCGCACCGTCCCCGGGCTGCGATCGGACGGGGGCATCACTCCACCCGGAGGTCGTCACGCCGGCGCACGCCGGTGGCGTCCAGCCCGGCGAGCAGGTCGGCCACCCGGCCGTGCCCGACCAGCTCCGCGTCCGGCTCGACCTCGAGCCAGGGCGCCAGCACGAACGCCCGCTCGTGGGCCCGCGGATGGGGAAGCGTGAGGTTCTCGCCGTTCAGCACCCGGTCGCCGACAGCGATCAGGTCGACGTCGACGGTGCGCGGCCCCCCGGGCACGACGCGGACGCGCGAGTACGCGTCCTCGATCGCCAGGGCGCGCTCGAGCATCACCATGGACGGCAGGGTGGACTCGGTGACCACCACGATGTTCAGGAAGTCGGGTTGTTCGACCAGCCCGACGGGCGTGGTCTCGTAGACCGAGGACACGCCGGTGATCTTCAGGCCGGGGGTGGCGCGCAGGGCGCCGACGGCGCCCTGGAGGTACTCGAAGCGGTCACCGAGGTTCGACCCCAGGGAGAACACCGCGACCCTCAGCGGCGCCATGCCGGACAGGGTGTCGACGTCGAGGTAGGTCATGCGGGCTTCCTCCTGGTGATGCTGACGGCGACGTCCGCCACCGGGACCGGCAGCGGCGCCTGCGGCTTGTGGACGGTCACCTCGACCGCCGCGACGAGGTCCTCGGCCAGGCAGGTCTGGGCGACCCGCTCGGCGAGGGTCTCGATCAGGTCGAGCGATCCCTCCCCGGCGACGCGGGCGACCCGCTGCGCGAGTTCGGAGTAGTCGACGGTGGTGGCCAGGTCGTCGGTGTCGGGACGGGGACGCAGGCTGCAGCACAGGTCGATCACGAACAGCTGCGGAGTGACCTTCTCCTCCGCGTACACGCCGTGGCGCGCGGTCACCTCCAGGCCGGTCAACCTGATCTGGTCGGGACGGTCCATGCAGCCACCTCCTCTGCGCCGACCCTACCGTCCGGCGCGTCCCTCCCGCTGGGGCTCCGTCGCCAGGCGCCCGGCGACGGCGATCGCGTCCCGGTGGGGCCGGGCCGTGTGCGTCCGCACGCCCCAGGCGCCGGCCGCCGCGACCAGCGCCGTGATGGCGACGCCGGCGTCCTCACGCTCGCGGACAGGGCGCGGCTCGTCGCCCTCGGCGAGCAGGGCACCGAGGAAGCGCTTGCGGGAGGCGCCCACGAGCAGGGGCTGGCCGAGGGCCGCGAGGGCGTCCAGCCGGCGCAGCAGGGCCCAGTTGTGCGCGGCTGTCTTGGCGAAGCCGAGGCCCGGGTCGAGGACCACCCGGTCGCGCCGGATGCCCGCGGCGAGCGCGGCGGCGAGGCGTCCGGAGAGCTCCGCACAGACGTCGGCCACGACGTCGTCGTAGACGGCGAGGTCGGACATCGTCTCCGAGTGGCCGCGCCAGTGCATGGCGACGTACGACGCCCTGAGGTCGGCCACGGTCGGCAGCATCGCGGGGTCCGCGAGCCCGCCGGAGACGTCGTTCACCAGCACGGCGCCGGCGTGGACGGCCGCCGCGGCCACCGCCGCGCGCATGGTGTCGACCGAGACCGGCACGCCGGCGGCGGAGAGCCGCTCGACGACCGGGACGACCCGCGCGAGTTCGGTCTCCACGTCCGCGCGCTGGGCGCCGGGACGGGTGGACTCGCCCCCCACGTCCACGATGTCGGCCCCCTCTGCGTGCAGGGCCAGCCCGTGCGCGACCGCCGCCTCCACGGCCAGGAACTCGCCACCGTCGGAGAACGAGTCCGGGGTGACGTTGAGGATGCCCATCACCAGGGTGCGTCCGGGCTGCGGCAGCGTGGTCACCGCGAAAGCCTAACGAACCCCACCCTCGCCCGCTCCTCCGGCCGCTCCCCGCCGTCCGCCCCCGTCCGCGGCCCGCGGCCGCCCCACCCCGGCCCGCCCCCCAGGTCCGCGTTCGCCCCCGAGTGCAACTCCCGCTACCGGAATTCCGGTAGCGGGAGTTGCGATCGGCAGCAAACGCGGGGGTGGGGACGTCAGCCGATGATCAGGCTCATCGCCTCTGCGCGGGTGGCGGGGTTCGCCATCACGCCGCGGACGGCGCTGGTGACGGTCTTCGCGCCGGGCTTGCGGACGCCACGCATCGTCATGCACAGGTGCTCGCACTCGATCACCACGATCACGCCCTGCGGGCTGAGGTGCTTGACCAGGGCGTCCGCCACCTCGGACGTCAGGCGCTCCTGCACCTGCGGCCGCTTGGCGAAGGCGTCTACGAGCCGCGCAAGCTTGCTGAGCCCGGTGATGCGTCCGTGCGAGGGGATGTAGCCGACGTGGGCCACGCCGGTGAACGGCAGGAGGTGGTGCTCGCACGTGCTCCACACCTCGATGTCACGCACCAGCACCATCTCGTCGTGTCCGAGGTCGAAGGTGGTCGAGAGCACCTCCGCCGGGTCGGACCGCAGCCCGCTGAACATCTCGCCGTACGCCTTCGCCACCCGCATCGGGGTGTCGCGCAGGCCGTCGCGGTCAGGGTCCTCCCCGACGCCGATCAGGATCTCGCGGACGGCTGCCGCCACCCGCTCCAGGTCGATGCCCACCTCAGGCTCCCGGCTTGTCCTGTGCGCCACCGTCCTTGCCGGTGGATTCGGTGGACGGGGCCTGCGGCGGCGCGAACGGGTGCCCGCCGTGACCGTTGCCCTGCGGGTCGCCGGCCACGGGCTGCTGACCGTAGGGAGCCTGGCCATAGGGGGCCTGGCCATAGGGGGCCTGGCCATAGGGGGCCTGGCCGGACGGCGGCTGGGGCGGGTAGGGACCGCCCTGCGGCCATCCGCCGTAGGGCGGCTGGCCCGGGTAGCCCTGCTGCGCCATGGGCGGCTGCCCCATCGGCGGCTGCGCGTACGGCGGCTGGCCGTAGCCGAAGCCCGGCGGCAGCTGCTCGGGGCCGCCCGCCGGCACCGGGACGGGTGCGGGCTCCGGAGGGAGCACCCGCTCGGGCGGGTCCACCGGAGGGATCGAGCTGGGCTTGCGGGTCTCGGACCCGGTCCAGGCCGGACGCTTCGGCCAGCGCTTCATCGGCTCGAAGATCTTCGCGACCTGCTCCTTGTCGAGGGTCTCCTTCTCGAAGAGCTGGCGCACCAGCTCGTCGAGCACCTCGCGGTTGGCCTCCAGCACGTCGAACGCCTCCTGGTGGGCGTTGGCGATCAGCCGCGCCACCTCGGCGTCCACCTTGGCCGCGACCTCCTCGGAGTACTCGCGTGAGGACCCGGCGCCGTAGCTCATGCCGAGGAACGGCTCGTGGTCGCCGGAGCCGAGCTTGACCGCGCCGAGGGCCTCGGTCATGCCGTACTCGGTGACCATCGCCCGGGCCAGCTTCGTGGCCTTCTCGATGTCGTTGCCGGCGCCGGTCGTCGGGTCGTGGAAGACCAGTTCCTCCGCGGCACGACCGCCCAGCATGTAGGCCAGCTGGTCGAGAAGCTCGCCTCGGGTCTGGGAGTACTTGTCGTCGTCCGGCATCACCATCGTGTAGCCGAGCGCGCGGCCGCGAGGCAGGATCGTCACCTTCTGCACCGGATCGGTGCCGGGCATCGCCGCAGCCACCAGGGCGTGCCCGCCCTCGTGGTAGGCGGTGATGAGCAGCTCGCGCTCGTTCATCACCCGGCTGCGCTTCTGGGGCCCGCCGATGACCCGGTCGATGGCCTCGTCGAGCTGCGGCTTGCCGATGAAGCGGAGGTTCATGCGCGCCGTCAGCAGTGCCGCCTCGTTGAGGACGTTGGCCAGGTCGGCACCGGTGAAGCCCGGCGTCCGCTTGGCCACCGACGACAGGTCGACGTCGGGCGCCAGCGGCTTGTTCGCGCCGTGGACGCGCAGGATCTGGAGGCGTCCCTTCATGTCGGGGGCCTCGACGGGGATTTGCCGGTCGAAGCGGCCGGGACGCAGCAGCGCCGGGTCGAGCACGTCGGGACGGTTCGTGGCCGCGATCAGCACGACGCCGCCGTGGACGTCGAACCCATCCATCTCGACCAGCAGCTGGTTCAGCGTCTGCTCGCGCTCGTCGTGCCCACCGCCCATGCCGGCGCCGCGGTGGCGTCCCACGGCGTCGATCTCGTCGATGAACACGATCGCAGGCGCCGCCTCCTTGGCCTGCTCGAACAGGTCGCGGACGCGGGACGCGCCGACGCCGACGAACATCTCGACGAAGTCGGAGCCGGAGATCGAGAAGAACGGCACCCCGGCCTCGCCCGCAACCGCACGGGCCAGCAGCGTCTTGCCGGTTCCGGGCGGCCCGTACAGCAGCACGCCCTTGGGGATCTTGGCGCCGACAGCCGTGAACTTGGCCGGCTCGGAGAGGAACTCGCGGATCTCCTGGAGCTCCTCGATCGCCTCCTCACAGCCCGCGACGTCGGTGAAGGTGGTCTTCGGGGTGTCCTTGCTGGCCAGCTTCGCCTTCGACTTGCCGAAGCCGAGCACGCGGTTCCCGCCGCCCTGCACGTTGTTCAGCATGAAGAAGAACAGCACGCCCAGCACCAGGAACGGCAGGACGCTGAACAGGAACGTGCTCCACAGGTTCGGCTGGGCGGGCTGGCCGTTCCACGAGTCGAGGGTGCCGGCCGCCTTGCGCTCGTTGAGCGCCTGGATGATCTGCTGGCTCTGGTCGCCCACCCAGTACGCCCGCAGCTTCTGCGGCGGCGTGTCCTTCGTCGTCACCCTGATCGACTGCTCGCCGTCGGTGAGCACCACCTCCGCCAGCGGGGTGTTGCTGTTGATCAGGGCGACCACGTCGGAGGTGGGCTTGTCGGTGTAGCCGCCGACGTTGCCCCAGGCCTCGATGACGAGGACGATCGCCACGATCCCGAGCACGGCCCAGGTGAGCGGGGAGCGGAAGAACCGGTTGGGTTTCATTACCTGCCTTCGTCAGCGGCGCGGTTGCGCACATAGGACGATACCGAAGCGCGCAACCGGCTCCGGCGGTCCCGCCCGCTGGTCGGGGCGGGGTCAGCTGTAGACGTGAGGGGCCAGGATCCCGACGTCGGTGAGGTTGCGGTAGCGCCCCGCGTAGTCCAGGCCGTAGCCCACGACGAACTGGTTGGGCAGGTCGAAGCCGATGTACTTCACGTCGATCTCGGCCTTCATGGCGTCCGGCTTGCGGAACATCGCCATGATCTCCAGGCTCGCCGGGTTGCGGGACGCGAGGTTCTGCATGAGGTAGGTCAGCGTGAGCCCGGTGTCGATGATGTCCTCCACCACCAGCACGTGGCGTCCCTCGAGATCGGTGGAGAGGTCCTTGAGGATGCGCACCACGCCGGAGGACTGGGTGCCCATGCCGTAGGAGGAGATCGCCATCCAGTCCATCGCGCAGTCGATGTGCAGCGTGCGGGACAGGTCGGCCATGACCATCACCGCGCCGTTCAGCACGCCCACCAGCAGGGGGTTTTTGCCCGCGTAGTCGCGGTCGACCTGCGCGCCGATCTCGGCGAGGCGGGTCTCGATGTCGGCCTTGGTGTAGAGGACCTCGGACAGGTCGGCGGTGATGTCAGCGGAATCCACGCGGAGACCTTACCCCCGTGACGAAGCCGGCGGTCGCCCCGGCCCCGGCGGTGAAACCCGCAGCCGGCCGTCGACGCGCCGCACCCGCAGCCCGGGCACGTCCGCCCCGCGCTGGCCGTGCCAGGCGGTGACCAGCGCGTCCACGGCCGCGACGTGACCCGCCGTCACGTCGGCGGCGCCGGCCTCGCGCAGCCAGTCCCGCAGGACGCGTCCCCGCAGCGCGGGCGGCAGCGACGCCAGCCAGTCGCAGGCCGGTTCCGGCTCCGGGTGGGACGCCCGTTCGGCGGCGGCGAGGGCGTCCAGGAGGTCGGCGTCGGCGCGGACGAGCGTGGCGGAGCGGGCGAGCGCCTCGGCGATGCCCGGCCCGAGCTCGGCCTCGAGCAGGGGCAGCACGCGCGCGCGGACCCTCACCCGCGTGAAGCGGTCGTCCGCGTTGTGCGGGTCGAGCCACGGCTCGAGGCCCAGTTCCGCGCAGGCCCTCCGGGTGGTCTCGGCGCGCACCCCGAGCAGCGGACGGACGACGCGCCCGCGGCGCGCCGGCATCCCGGCGAGCGACCGTGCGCCCGACCCCCGGGCCAGCCCCAGAAGGACGGTCTCCGCCTGGTCGTCGAGAGTGTGGCCCAGCAGCAGGTCGTCACCACCGGCGGCCTCCTCCAGCGCCGCGTAGCGGGCCTGGCGCGCTGCGGCCTCCGGACCCTCGCCGGAGGCGTCCACCTCGACCGTGAGCACCAGGGCCGGCAGTCCCAGCCCGGCCAGCCGCTCGGCGACCAGCGTGGCCACCGCGTCCGAGCCCGGCTGGAGGCCGTGGTCGACCACGGCCGCGCGCACGACGACGCCCGTGCGCCGCGCCACCACGGCGGCCGCCGCGGCCAGCGCCAGCGAGTCGGGTCCGCCGGAGCAGGCGACGAGGGCCGGGCCGGTGAGGGCGGCCTCGACCGCCCGCACCACCTCGAGGGTCGCGGGTCCGAGCGCCCGGCGGGCCATCAGATCCGGTGCAGCCACAGCTGCGGGTCGTGCACCTCGTGGAGCGTCGGCAGCAGTCCGGGCGCCTCGAACGCCCGGTTGAGGGTCTCGACGCCGGCGGCGTCGATCACCTGGCGGCAGAACCCCGCACCGTCGCGGTACTGCTCGCGCTTGAGGTCGAACCCGAGGAGCCGGCGCACCCAGCTG
Source organism: Propionicimonas sp. T2.31MG-18 (assembly GCF_964266745.1). Lineage (NCBI taxonomy): Bacteria > Bacillati > Actinomycetota > Actinomycetes > Propionibacteriales > Nocardioidaceae > Propionicimonas > Propionicimonas sp. T2.31MG-18. Next base: position 23,632 of record NZ_CAXWGX010000002.1, read on the forward strand.
CCCCACCCCTTCTGGTCACGGCGCGACTCGAAGGCCCTGCGGATCGCCGGGTAGCTCGGCACGACCGCCGTGCCGACGCGGTCCATCATCACGTCGGCGTGGCCCTCCATCAGCGACATGACCGCCGTCACCTGATCGAAGGCCTCCCGCTGCGCGGGGTTGGCGATGAGGTCACGCACGCTCGTCGGGCGTCCGGCCTCCGGCCAGCCGAACCGCAGCTCGTCACCCTCGAGGAGCTCGGCGAACAGGCCGAGCAGGTGGCCGCGCAGCCACGGGGCGTGCCCGAACTGGAATCGGTGGGTCTCCTCGTGCAGGCACACCCACAGCCGGAAGTCGGACGGGACCGCGCCGAGCTCGCGCTCGACCAGCAGGACGTTGGGGGCGACGAGCAGCAGCCGAGACGGGTCGGAGAACGGGTCGAACTGGCCGAGGATGCGCGCCGCGACGAGGGCGAACACGCCACCGGCCTGGGCGCCCAGGGCACGGGCGCGGACGCGGGCCACCGCCGAGTCGGGCTCGTGGGCGCCGACTCCGGCCAGCATGGCACTCGCCGAGCCGCACACCGCCGTGACCCAGCTGGCCCGGTCGACCACGAGCACCTCCGCCGGCGCGGGACGATCCAGGCGGGTCACCTCCGCGATGTGGCCGGTCGCCCGGGACGCGGCGTCCCGCAGGTCGGCGACCAGGCCGGCGATCTCGGACGGGCCGGCGTCCGGCCCCGGATGGACGAGCGCCCTGCCGGTGCTCGCTGCGAAGGGCCAGTCGACGACGGGCAGGTGCTCCATGGCTCCACCCTACGGCGCGGCCGGGAGCCGCAGGAGGACGCGCGGGGTCAGCGGCAGCCGCAGCGCACGAGCGCGGCGGCGGAGCGGTCGAGCCAGTTGTAGGCGGTGTTCTGCCCCGCGGTCCCGTTGGCCATCGCGGCGAAGACCAGCCGGGCGCCGTCCGCCGTGGTCAGGTAGCCGGCCAGGCTGGCCACACCGACCAGCGTCCCGGTCTTCGCGCGGACGTTGCCCCGGGCGATCGCCTCCGAGCTGTCGTCGAACCGGTCCTTCAGCGTCCCGTTCTCTCCGGCCACCGGGAGCCCGTCGGCCACGGCGCGGAGCTCCGGCGTGTGCACGGCGAGCAGGAGGGCCCGGGCCAGCACGGACGGCGTCACGCGCGAGCGGTCGGACAGGCCGCTGCCGTCGCGCAGCACCATGCCGTCGTCCCACAGGTCGTGGTCCTTCAGCCAGGCCGTGATCGCGGCGGTGGCGCCGGCGAAGCTCGGCGTCCGGCCGGTGGCGAGGGCCACGTGGCGCGCGAGGACCTCCGCCGCGGCGTTGTCGCTGAGCCGCAGGGTGCGCGCGATGACGGCCGACAGCGGCGCCGAGGACACCGACGCCACCGTTGCCGCCCCGTCGGGAGCCTCCTGCGGCCCGACGACGGTGACCCGGATGCCCTGCTTCTGCAGCCGCTTCGCGAAGGCGGTGGCCGCGGTGCGGGCCGGCTGCGGGTCGGAGCGCCACTGGTCGAAGCGGCCCTCCCCCACCATCAGCGGGGTCACCCGGGACAGGTAGCCGCGCCAGCGCGACTTCCACGCCGGGTTGAAGTCGGGGCCGGAGAACAGCGTGTCGTCGTAGCCCAGGCGCACCTTCGTCACCCCGGACGCCGCCAGCGCCTCCGCCGTGTGCACGGCGAGCGTCTGGAGCGAGGCGGGCTTGGTGGCCGAGGTGGAGGTCTTGTCCGTGAGCAGCGGGTCGCCGCCCCCGACCAGCACGATCCGTCCCTTTGACGGGCTGACCACGCTCGTGGTGAAGGTGTGGTCGGCGCCGAGGGTGTCCACGGCGGCGAGGGTGGTCAGCAGCTTCAGCGTCGAGGCCGGGGCCAGGGGACGGTCGGCGCCACGGTCGGCGAGCACGGCGCCGTCATCTGCCAGGACGGCGATCCCGCTCCGGGCGATGCCGGTCCGTGAGACCTTCGCCAGCCGGGCGGCGAGCTTCTCCGGATCGGGGACGGGGGCCGGCGTCGCGGACGCCGGGGAGGCGTCCGGGGCGGTGGGCCGGACGACGGCCGGGCCCTGCGCAGGACCGGCGGAGGCGGGGGTGCAGCCGACGAGGAGGACGGCGCACACAGCGGCGGCGATCACGCCGGGACCGGCCCGTCCGGGACGTCGCCGGGGTGACCCCACCCTTGTCGGGGCCCCGGCTAGCGATAGGCTCGGCTCACACATCGAGAACCCATCATGACAGAGAGGCTCAGATGACTCCGACGGAACGCCCCAGCTTTGCACGCCCCAAGATTCAGCCGAGCCTCCACTTCGACGTCACGATCGAGATCCCGAAGGGCACCAAGAACAAGTACGAGATGGACCACCACACCGGCCGCATCCGGCTGGACCGGACGCTGTTCACCTCGACCCAGTACCCGAACGACTACGGCTTCATCGAGGGAACCCTCGGCCAGGACGGCGACCCGCTGGACGCCATGGTGCTGGTTCCCGAGGCCACTTTCCCCGGCGCCCTCATCGAATGCCGCGCGATCGGCATGTTCCGCATGAAGGACGAGATGGGCGGCGACGACAAGGTGCTGTGCATCCCGGTCGCCGACCAGCGCCAGCAGAACCTCAAGGAACTCACCGACCTGGCCAACCTCGCCCTGCTCGAGATCGAGCACTTCTTCTCCGTCTACAAGGACCTCGAACCCGGCAAGTCCGTCGAGGGTGCGGTCTGGGTCGGCCGCGCCGAGGCCGAGATGGAGATCCGCTCCAGTTGGGAGCGCGCCCGAGGAACCTCCTACGAGAACGAGTTCACCAGGGACTGAGCCCGGCGATCTCGATGGCCACCCGCGGCGAACCGAAGGCACACCGGCTGTACCTGCTGCGCCACGCGGACGCCGCCAACCACGGCCTGGACGCCCGGGACGTCTCCCGGGAGCTCAGCCCGAAAGGACGGACGCAGGCGCGCGAGGTCGGTGAGGTGCTCGGCCCGCAACGGGTCGAGCTCGTGCTCAGCTCGTCCGCCACCAGGGCCCGCCAGACCACGGAGCTGCTGAACCTGCGCGCCCCGATCCGCTACCTCGACCGGCTGTACAACGCCGGCACCCGCCAGCTCCTCGCCGAACTGTCCGGGGTGGAGGACCGGGTACTGACGGTCCTGGTGGTCGGCCACGCGCCCGGCATCCCGGCCCTTGCCAGCAGCCTCGCCGACCGCCGGCACTCCAGCGGTGAGGCGTTGTCGATGATCCGGTACAACTTCCCCCCGGCCACGCTGGTCGGGCTGGAGTTCTTCGGCGGCTGGTCGGCGCTGGCGGAGGCCCGGCTGTTCACCGCCCGCCACCCCTGAGCTACTCGAAGAGCCCGCGCGCGATCCAGTCGCCCTTGCCGAACCCGCCAGGGATCGCGAACACCGCCGAGCCGACGGCGTGCGTCCAGTCGTTGAGGGCGTCGCCGGCATCCAGCCGGTTCTGGATGGGCACGAACTGCTGGGCGATGTTGGCGCAGAAGGCGAGGAACACCAGACCCGCGGAGGTCGCGGGGCCGTCCCCGGAGGCCTCGGTGAGGGTGTAGTTCAGGCCGCGGCGCAGGATCCGGCGGCCGTTGTTCTCCAGCGGGTGCGAGCGGCGCGCGTGCGCGTCGAGGGCGATCACCGGCGCGCCGGCGGCGTCCGTCGCACCCAGGTCGAGCGCGTCGGTCTCGAGGGTCCCGGTGAGCGGGGCGCCGGTGTCCAGCCGCCGTCCGATCACCTTCTCCTGGCGGTCGCGGGTGGTCCGGTCCCAGAAGTCGAGGTCCATCTCGATGCGGCGCACGACCAGGCAGGTGCCCCCGGCGAACCACGGCAGGGGGTCGTCGGCCCACACCGCGGCGTCGAGGTCGGGGCCGGTGGGGTTGCCGGTCCCGTCGAGCTGGCCGAAGAGGTTGCGCCCCGTCACCGGCGCCCCGCTGGCGTCCGTGCCCCGCCAGGAGCCCTCCTGCACCCAGGCCGGGCGTGCGAAGGTGGCCGCGTCGCGGGTGAGGCGACGGGCGACGTAGTCCACGGTGGTGGCGTCGTCCGCGGCCACGATCGCGAGCACGTCGCCGCCGTTCCAGCGGTCCTGGAGCCGGTCGTGACGCATCGCCGGGATCTCGACGAAGCCGTCGGGACGCCGCCGCAGCAGGCCCGGCAGGGTGAACACGCGCGGCCCCAGCCCCACCGTGACGCTCAGCGAGACCCCTGAGCGGGCCAGCTCGGGCGTGGGATCGCCCGGCACCGGCGTGCCGGCCATGGCGGACTGGATGTCGCCGCTCCACAGCTTGAGCAGCTTCACCAGGGGCTCCACGGCCAGGTCGTGCAGGCTGAACGCCAGCAGGCGGGTGACCGCGGGGGTGGGGGTGACGATCCCGGCCTGGTGCACCTCGTGCGGTGAGTAGTCCCTGCCGACGACCGTCTCGACCGGCGCGGACGCAGGGGCGCCCGCACGCGCGAGGGCGGCACCGGCGAGGCCGCCGGCCAGCGCCCCGGCACCGGCCGCTCCGGCGTAGCCGAACAGCCGTCGGCGGCCGAGGCCGGGCTCCATCCCGTCCCCGGCCGGCGGCACGCCCGGCTCGTCCGGCATCAGGCCGACGGGCTCATGCTCGGCATCGGGGAGTGGTAGTGGTCCTCCTCCTCGACGAACTCCTTCACCGGCGCGGTGACCGGCAGCGAGCTGCCGTCGGAGAAGTGCAGGGTGAGGTTCACCTCGTCGCCGACCGCCAGCTCCTTCTTCAGCATCATCAGCATCACGTGGTAGCCGCCCGGGGCGAGGTGGAGGTGGCTGCCGGCGGGGACGACCGCGCCGTCCTTCGCCTCCTGCATCACCATGGCGCCGTCCTTCATCACCATCTCGTGCACCTGCACCATGCCGGCGTCCGCGTAGTCGGCGCCGACCAGCTTCACGTCCGTCTCGCCGGAGTTGACGATGGTCATGAAGGCTCCGGTCATGCTCGCGTCCTTGGCGCCGGTGGTGGTGCGCACCCACGGGCTCTCGACGATGAGCATGGACGTGGCTCCCGCGGACGCCGTCCCGGCCGCCGACCCCATCGGCGCCGGTGCCCCCGGGGTGGAACTCGCGCAGCCGGTGGCGCCCGCGAGGGCGACCAGGACCGCCACGCCGGTGATCAGCCTTCGCATCACATCTCCCTCATCTCTGTGCGGTCATTCTTGCCGACTCCCGCCGTGCGTGCCCAACGACGAGTCCACCGAACCCCCGGCGCGCGACGCCGGTCGCCACTAGCGTGGGAGGAACGGAGGCGGGCTCGTCTCGACGCACGGACAGGATACCCCCTAGGGTATGCTTCGGTCGTCGGCGGAGCTGCCGGCAGAAGGAGTGGTAATGGCAGAGGTCGTCATTCTGGGAGCGGGGGTGTCAGGCCATACCGCCGCACTGCACCTCCGTCGCCTGTTGGGCAGGCAGCACACCGTCACCGTGGTGTCGCCGAACTCCCAGTGGAACTGGATCCCGTCCAACATCTGGGTGGGCGTGGGCGAGATGGGCAAGTCCGACGTGGTGTTCCCACTCGCCCCGGTGTACGCGAGGAAGGGCATCGGCTTCCACCAGGCGAAGGCGGTCGCGATCCGGCCGAAGGGCGACCGGGACGACTCCCGCGGCGCGGTCGACATCGAGTTCACCTCGCCGGACAAGGCGGGGACGACCCAGCGGATCCGCTACGACTACCTGATCAACGCGACCGGCCCGAAGCTGCGGTTCGAGGCCACCGAGGGCATGGGTCCCGGCGGCTACACCCAGTCGGTGTGCACGGCCGACCACGCCGTCGAGGCCAACGAGAAGCTGCGCGAGGTGATCGCGGTGCTGAAGACCGGCACCCCGCAGACCCTGGTGATCGGCATGGGGCACGGCACCTGCACCTGTGAGGGCGCGGCGTTCGAGTACGTGTTCAACGTCGACCACGAACTGCGCGAGGCCGGCGTCCGTGACCTCGCCCGGGTGGTCTACCTGACCAACGAGGCGGCCCTGGGCGACTTCGGCGTCGACGGCATGGTGTTCGACCAGCAGGGCTTCCAGACCACGAGCGAGCTGTGGACGGGCTCCCTGTTCCGCGAGCGCAACGTCGAGGCGATCCTCGGGGCGCACGTGTCCAGGGTCGAGGACGGGCTGATCCACTACGAGACGCTCGACGGCACCACGCACACGCTCGGCTTCGACTTCGCGATGCTCATTCCGCCGTTCGGCGGCGTGCCGCTGAAGGCGTTCGACGCCGACGACAACGACATCACCGCCGAGATCTTCGCCCCGTCCGGCTTCATGAAGGTGGACGCCGACTACACCGCCAAGCCCTACGAGGAGTGGCGCGCGGAGGACTGGCCCACCACCTACGCCGCGCCGGGCTACGACAACGTCTGGGCGGTCGGGATCGCGTTCGCTCCTCCCCACCAGATCTCGCGGCCCAGGAAGTCGGCGAACGGGACGATGATCGCGCCCTCCCCGCCCCGCACGGGCATGCCGTCGGGCGTGATGGGCAAGACCGTCGCCATGACCATCGCCGACCGCATCAAGAACGGCCCCGGCGCCCCGGCACACACCGCCTCCATGGCGCGGATGGGCGCGGCGTGCGTCGCGTCGGCCGGCACCGGCCTCACGAAGGGTTCCGCGGCGGCGATGACCATGCTGCCGGTCGTGCCCGACTACCAGCGCTTCACCACCGGACGCGACGAGCGGGAGACCCGCGGCGAGCTCGGCCTGCACGGCCACTGGGTGAAGCTGATGCTCCACTACCTCTTCCTCTACAAGGCCAAGGCCCGTCCGGGCTGGCAGCTGATTCCGGAGTGACCATGACACACCTGACCATGCACGAGCCCACCGGCGGCGGCGACCCCGTGGTCGACCTCTCCGGTGCCCCCCTGCCGACGAAGAAGACCCTGGACATGCGGCGCAACCTGCCGTTCCAGTTCACCCGGTTCCTGGCGTTCAACTCCCGGATCATGCGGATGGTGATCAAGGGCCACCACTAGGCCCGTCCGGACGACGAACGAGGCTGCCACCCGTGCGGGTGGCAGCCTCGTGTCGCGTCGGGTGCGGGCCGTTCAGGCCAGCGAGAGGAAGAGCTTCTCCAGGGAGGCGGTGTCGACGCCGCCCTCGGGGCCGGATTCGGTGATGCACTGGCGCAGGCCCGCCGCGATGACGGCGAAGCCGGCCCGGTCGAGGGCCTTGGAGACCGCGGCGAGCTGGGTGACGATGTCGGCGCAGTCGCGTCCGTCCTCGATCATGCGGATGATGCCGCCGATCTGTCCCTGCGCCCGCTTCAGCCGCTTGAGCACTCCGCTGAGCTCGTCGGTGTCGAGTTGCATGCTTGCGGCCCCTTCGGTCTGGCGGATGAGAGCGATCATACCGGCCGGAGTATGGGCCGAGGGGCTCATGCGGTCGTCTCCGCCGCCTGCTGTTCGGCCAATTCGGCGCGAACGGCGTCCATGTCTGCGGCGCGGACGGCGCCGATCAGCTCCTCCAGCGCGGGCGCGGGCATCGCGCCGGGCTGGGCGTAGACGAGGATGCCCTCGCGGAACACCATCAGGGTCGGGATGGACATGATCCGGGCGGCACCGGCGAGCTCACGCTCCGCCTCCGTGTCGACCTTGCCGAACACCAGGTCGGGGTGCTGCTCCGAGGCCGCCTCGAACACCGGCGCGAACATCCGGCACGGTCCGCACCAGGCGGCCCAGAAATCGACGAGCACGATGTCGTTGTCCGACACGGTCTGCTCGAAGTTGGCGGCGGTCAGGGTGGTGGTGGCCATGCGAACTCCTTCTCTGTATACCCCCTAGGGTATCACGAACGCTGCGTCGCCCGCCGGTCAGGGCCGTGCGGGACGACCCGGAAGCTCGATCCAGAACGTCGAGCCCTGACCGGGGACGGAGTCCACACCGTAGCGCCCCCGGTGCGCGGTCACGATGGCCGCCACGATGGCCAGGCCCAGGCCGGACCCACGCTCACCGGTGTCCCGCACCCGGTAGAAGCGGTCGAACACCCGGGGCAGCTCCTGGGGCGGGATGCCGCGACCCCGATCGGCAACCAGGACGCGGACCACGGGTCCCCGCTGCTCGGCCGAGAGGGTGACGGGCGTGCCGTCGTCGGAGTACTTGACCGCGTTGGCCACCAGGGCGGTGAGCGCCTGGCGAAGACGGTCGGAGTCGGCCAGCACGCCGGTGGCCCCCGACCGCTGGACGGTCACCCGGCGTCCCGGCTCACGCACCCGCAGGTCGGCGGCCAGGTCCTCCAGTACCTCCCCCAGTTCGAGCGGACGCAGGTCCAGCGCTGCGCCGTCGCTCAGCGCCGTCAGGTCCAGCAGGTCGTCGACGATCCGTCCCATGCGACCGGCCTCCGCGTTGATCCGGCGCATCGCGTCCGCCACCTGATCCTCGCCGACTAGGCCGCCCTGGGCGTAGAGCGAGGAGTAGCCCCGCAGGGTCGTCAACGGCGTCCGCAGCTCGTGGCTGGCGTCGGCGACGAAGCGGCGCAGCTGCTCCTGGCCGGCGGACGTGGTGGTGACCATCGCGTTGAAGGCCGCCCCCAGCCGTCCCGCCTCCGTCGCCGGGTGGTCGGTCTCGACAAGGACGGGGTCGCGTCCACCGGTGGCGGTGACGTGCTCTGCCGCCGCGGTCAGCCGGGCGATCGGGCGCAGCCCCAGCCGGTCCACCCAGTAGCTCACGAGCAGGGTGATCGCCGCCACCGCGAGCCACGCCAGCGCCAGGGCGATGACCAGCCGGCGCGAGGCCGCCTCCACCCCGCCCATCGACAGCGCGACGACCACCGTCCGCTGGGCCAGCGGCGCCTCGACCAGCCGGACCCGCTCGCCCGACCCCCCGGTCGTGGCACGGGTCACCGGGCCGGCGTCCCGCTCGTTGCCCAGCAGCACCGGCACCAGGCCGGGCTCCGCGTCGGGGGCGAGCACGGTGTTCAGCGTCCCGTTCAGCTTGTGGATGCCGACGTAGACGTCGGTGAGCAGGTCGGCTGCGGCGCCCGTCCCTGCCTCCGCCCGGGTCGAGACCGCGACCAGCGCCTTCGTGTTCGCCGAGAGGACGCGGAGGCGCTCGTCCACCTGCGAGACGAGGTACGACCGCTGCACGAGGGCCACGCCGGCGAAAGCCAGCGCGACGACGACCAGCAGCGTGCTGATCGCCACGACGAGCCGGCGGCGCAGGGTCATCACGACTCCCGGACGGCGTACCCGATGCCGCGCACCGTGTGGATCAGCCGCGGCTCCTGGGCGTCCACCTTCTTGCGCAGGCTGGAGATGAAGGACTCGATGATCGCCGACTCGCCACCGAAGTCGTACTGCCAGACCTGGTCGAGGATCTGGCCGCGGGTCACCACGCGTCCGGCGTTGGCCATCAGGCAGGCGAGCAGCTTGAACTCGGTGGCGGACAGCGTGAGCTCGCGCCCGCCCCTCCAGACGCGGTGCGCGTCGGCGTCGAGCACCAGGTCGGCCACCTGCCAGCGGGACGGCTCCGGCTGGCCGCCGCGGCGTCGCAGCGCCACCTGGACACGCGCGACCAGCTCTTCCAGCGCGAAGGGCTTCACCACGTAGTCGTCGCCGCCGGAGGTCAGCCCGCGCACGCGGTCGGACGTCGTCCCGCGCGCGGTCAGGAAGATCACCGCCGCCTGGCTGCCCGCGGCGCGCAGCCGGCGCAGCACCTCGTAGCCGTCGAGGTCGGGCAGCTGGATGTCGAGCACGACGACCTGCGGGTCGAGCGTGGCGGCCGCGGCCAGCGCCGCCGCTCCGGTGGCGGCGGACTCCACCGTGCAGCCCTGGAGCCGCAGCGCTGCGCCGACGAGGAACGAGATGTTCTCCTCGTCGTCGACCACGAGCACGCGAGGGCCGGCTGTCTCCACGGGTACAAGATGCCAGCAACCGCCACCGCGGACGAGCCGACCCGCACCGGCTTCCAGCAGATCTCCAGCTTTCCTTGACGCCGCCTCCAGCCCGGCCCGCCAGTCTCGTCACGAGAGCACACCGGGAGGGGAAGTCATGAGGTTCGTCCGGTCCATCGTCGCGGGAGCCGCCGTCGTGGTCGCCGGAGGCGTCCTGTACGCCGGCCAGGCCGCAGCGGACCCGTCCACGCCGACACCGTCGCCCACCGCGTCCACGGCCGTGGGGACGGCGGCGGCCCGGGGCGCGGGCGTGGCCTGGTTCTACCGTGCCCTGACCGTTGACCAGCGCCGGTGCCTCGCCGACGCGGGACTCCAGCGTCCCAAGGGTGCGCTGAGCGATGCCCAGCGCACCGAGCTCGCCGGCCAGGTGCGCGCCGCGCTGAAGGAATGTGGGGTCGAGCTTCCCGACAAGCTCGCCGGGCGCGACCGCCTGGGCTTCGGCTGGGCGTCCCTGAGCGTCGAACAGCAGCGGTGCCTCGCCGGCACGGAGCTCACCCGTCCATTCGGACGCCTCACCGACGCCCAGCGCGCCGCCCTGAAGCAGTCCCTGGTGGACGCCGCCGCCGCGTGCGGCGTCGCCCGCTGAGGCGGCCCGCGTCCCGCCCTGTCGCCGCGCGCCCGCCCCGCCGAGGGCCAGCCTTCCCCGCCGAAGGCCAGCCTTCCCCGCTGAAGGCCAGCGTTACGGCCGAGGGCCAGCCTTACCCGCCGAGGGCCAGCGCTACGGCCGAGGGCCAGCACCGGTGCACTGGCCCTCGGCGTCAAGGCTGGCCCTCGATGCGAATGATCCGTATCGGCGAATCAGGGCCTCCATCCGACGGACGAGCCGCCGCCGTCCACGACCTGCGTGCGTCGGCCGTCGCCGCCCGGTCCGTCACGCCCCAGGGCCAGCGTTACGGCCGACGGCCAGCACCGGTGCACTGGCCCTCGGCATCAAGGCTGGCCTTCGACACGAGAGGCTGGCCCTCGACACCAGAGGCTGGCCCTCGACGCCGGAGGCCGGCCGTCGGCGGGGGAGGCGGGCCCTCGACGTCGGAGGCGGGCGCTCGGCGGTGCGGGCTCGCCGACGACGGCGGGAGCTGCGCCCGACCCACGGACGCCGGGCGACGGAGTCCGGAAACGGCAGGTGCCGGGCCCCCGAAGGGACCCGGCACCGTGCGTGCGGGACGATCAGCCCTTGGTCAGCGGACCGAGGGTGGCGTCGTTGGCGTAGACCTCAGCAGCGTTGTCCTTGGTCACGATCACCGGGGCGATCAGGTAGGACGGGACGACCTTGACACCGTTGTCGTAGGACTTGGTGTCGTTGACCTCAGGGGTGCCACCGGCCTGCAGCGCCTGGACCATCTTGATGGACTGGGCGACGAGGAGGTTGGTGTCCTTGAAGATGGTCGAGTACTGCTTGCCGGCCATGATCGACTTGACCGACTCCACCTCGGAGTCCTGGCCGGTCACGACGGGCAGCGGCTTGCCGGCGGCGTCCACCGAAGCCATGGCCGCGCGGGCCAGGGTGTCGTTCGGGGAGAGGATGCCGTCGAGGTCGGCCTTCTGGTAGAAGCCGGAGAGCACGGTGTCGAAGCGCTTCTGCGCGTTCTCGGCCTTCCAGCCCTGGGTGACGACCTGCTCGAAGCTGGTCTGCTTCGACAGGACGGTCAGCGTGCCGTCGTCGATCTTCGGCTGGAGGACGCTCATGGCGCCCTCGAAGAAGACCTTGGCGTTGTTGTCGTCCGGCGAGCCGGCCATCAGTTCGACGTTCCACTTGGTCTTGTCGCCCTTGCGAGCCTTGAGGCCATCGAGCAGCGCGGTGCCCTGGAGCACGCCGACCTTGTAGTTGTCGAACGCGACGTAGTAGTCGACGTCCGGGGTGTTGGTGAGCAGGCGGTCGTAGGCGATCACGGTGATGCCGGCCTGCTTCGCCGCGGCGAGCTGGGTGCCCAGCTGGGAGCCGTCGATGGCGCCCACGATCAGGACCTTCGCGCCCTTCTCGATCATCGCGGTGATCTGGTTCTGCTGCTCGGTCACGCCGCCGTTGGCGAACTGCACCGTGCCCTTGAACCCGGCAGCGGTGAGGCCGTCGTTGAACAGCTTCTCCGCGAGGACCCAGTTCTCGGAGGTCTTCTGCGGCATCGCCACGCCGATGACGGCGTCCTTGGCGAACCCGGCTGCTGCACCCGATGCACTGCCACTGGCGGCCGGGGTCTCGGTGCGACCCCCGCCACAGCCGGTCAGAGCCAAAGCGCCCGCGGCCGCGAGCACAACCGCAGCCTTAGCGAACTTCTTCATCCCTACCTCTTTCTTCTTCCGGCAGCCGACTTGGCTCTCCCGGTTCCACCCGGCCACCCCTGCGTGGCCGGGAAGTCTTGCGTGACCGTCAGCTCAGCGCATCTCGGTCGGGTTGGCGCCCGCCTGCTCCTCGAGCAGGCCGGCCTCGGCCGGCGTGGTGGTCGCGGCCTCCTTGTTGCGGGCGAACATCCCGGTGATGGACGCCTTGCCCTGGCGCTTCTGCCACACGTCGAGCGCGACGGCGGCCAGCAGGACCAGGCCCTTGATCATCTGGGTGACGTCGGAACCGGCGCTCATCAGCTGCAGGCCGTTGTTGAGCACGGCCATCACCAGGCCACCGATGATCGACCCGATCACCGTGCCCACGCCGCCGGAGACCGCCGCGCCACCGATGAACACGGCGGCGATCGCGTCCAGCTCCCAGCCCACGCCGTCGAACGGGCCGGACGCGGTGGAGCGGCCGACGAACATGATGCCGGCGAACGCCGCCAGCACGGACATGTTCAGCATGACCAGGAAGTACGTGCGCCGGGTGTTGACGCCGGAGAGCTCCGCCGCGAGGCGGTTGCCACCGACGGCGTAGATGTGGCGACCGGTGACGGTGCGCTGGGTGACGAACGTGTAGAGGATCACCAGCGCGGCCAGGATCAGGCCGGGGACGGGGAAGGAGGTGCCCGGACGGCCGGAGCCGAACATCCAGGTCAGCCAGCCGACCACGACGGCCAGCAGCGCGATCCGGACGATGGTCACCCAGAACGGCGGGACCTCGGCGTTCACCTTGATCAGCGCACGGCGGTTCCGCAGCTGCATCCACACCAGGACGGCGATCGTGATCAGGCCCAGCAGCAGCGTGGAGTTGTTCATGCCGGTGTTCGGGCCCCACTCCGGCAGGTAGCCCGCGCCCAGGTACTGGAAGTCCTTGGGCACCGGCACGGTCAGCGACTTGCCGATGAACTGGTTGGCGCCGCGGAAGAACATGTAGCCGGCCAGGGTCACGATGAAGCCGGGGATGCCCATGTAGGCCACCCAGAAGCCCTGCCAGGCGCCACACAGCGCACCGATGGCGAGGCCTAGCAGGACGCCGGCCCACCACGGGATGCCCCAGTCGCGCATGGCGATCGCCACGACGATGCCGACGAAGGCCGCCACGGAGCCGACGGCCAGGTCGATGTGGCCGATGACGATGACCATGACCATGCCGATGGCCAGCACCAGCACGTAGCTGTTGCCGTTGATGAGGTTCATGAGGTTGGTCGGCGTGATGACCAGGCCGCCGGTCATGAGGTGGAAGAAGATCGCCAGCGCGACCAGGACGAACAGCATGCCGAACTGGCGCAGGCTGCCACCGAACAGTTTCTTCAGAGCTTCCATCGTTGTCTCTCCCCGCAGCTCAGGCTGCGCTCTTGGTGGTGTTCGGGATGAGGGTCATCAGCCGCATCAGGTCCTCCTGGGTGGCCTCGGCCACGTCCAGGCACCCGGTGATGGCACCCTGGCTGACCGTGTAGATGCGGTCGCACGTGCCCAGCAGTTCGGGCAGCTCGGAGGAGATCATCATGATCGCCTTGCCCTGGTCGGCGAGGGCGTTCATGATCCCGTACATCTCGTACTTGGCCCCCACGTCGATGCCGCGGGTGGGCTCGTCGAGGATCAGCACCTCGGGCTCGGTGAACAGCCACTTCGCCACGACGACCTTCTGCTGGTTCCCGCCGGAGAGCTTCACGACGCCCTCGTTGACGTTCGGCGTCTTGATCCGCAGTTCCTTGCGGTACTTCTCCGCGGCCATGAACTCGGCGTTGCGGTCGACCACCCCGTTCGGCGAGATCTGGTGCAGCTCCGCAGACACCACGGTGGTGCGGATGTCGTCCAGGAGGTTCAGCCCGAGCACCTTGCGGTCCTCGGTGACGTAGGCCAGGCCCAGCTCGATGGCCTGCTCGACGGTCTTCGGCGAGATCTCCTTGCCGTCGAGGAAGATCTGGCCCTTGACGTAGGTGCCGTAGGAGCGACCGAAGAGCGAGCGGGCCAGCTCGGTGCGTCCAGCACCCATCAGGCCGGCGAAGCCGACGATCTCGCCGCGCCGGAGGAAGAAGTTCGAGCCCTTGCAGACCAGCCGCTCGGTGACCTCCGGGTGCCGGATCGTCCAGTCCTTGACCTCGAACATGACCTCACCGGCGTGCGAGGTGTGCTCGGGGTAGCGGGACGTGAGCTCGCGGCCCACCATGCCCCGGATGATGCGGTCCTCGTCGACCCGCTCCCCCGGCGGCACGTCGATGGTCTCGACGCTCCGGCCGTCGCGGATGATCGTGATCGAGTCGGCGATGGCGGCGATCTCGTTCAGCTTGTGGCTGATCATGATGCAGGTCATGCCGTGGCTCTTGAACTCGCGGATCAGGTCGAGCAGGTGGGCCGAGTCGGTCTCGTTGAGCGCGGCCGTGGGCTCGTCGAGGATCAGCAGCTTCACGTCCTTGCTGATGGCCTTGGCGATCTCGACCAGCTGCTGCTTGCCGACACCGATGCTCTTGATCTGGGTGTCGGGGTCGTCCTGGAGCCCAACCCGCTCCATCAGCTCGCGCGCGCGCTGGCGCGCCGCGACCCAGTCGACCCCGAAGCGGCCACGGACCTCGTTGCCGAGGAAGATGTTCTCGGTGATCGACAGCTCCGGGATCAGCGCGAGCTCCTGGTGGATGATCACGATGCCCGCGTGCTCGCTGCTGCGGATGTTGTTGAAGGTGGCGAGATGCCCGTTGTAGAAGATCTCGCCGGTGTAGGTGCCGTGCGGGTGGACGCCGGAGAGGACCTTCATCAGGGTCGACTTGCCGGCACCGTTCTCGCCACAGATGGCGTGGATCTCACCCCTGTGGACCCTCAGCGAGACGCCGTCGAGGGCCTTGACGCCGGGGAACTCCTTGGAGATTTCCCGCATCTCCAGGATCAGGTCGGACTCGTTGGCCAACGGTTCCTCCGGTTCTGGTGGCGGACTGCACCACCGGTCGACGACGCTGTTCGGACGGAGGGCCCACTCTCGTGGAATGAACCGCTCTTTCCGCAGACTATGAACCCTCTTTATCCCTGTCAACGGTCGTTTCCGCCTCGTTATCGAATCGTTTTCATTCCATGATCGGTCGAATCAGCGCCCCAGAGGCGTTGAATCGCACGACGACGGGGCCTATGCTCCCCCTATGTCGCCGTCGACGGGCCGCACCTCCCTGCGGGATCGAACCCGGGATGAGGTCTTTGCCCTCATCCGCGACCACCGCGACCTCACCCGCTCGGCGCTTGTCGAGCTCACCGGCCTCCCCAGCAGCACCGTGGGCCATGCGGTGGCCCGGCTGCTGACCGAGGGACGGATCTCCGAGTCGGCCCTCGTGGCGAAGGGACGGGGATCGGGCAGCGGGCGTCCCGGCTCGATCCTGAACGCCGTGCCGACCGGTACCCGCACCGGCGCGATCGACTTCGGCCACCGCCACCTCACCGTCGGGCTGGGCGACGACACCGGCGCCCTGGTCGACCAGATCACGATCCCCGTGAACGTCGACCTCTCCCCCACCCGCGGCCTGGACGAGTCCGTCCGGCTCCTGGAAGAACTGTGCGCCCGCAACGGCGTCACGTCGCTGTCGTGCGTCGCCGCCGGCGTCCCCGGCCCGATCGAGGACGCCACCGGCCTGGTGTGCTCGACCACGACGCTGTCCAACTGGGCCGGCATGTTCCCGGTGCAGGAGCTCGAGCGGCGACTGGGCGTGCCCGCCGTCGTGGGCAACGACGCGAGCGTCGGCGCTCTCGGCGAGCTGCACCGGGGGGCCGGACGCGGGCACCGCGACTTCCTCTACATCAAGGCGTCCCACGGGATCGGCGCAGGCCTGGTCGTGAACGGACAGCTCTACCAGGGCGGGTCGGGGTTCGCCGGAGAGATCGGCCACATCATCATCGCCGGGCGCCCCGAGCTGTGTCGCTGCGGCAACCGGGGTTGCCTCGAGGCCGTCATCTCCGTGCCGTCCGTCCGCGAACAGCTCAGCCACACCCATCCCCACCTCGATCCGGAGACGATCGACCTGGCCACCCTCGACGACCCGATCTCGGCCCGCATCCTCAACGAGGCGGGTCGCTCGCTCGGCGCCGTCCTCGCCGGGCTGTGCGACCTGTTCAACCCGACGGCCCTGATCATCGGCGGCGAGCTGGGTTCCTCGGGCAAGCCGCTGATCGACGGCGTCCGCGCCTCGGTCAACCGTTTCGCCCAGCCGGCCACCTCCGGCGCGGTGCAGGTCATGCCGGCGGGCCTGGGGCGTCGCGCCGAGATCGTCGGGGCCGCCCAGCTGGCCGGCATCCACGCCCGCGCCTGACGGTCTCCGGCGCCGTCGGGGACGCCTCCCCGACGGGTCCGCGCACGCCGTCCACAACACCGCCGGGGTTGCCCCGAAGGGGCATGATGGGGGCATGAGCACAACGCGTGCCGCGTCCGGACGCCGGACCCTGTGGATGCTCCTCGCGGGAGTGCTGGCGGTGGCCGGGATCACCGGCTTCCTCGCCCGCGGGGCCGTCGCGGATCCCGTCCTTCCGCCGCTGACCCCGTCCGAGCTGCTGACGAAGGTCGCCACGGCGAAGGTCGACGCCCTGTCGGCCACCTTCGAGCAGCGCAGCGACCTCGGCCTGCCCGCGCTGCCCACCGGCTCCCTGCCGGACGGCGACGCCGTGCAGTCGGCACTGGCGATGCTCACCGGCGACCACACCGCCCGGGTCTGGCTCGACGGGCCGGACCGCGCGAAGGTCGCACTCGTCGACGGCGCCACGGAGACCGCCGTGATCCGCAACGGCGACCAGCTGTGGACGTGGTCGAGCGAGAAGCAGCGCGCCGGCCACGCCACCATCAGCCCGGGCGAGAAGCCGGCGCCCTCGGCCACGCCGGTCTCGCCCAGCGAGGCCGTGCAACGCTTCCTCGACGCGATCGGACCCAGCACCGACATTGCGACCTCGGGAACCGGCTACGTCGCGGGACGCGCGGTGTACCAGCTCGTGCTCAGCCCCACCGACGACGCCAGCCTGGTCGGCCAGGTGCGGCTGTCCGTCGACGCGGAGACCTTCGTGCCGCTCGGGCTGCGGGTGATCGCGGACGACGGCAGCGACGCGGTGAGCGTGGCGGCCACGTCGGTGGAGTACACCCGCCCGGACGCCTCGATCTTCGCCTTCACCCCACCGCCGGGCGCGGAGGTCACGGAACTGACCGCTCCCGAGCGGCCCGCCGGCACCCCGACAGCAGGGCAGGAGAAGAAGCCCACCGTCGTCGGGTCCGGCTGGACGGCCGTCGCGGTGACCACCGTCGCTGGCGCCCCGGACAAGGCCACGTCCACCGTGCTGGAGTCCCTGCCCGAGGTGTCGGGCAGCTGGGGACGCGGCCGGCTGGTGAGCACGACCCTGCTCACCGTGGTGATCACCGACGACGGCCGGGTGGCCGCCGGGGCCGTCACCCCGGACCGGGTGTACGCCGCGCTGGCGAAGAGGTGAGCCCCGACTCGCCCGCCATCTCGTCCACGGGGCTGGCCAAGCGGTTCGGCCGCCAGCAGGTCGTGGCCGAGCTCGCCCTCGACGTCCCCCGCGGCTCCTGCTACGGCTTCATCGGGCCCAACGGCTCGGGCAAGACCACCACGATCCGGATGCTGCTGGGCATGGTGCGTCCGGACGCGGGGACGTGCGCGCTGCTGGGCGAACCGATGCCGGCCGCCGCGGCCGCCGTCCTGCCCAGGGTCGGCGCCCTCGTCGAGGGCCCGGCCTTCCACCCGTACCTCTCCGGCCTGGCGAACCTGCTGCGCGTGGACGCGGCGGACGCCACCAGTGACGCCGCCACCGCACGTTCCCGGGTGGGCGCGGCGCTCGACCGCGTGGGCCTGATCGCCGCCGCCAACAAGCGCTATCGCGCCTACTCCCTCGGCATGCGCCAGCGCCTGGCGATCGCCGCGGCGCTGCTCCAGCCCCGCGACCTGCTGGTGCTCGACGAGCCCACCAACGGCCTCGACCCGCAGGGCACCCGCGAGGTGCGCCACCTCGTCGCGGACCTCGCCGCGGAGGGCCGGACGATCTTCGTCTCCAGCCACCTGCTCTCCGAGGTCGAGCAGCTGTGCGACCACGTCGGCGTGATGCGCGAGGGCCGGCTGGTGGCGCAGGGACGGATGGACGAGCTCGGCGGGCTGCGGGCCCGCCGGTTCCGGCTGCAGACCGCCGACACCGCGGCGGCCCACCTCGTGCTCAAGCGCCTGGGGGTCGGCGACGCCGTCGAGGGCGTGGACGGCATCGTCGGCAGCCTCGGCGAGCTGGAACCGTCCCGGATCGTGGCGGAGCTGGTGGGCGACGGCGTCGCCGTCCGCTCGTTCGCGCCGGTGCGCCCGACGCTGGAGGAGGCGTTCGTCGAACTCACCGGGGAGGGCTTCGATGTCAGTGGCTGAGGCGGGCGCGACGATCCGTCCGCGCCGGCGCGGGGCGTGGGCGCGCCTTTTCGCGTCCGAGCTCGGGCTGGTCTTCGGGAGGCGCCGCAACCAGATCGGCCTGGCGGTCCTCGCCGGGCTGGTGGTGATGCTCGGAGTGGCGCTGAAGGCGTCCTCATTGCGCCACCCGGGAGAGCGGGGCGGCGACCTCATGTCTGCCGTGGCGGGCAACGGCGTGTACCTCGGCTTCGCCGGCCTCACCATCGAGATCGCCCTGTTCCTGCCGCTGGCGGTGTCCGTGCTGGCCGGGGACGCGATCGCCGGTGAGGCCAACCTCGGGACGCTGCGCTACCTGCTGGCCGCACCCGTCGGACGGCTGCGGCTGCTCGGCGTGAAGGCGGCGTCCCTCGCCGTCGGGGCAGTCACCGGGGCCGCGCTGGTGGCGGTCACCGGGGTGCTGGTGGGGACGGCGCTGTTCGGCGCCGGTCCGCTGGTGACCCTCTCCGGCAGCCGGATCAGCGTCGCCGACGGCCTGGTGCGGCTGCTGCTGGCGACCCTGTACGTCGCCGCGGGCCTCGCCGCGCTGGGCATGATCGGGTTGTTCATCTCCACGCTCACCGAGCAGCCGATCGCGGCCACCGTGGCGACGGCGATGGCGAGCACGGTGCTGTGGATCCTGGACGCCGTCCCCCAGCTCGACTGGCTGCACCCCTGGCTGCTCGTCGACCGCTGGCCCGCCTTCGTCGACCTGTTGCGGGATCCGGTCTTCCCCGACCGGATCCTCAGCGGGCTCTGGGTGGACGCGGCCTACGCCGCAGTCTTCTTCTGCGCGGCCTGGCTGAGGTTCCGGAGCAAGGACATCACCAGCTGATCCGGCATCGGAGCCGCCTTGGGGAATCGAACCCCAGACCTACGCTTTACGAGAGCGTCGCTCTACCGACTGAGCTAAGGCGGCGCGGCCGTCGACCGGCCGAGGCACAACTATAGGGGGTCCGGGCGCCCGGTACTCACTCGGGCCCGCCGCTCACCGGCAACGGACGCCGTCCGCGGGCATGGTGCCCTCCACCAGGTAGTCGATGACGATCTCGTCCACGCATGACGACTTGCCGCCGTAGGACCCGTGGCCCTCGCCCTCGTACGTGACCAGCACGCCCGACTCGAGCTGTTCGGCCATGTCGACCGCCTGCTGGTAGGGCGTCGCGTTGTCGCCCGTCCCGCCGATCACCAGCAGCGGCGCCGCCGCGGCGCCACGGATCGTCAGGGGCGCAGCCGGGCGCACCGGCCAGAGCGCGCAGTGGTAGTCCGGGCCGAAGTAGCGGCCGAAGATGGGGGCCTTCTGCTGGTCCTTCGCCCAGGTGGCGTCCGCGTCGAGGATGCCCTTGTCCTGATCGGTGTCGAGGCAACCGATCGCAGGGAAGGCGTAGAACATCGTGCCGTAGGCGCCCTTGCCGTTCCGGTCGTTCAGGGAGTCCGCGGCCGCCAGCAGCGGCTGGCCGCTGCCGTTGTCGGCCGCGGCGACCATCGCGGTGAGGGTGGGCCACGCCTGCGTCCCGCCGTACAGCATCGCGGCCACGCCGGTCACCGCGAGGCTCTGGGTGAGCGCCCTCTGGCCGACCGGCAGCGCGCCGCCGTCCAGCCGGTCGAGCAGGCCGGTGACGGCGTCCAGCACGTCCTGCTTCGTGTCGCCCAGCACGCAGCTGCGCTGCGCGCACCACTGCGCGTAGTTGCCGAGGGCCAGGTCGAAGCCCATCGCCTGGATCACCTCGCTGTCGTCGGTGATGTCGACCGCGGCGTCCAGCACCAGCCGGCCGGTGTTCGGGCCGAACAACTCCGCGTAGGTCGCGCCGATCTGCGTCCCGTACGAGTAGCCCAGGTAGTGCAGCTTCGCGTCCCCCACCAGCTGCCGCAGCAGGTCGAGGTCGCGGACCGTCTCGGTCGTGGAGATGTGCTCCAGCAGTTCCCCGCTGTGCTCCCAGCAGGACGCTCCGAACGCGTAGTAGCCGCGGATCAGCGCCGCCCGCTCCGCTGCGTCGTCGGGCGAGGAGTCGAGGTTGTTCAGAGCATCGGTCTCCGCGGGCCCGTAGCAGACCACGGGCGTCGAGTCCCCCGTGCCGCGCGGGTCCCACCCGACGATGTCGTACTGCTCGAGACCGATGCGCTCGAACCGTGCGGCGAGCTCCTTGCCGGAGGCGCCGGGGCCGCCGGGGTTCACGAACAGGGTGCCCAGCCGTGGCTCCCTGGTCGCGGGCACACGCCGCATCGACAGGGTGACCGCCCGCCGGCCGGGGTTCGCGTAGTCGAGCGGGGCGAGCACGTCCGCGCATTCGGTACCCCCGCCGCAGTCGTCCCAGGACACCTTCTGGGCGAGGTACGCGCCCAGGTCGTCCCCTTCGAGGCCGGGCACGAGGCCCTCGACGGCGGGTTCCACGGGCGGCAGCACCGGACGGTCGACCGCCGGGCCGGGCACAGAGGAGATGCGGATCTGGGCCGCATCGGGGTTGGCCGCGGGGACGCAACCGGCCAGCGTCAGCCCAGCGACGATCGCTGCCAGACCGCTGCGGACGCCCGAGTGCACGCGCACAGCCTAGTTGCTCCTCCGCTGCCGCCCTCGTGCCGTCGTGCCGCCCTCGTGCTGCCCTCGTGCTGCCACTCGCGTTACGCCGCTCACGCCGCCACTCGCGTCACGCCGTGAGGCCGCCACTCGCGTCACGCCGTCAGGCCGTCACTCGCGTTACGCCGGTCACGCCGTCACGCCGTCGGCGGCGGCCCGGAGCTGGTCGCCGTTCAGCCGGCCCTGCGTCGCGGACGGTCCGTGCGTCCCGCATCGAGGGCCAGCCTTCCGGTCGAGGGCTCGTGCACCGGGGCTGGCCGTCGGCCGTAACGCTGGCCTTCGGCGAGGAAGGCTGGCCCTGGGCGGTCGGGCTGGCCCTCGGCGGGGGAGGCCGGACGGCGGTGCTCAGGGATGCGGTGCCGCTGGCTCGGGCGCCCCGGTGGGCCGCGGCGGGTGGACGCGGGCGAGGGGACACGTGAGGCGCTCCTGCTCGAGCTGCACCACCACCGCGTCCTGGGGAACGCTGTGCGCCACCACCACGCCCTGCCCCCGGTCGGTGTCGACGCGGGTGCCCAGGCCGGGAGCCCGCTTCTTGAAGTCGACGTAGAGCGTGTTCTCGTAGGTCAGGCAGCACATCAGCCGTCCGCAGGTGCCCTGCAGCTGGGACGGGTTGTTGGGCAGCGCCTGCTCGCGTGCCAGCCGCGGCGGGACCGACTCACGCGGCGGCCCCATCACCGCGCAGCAGCACTCGCGCCCGCAGGGCCCGAAGCCGCCCAGGATCGCCGCGGCGTCACGCGTGCCGACCTGGCGGAGGTCGATGCGGGCCTGCAGCGCACGGGCGAGGTCAGTGAGCAGCCCGCGGAAGTCGACGCGTCCGGGCGCCTCGAAGTAGACCACCGCCTGCTGGTCGAAGTGGTCGCTCTGGTCGACGAAGTCGACGCCGACCACCCGCATGGGCAGGTCGTGGCGGGCGATCAGGCGCCGCGCGACGGCGGCGATCTCCGCCCGGCGCCGGCGGTTGTCCGCGTCCCGCTTGCGGTGCTGGTCCCCGGCCGGGCCGAGGCACTCCAGCAGGGCTCCGGCCCACTCGACCTCCGCGGGGCCCCACACGCAGCGGGCGACCTCCGCGCCCTCGCCGGTGGCGACGACCACTGCCTGGCCGTAGGCGTAGTCGGCCGCACCGGGGTCGACGTAGTAGAGCCGGCCCAGAGGCTCGAACGACACGGCCATCACCCGGGGCATGAAGGCACTCTAGGGGACGCCGGTCCCGCGGCGTGACCGTGAGGCCAAAGCGGAAGCCCCGGCCGGGGGGTCCGCGACGCTCACTGGGCGGTGGCGGCCCGTTCGCGCTTGTCACGCTCACGACCGGCCCGGAAGGCCCGGTCGAGGCTCCAGCCGCCGCCCCCGATCAGCAGCAGCAGGAGGCCGACGGTGGCCAGCAGCAGCTCGTACTCGCCGAGGAAGCCGGGACGGCCTGACACGAAGACGCTCCAGGTTCCCCAGTAGACGAAGGCGAGGGCGCCGCCGGCGATCAGCGCGATGCCCAGCCCGGCTGCGCGGGTGAGCAGGCCGAGCAGCAGGGCGAGCGCGATGAGTTCGCACGCCACCCCGGTGACGATCGCCATGATCCCCGGCTCGGGGATGATCGTCGTCGCGAACTGGGCCTGGGCTGCAGGGATGTCGGTCAGGATGTTCAGGCCGCGGACGGCGAAGATCCCGGCCAGCACGAGGCGCAGCAGGAACAGCCCCAGGGACCCCCAGAACTTGTCGTTGGTGCGCTTGTGGACCACCACCGGGGCCGGGGCGACGACCGGCATCGGCGCCGGGGCGGCCAGGGCCGCGACGCGGGCGTCCCGGCGCGCGGCACGCTCGGCGGCCAGCTTCTGCTCCTCCTCCGACAGCTGCTCCAGGCGGGTGGGCTCGGGGCTCGGGCCCGACGTCGGGGTCGGCGGACGGAAGATCGCGTCCGCCGGCGCGGGGCTGGGGACGGGCACCGGCTCGTCTGCGATCACGAGGCGCTGGGTCTCTGCGGTCTCGGGCTGGGCCACCGCGACCGTGGGCTCCTCCGGGTACGCGCTGAAGTAGGTGGGGCCGGACGATGACGACGGGGCGGGAGGTTCGACCGCCTCCGGAGCCTCGACCGGAGCGGGCTCCTCAGCCGCTTCCGGAACCTCTGCCGGCGCGACATCCTCGACCGGTTCTTCCGCTTCCGGAACCTCGGACGGCGCGGGCTCCTCGGCCGGCGCGACCGCTTCCGGAACCTCGGGCTCCTCGACCGGCGCGTTCGCCTCCGCGCCCTCGATCGGCGCCGCGACGGGGTCGGTGCGCTCCTCAGCGACAGGCACCACGGCCTCCTCTGCCGGCTCGGGGGCCGCCTCGGTGGGCTCGTCCACCACCGGCGCGGGTGTCTGGAGGACCTGGGTGGCCTCCTCGGACGGCGAGGCGGCCGGCCGGGTCAGCGCGACGGTGTCCTCGGCGGGGGCGGGCGTGACGGGGTACCAGTTCCCGGTGTCGGGCCTGGGCGGGTCGTCCAGCTGTTCGGGTTCGCGCGGCTCGGTCACGGGGGAAGTCCTCTCGATGCACACTGACGTCAGTCCATGCTGGCATCCGCGACAGGCTTACCCTCTCAGCGACACGGCGAAGCCGTGCCTCGCGTCAGCCCGGCCCGCCGAGGGTCAGCATCAGCGACTCCATGGCCAGCAGGGGCGCGACGTTGGTCTCCAGGGCCGTGCGGCAGGCGAGGATCGCGTCCAGCTTGCCGACGGTCGCCTCGGGCGTGGTGCGCCGGGCCAGTTCGGCGATGTCGTCGGCGAACTCGGCGTTGATCGGTTCCGCCCCGGCCCCGGTCTGGAGCGCCAGCACGTCGCGGTAGAACGAGGTGAGTTCGGTGAGCACGCGGTCCAGCGCGTCCCGCTGGATCCTCTTGGCCCGGGCCTTCTGCTGGTCCTCGAGCTCGCGCAGCGCAGCCTGCGCGTTGCGCGGGCGGACGCCGCGGGTGGTGAGGCCGAGGGCCTCGGAGAGCTCCGTCCGCTCCCGCGCGTCCAGCTCGGCGGTGAGCACGGTCGCCTCCTGGGTGGCCGCCTCGACCAGCGTCGCCGCGGCGTCCAGGCAGGTGCCGAGCGAGCGGAGGCGGCCGGGAAGCCGCAGCACCTCCTGGCGGCGCTCGCGCACCGAGGGGTTGCGGGCCAGCGCGCGGGCGCGTCCGATGTGACCCTGCGCCACCCGTGCCGCGAACGCGGCGAGTTCGGGGTCGACGCCGTCCCGCCGCCGCAGGAGCTCGGTGATCGCGGCCGTGCTGGGGGTGCTCAGTTCCACCCGTCGGCACCGGGAGCGGATCGTGGCGACCACGTCCTCCGCCGTGGGAGCGCACAGCAGCCACACGGTCCGCGCGGCCGGCTCCTCGATGCTCTTCAGCAGCGCGTCCGCCCCGCGCTCGGTGATGCGGTCGGCGTCCTCGACGACCAGCACCTGGTAGCGGCCCATGGTGGGCGCCATCGCCGCCCTCCGGACGAGCTCGCGCACCTCGTCCACGCCGATGCTCAGCGCCTCGGTGCGCACCAGGGTGACGTCCGGATGGGCGCCACTGAGGGACGTGGTGCAGGTGTTGCACTCCCCGCAGCCGCCCACCGCGCACTGCAGCGCGGCGGCGAAGGCCCGCGCGGCGTTCGAGCGGCCCGACCCCGGCGGGCCGGTGAGCAGCCACGCGTGGCTCATGGCGTGCCGGTTGCCGCCGGCCCCCGCGGCGCGCACCGCGCGCTGGAGGGTCTCCACCACCCGGTCCTGGCCGATCAGGTCGGCCCAGACCCCCGTGGTTCCCGCGGTCGTCGTCACGGTGCCACTGTGCCACCGGGCACTGACAGCAGCGGGGCCACCCGCGCACGAACCAGCTCCGCCAGCTTCCGGACGCCGGTCCGGGCCGGCAGCACCAGGTAGTGCTCGGGGTCGCGGGCAGCCAGGTCGAGGAAGAACTGGCGCGCGCGCAGGTGCAGGTCGGCCCCGGCGTCCTCCAGGCGGTCCTTGTCCCGGATGGTCGCCAGGCCCCGGTCCGGATCGAGGTCGAGCAGGACGGTCAGGTCCGGCAGCAGGTCGTCGGTCGCCCAGCGGGCGATCTGCTCGACCCGGTCGGGGTCGAGCACCCGGCCCGCACCCTGGTAGGCCAGCATCGAGTCGACGTACCGGTCGGAGATCACCACGGCACCGCGTCGCAGGGCCGGCATCACCACCTCGTGGACATGCTGGGCCTTGTCCGCGGCGTACATCAGGGCCTCGGCCCTCGGGGAGACGTCGCCCCAGGTCGGGTTGAGCACCAGGTCGCGCAGCGTGGCGCCGATCGCGGTGTCGCCGGGCTGGAAGGTGAGCACGACCTCGCGTCCCTGCTGGCGCACCCAGTCGGCGAGCCGGCGGGCCTGCGTGGACTTGCCCACGCCGTCCCCGCCCTCGAACACGATGAAGACGCCGTCGGGGGCCGTGTTCTGCGGTGGGACCGGTGGCATCGTCGGGCCTACTTCTTGCGGGTGGTGGTCTTCTTCGCCGCGGTGGTGCGACGGGTGGTGCGCTTGGGCGCAGGGCCCTTCGCGCGCTTCTCCGCGAGCAGCTCGGCGGCCCGCTCCAGCGTCATGGCCTCCACCGAGTCGGTCCGGCGCAGCGTGGCGTTGGTCTCGCCGTCGGTGACGTACGGGCCGAAGCGTCCGTCCTTGATCACCACCGGCTTGCCGTTGGCCGGATCGGCACCGAGCTCCCGCAGCGGGCCCGCGGACGCCGCAGCTGCGCGTCCCCGGGTCTTCGGCTGGGCGTAGATCGCCTCCGCCTCCGCCAGCGTGATGTCGAAGATCTGGTCCTCCCCGGCCAGCGAGCGGGAATCGGTGCCCTTCTTCAGGTAGGGACCGTAGCGCCCGTTCTGGGCCGTGATCTCCTCACCGTCCGCGGCCGTGCCGACCACGCGGGGCAGGCTGAGCAGCTTCAGCGCGTCCTCGAGGGTGAGCGTGTCGATGCTCATGGACGCGAACAGCGAGCCGGTGCGCGGCCTGGCCGACTTGGGAGCGTCGTCCGGAAGCACCTCGGTGACATAGGGCCCGTAGCGGCCCGCCTTGGCGACGATGGCCAGCCCGGTACCCGGGTCGGTGCCGACCTCGCGCTCCTCGGCGGCCGGGCGGGACAACAGCTCGCGCGCGTGTTCCAGCGTGAGCTCGTCCGGCGGCAGCTCCGGGTCGACGTTGGCGCGGCGGCCCTCCGCGTCCTCGATGTAGGTGCCGTAGCGGCCCACCCGCACGTCGATGCCGTCCCCGAGGGGGAAGGTGGACAGGGCGCGCGCGTCGATCTCGCCGAGTTCGTTGACCAGTCGCTCCAGGCCCTCGTGCGGCGCGCCGTCCGGGCCGAAGTAGAAGTCCCTGAGCACCCCGACCCGCGCCACGTCGCCGCTGGCGATCTCGTCGAGGGTCTCCTCCATCTCAGCGGTGAACTTGTAATCGACGAGCTTGCTGAAGTGCTCCTCCAGCAGCCGGGTCACCGCGAACGCCAGCCAGGTCGGCACCAGGGCCGAACCCTTCTTGAACACGTAGTCGCGCGAGGTGATCGTGCGGATGATCGCCGCGTAGGTGGACGGGCGGCCGATCTCGAGCTCCTCGAGCTTGGCCACCAGCGACGGCTCGGTGTAGCGGGCCGGCGGACGGGTCTCGTGGGCGAGGGCGGTCAGCCGCTCCGCGTCCACGCGCTGGCCACTGGCCAGCTGCGGCAGCCGCGCCTGCGCGTCGTCGGAGGACTCGTCGTCGTCCACGCTCTCCACGTAGGCCTTGAGGAAGCCGAGGAAGGTGATCGTCCGGCCGGAAGCGGAGAAGGTGGCGCGCCCCGACTCCACGACCTCGCCGGTCGCGACATCGGTCACCGACGCCCGCTCGGGCAGCGTCGCGCCGATGCGGACGCTGACGGTCTCGCCCTCGGCGTCCTTCATCTGTGACGCGATGGTGCGCTTCCACACCAGCTCGTACAGCCGCAGGTGGTCGCCGTGCAGGCCGGTCTGCTGCGGGGTCCGGAAGTGCTCGCCGGCCGGGCGGATGGCCTCGTGCGCCTCCTGCGCGTTCTTCACCTTCGAGGTGTAGACGCGCGGCTGCGCCGGGAGGAACTGGCCGCCGAACAGCTGCTTCACCTGGTCGCGCGCCGCGGCGATGGCGGTCGTCGACAGCGTGACCGAGTCGGTTCGCATGTAGGTGATGAAGCCGCGCTCGTACAGGTCCTGGGCCACGCTCATCGTGCGCTGGGCGGAGAAGCCGAGCTTGCGGCCCGCCTCCTGCTGGAGGGTCGTCGTGCGGAACGGCGGGTAGGGACGCCGGGTGTAGCCCTTCGCCTCCACCGAGCCGACGGCGTAGGAGGCGCCGGCGAGCAGGTCGGCCAGCGACTGGGCGGACTCGAGGCTGAGCTGGAGCAGGTCCTTGCCGGTCAGGCCGCCGGTGGCGTCGAAGTCGCGGCCGGAGGCGATGCGACGGCTGTCGAAGGTGGTGAGCCGGGCGGTGAAGGTGCGCGGCTCGGCGTCCTCACCGGCGTCCAGCACAGCCTCGATGTCGGCGTACGCGGCCGCGCGGAACGCGATCCGCTCCCGCTCCCTGTCGACGACCAGCCGCGTGGCCACCGACTGAACCCGGCCGGCCGACAGCTTCGGCATGACCTTCTTCCACAGCACCGGCGAGACCTCGTAGCCGTACAGCCGGTCGAGGATGCGTCGGGTCTCCTGGGCGTCCACGAGGTCGGTGTCGAGCTCGCGGGTGTTCTGGACGGCTTCGAGGATCGCCTCGGGAGTGATCTCGTGGAAGACCATCCGCTTGACCGGAACCTTGGGCTTCAGCTCGTCCAGCAGGTGCCACGCGATGGCCTCGCCCTCGCGGTCCTCATCAGTGGCGAGCAGGAGCTCGTCCACGTCCTTCAGCTTCGCCTTGAGGTCGCGGATGGTGGCCTTCTTGTCCGCGGCCACCACGTAGAGGGGCTCGAAGTCGGCCTCGATGTTCACCCCGGTGCGGGCCCACTTCTCGCCCTTGTACTTGGCGGGCACCTCCGCGGCACCGGTCGGCAGGTCGCGCACATGGCCCCGGCTCGACTCCACGACGTAGCCGGCGCCGAGGAACTTGGCCAGGCTGACCGCCTTCGTCGGGGACTCGACGATGACGAGCCGGCGTTTGCTAGCTGTGGCCACGGGGCTTCTTCCTGGCGTCGGGGACGATCGGTCGCTCACTCTAGCGCCGTCGCCGGGCAGGGTGAGGCGCCCATTGTCCACCACGGGTGGGAACGGCCCGGGCGCGGCGCCGCCGCGGCGGACAGCTGCCGGCGGCGGCAACGTGCCCCGCACCAGCGAGGACGGGTGCGGGGCACGGGGCGCCGGTGGCGAACCCGGCGGCTGGGGGACGCGGTCAGTTGACGGGGCTGCTGCCCAGCGTGACCGTGGCCTGCTTGTGGGTGCCGTTGGGCGCCGTCCACTGGATCGTCACCTGCTGGCCGGGCTCGAGCGCACGGATGACGGTGGCCAGGTTCGTCGTGGCCCTGATGGTGGTGTCGCCCACCCTGGTGAGACGGCTGCCGGCGACCACGCCGGCCTTGTCGGCCGGGCTGCCGGCGACGACGGCGGTGATGGTCTTGCCTGTCGAGGTCTGGTCGGCGTCGGCCACCTTGATGCCGAGGTAGCCCGCCGGGCCGACCCGCACCGTGCCCGCGTCCTGCCCGGACTCGACCTGCTGGACGACGGCGAGCGCGGTCGCAATCGGCACCGCGTAGCTGGTGCGCTCGCGGGTGGAGCCGGCGGTGGTCATGCCGACCACCTCGTTGTCGGCGTCGAACATCGGGCCGCCGGAGTCACCGGGGACGGCGCGCGCATTGGTCTCGATCAGGCCGGAGAGGTCCTCGGAACTGCCCCAAGGGGAGTCGGAGGAGACCGTGAGGCTCTGGTCGGTGGCCGTGACGGTCCCGGCCGCCTTCACCAGCTCGCCGCCACCCTCGGCGTTGCCCACCGCGGCGACCGCCGTCCCCGTGGACGGGACGACCGTGTCGGTCTTCACCGTGGTGAGGTCGCGGGCGTCCGTGAGCTGGAGCAGCGCGACGTCCCTGGTCTGGTCGAAGCCGAGGACGGTGGCGGCGTAGGTGTCGCCGCTGTCGGCGATCGTGACCGCGACGGACTCCGACCCGGCCACCACGTGGTAGTTGGTGAGCACCTTGCCGTCGGGGCTCAGCACCATGCCGGTGCCGGCGGCGGTGCCGGAAGAGGTCTTCGCGGCGATGAGCACCACCCCGGCCGACTGCGCCGAGGTGACGGCGCTGCCGGTGGTCGTGCCGCCCTGGCTGCCGGGGCCGGCGCCGCCCTGCTGGGGGTCGCCCTGCCCGCCCTGGCCCGGGTCGGCCTGCGGCTGGGTGGTCTGGGCAGACTGGGGCAGCGCCCCGGTGAGCGCGTTGGCCGCCCAGAGGAAGCCCGAGCCGCCGAGGACGAGCGCGACCAGCATCGCCACCAGGGCGAGCGGCCAGCGCTTCTTCGTCTCCACCGGCTGCGGCGGGTAGTAGTACTGGCTCGGGGCGTAGTAGCCGGGGTGCTGCGGATAGCCCTGGCCCGACGGGCCGTAGGCCTGGGACGGCTGGCCGTACTGCTGGCCGTAGGGCTGCCCGCCGTAAGGCTGTTGGCCGTAGGCGGACGGCGCGGGCTGGCCGTAGGGGTGGGGCTGGCCGTAGGGGTGGGGCTGGCCGTAGGACTGCTGGCCGTAGGACGGGGCCGTGTGCGCGGCCTGCGGGCCGTACGACGGCGAACCCTGCGCTGGCGCGCCCTGTGCCGGTGAACCCTGTGCCGGTGAACCCTGTGCCGGTGAACCCTGTGCCGGCGCACCGTACGCGGGGGAACTCCACGGCTGGGCGCCGTAGGCCTGCGGGGCGCCTCCCTGCGGGCCGGTCAGGGGGCCCGGGTACCGCGCCCCCGGGGTGGCGCCGGACGCCGCGCCGAGGTCGGCGGGACGGGCCCAGCCTTCGGTCGGGAGCGGGAGCGTGGGTTCCGGGACGGCGGCCCCGATGACCTGCGTGGGCTCGGGACGGTCGGGCGGCGGGAGCACCCGGGTCGCGTCGTCCCCGGCCGTGGGCAGTGCCTGGGTGGGCTCGTTCGCGGCCTGGTCGCCGGTCGCGTCCCAGGGACGCCCTTCGTCGTTCTCGGCCATGTCTGACTCCTGTGTGATCTGGACTGGCTCCCAGTCAAGGCACTCAGCCCATGGGGAGGCTGTTCGGTTCCTGTGAGTTCCTGTGAACCTCACCCGTCCAGGAGGTAACCCTCTTCCACCAGCCTACGAACCTGCGGAAGGACATCCGCGGCGAGGTCGTCCGGGGCCACCTCCAGCAGTCCCGCGACCGCCCCGACGAGCAGGCCCAGCGGCAGGTCGCCGTCGCAGGCACCGACGACGGCGGCAAGGGCCGTCCCCGCCTCGACGGCCCGGCCGAAGCCGAACTGCTGGCGCAGCACGATGTGCTGGGGGTCGGCCGCGCCCGGTCTGCCGATGGTCTCCTGCACCACGCCGGGGTGGAGCAGCCAGGAGCGGGCGAGCACGTCCGCGTCCGGCAGCCGGGAGGCCGGGACGGCGGCGAAGAAGTCGGCGAACGCGGCGCCGACCGGCTGATGGACCGCGTGCGGCCACTCCTCGATCCGCACCACCGGCTCGCCGCGACCGGACGCGCGCAGCGCGAGCCAGCCCATCCCGACGCCCCGGATGCCGGCGGCGTCGAAGTAGTCCAGCCACTCGGCGTAGCGCCGGTGGTACTCCGGGGCGCCCGCCAGCCCGGCGTCCGCCAGCCACAGCTCGACGTACTCGAAGGGGTCGAGGACCTCCCGCTGGAGCACGAGGGCATCGCAGCCAGTGGGACGCAGCCACCCCGCCAGCCGCTCGTCCCACGGCTCTGCGGTGATCGCCCAGTTGCCGAGGACGACCAGCACGCCACCGTCGGCGAGGTGGCGCGGGGCGCCGGTGACGACCTCGCGCATCAGGTCGTCGCCGCCGAAGCCGCCGTCGCGGTAGACGAGGCGGTCCGGTGTGGGCGGGCTGATCACGTACGGCGGGTTGGTCACGACCAGGTCGAAGCGCTCGCCGGCGACCGGCTCGTAGAGCGAGCCCAGCCTGAGGTCGGCGTCCACCCCCGACAGTCCCAGGCTGATCCGTGCCAGTTCCAGGGCGCGCGGGTTGAGGTCGGTCGCGACGACCTCTCCCGCGTCCAGGTGAAGGGCCTGGATGCCGCACCCGGTGCCGAGGTCGAGGGCCCGCCCGACCTGGCCCGGCGGCACGAGCTGGGTCAGGGTGGTGGACGCCGGGGAGGCACCCAGCACGAAGTCGGTGCGAGGCCGGGTGACGCGGCCGTCGAGCGGGGTCTGGTCGGAGCAGATCCAGCCCTGCCGCCGTTCCGAGCCGTGCGGCTTCAGCTCCACGGTCGCACCCAACTGCTCGCCACCGGCGACCAGGCCCGCGGACCGGAGCGCCGGGAGGCTCGACCACGACGCCAGCCGGCGTCCGGGCACCGGCTGCTGGAGGAGCCACAGGCGGATCGCGTCGGCCTGGGCGTCATCGGCGTCTCCGAGCGCCCGGGAGGCGGGCACGGTGGAGTTCCGCGCCAGCCCGGCGAGCCCCGCCTCGCCCAGCCTCGCGGACACCGCGTCGAGCGTGAAGTCCGCCGCGAGCAGGTCGTCCCGCAGGTGGTCGATATCGGCCGGTTCGAGCATGGACCCAGCCTTGCACACGGCCCGTCCCCGCCCGGCGCCCGGTCCGGGGCGGTGCGCCGCTGTCGCCGGCAGGTGGCAGGCTGTGCGCGTGGCGGTACCGGACTGGCTGGCGGCGGATCCTCGGGTGCGCCACCACTACCATCGGCCGGCGGTCGCCGGGGTCACGGCCCCGTTCCCCGGCTGGGTGGGGGACGACGTGCGCGCGGCCGTCCAGCGGTCCGGGGTCGCCGAGCTGTGGCAGCACCAGGCCGTCGCGGCCGACGCCGCCCACGCCGGGCGCCACGTGGCGCTGGCCACCGGCACCGCGTCGGGCAAGACGCTCGGCTACCTGCTGCCCGTGCTGGCCGCCGTCGTCGACGACGAGGTCGGGTTCGAGGTCGCGCGGCGGGGGCCGCTCGAGCTGGGCCGCGGGCACAGCGCGCTGTACCTCGCCCCCACCAAGGCCCTCGCCCACGACCAGCTGCGGGTGGTCAACGGGCTGGAGCTCACCCGGGCGCGGGTGTGCACCCTCGACGGCGACTCCGACGCGGTGGAACGGCGGTACGCCCGCGACTTCGGCCGTCTCGTGCTCACGAACCCGGACATGCTGCACCGCTCGGTGCTCCCCCGCCACCAGAACTGGACCCGCCTCCTGTCCACCCTGCGCTACGTCGTCGTGGACGAGGCGCACCGCTACCGCGGCGTGTTCGGCGCCCACGTCTCTGCCGTGCTGCGCCGCCTGCGCCGGCTCGCCAACCACTACGGCGCCGACCCCGTCTTCCTCTCCGCCTCCGCCACGGTCAGCGGCGCCGGCGACCTGCTCACCCGGCTCGCCGGGGTGGACGACGTGGTCGAGGTCGCGTCCGACACCTCCGCCCGTCCCGCCCTCGACTACCTGCTGTGGCAGCCGGAGGGTGATCCGCACCACGAGGCCGCGGACCTGCTCGCCCGGCTGGTCGGCGAGGGGCGCCAGACGCTGGCGTTCACCACGTCCCGGGTGCAGGCGGAACTCGTCGCGCTGCGGGCCCAGCGCCAGGTGGCCGACCCCTCGCGGGTCGCGTCCTACCGCGGCGGCTACCTGGCCGAGGACCGGCGCCTGCTGGAGGCGGGGCTGCAGTCGCGGCGCCTCGCCGGCGTCGCCTGCACCAACGCTCTGGAGCTGGGCGTCGACATCTCCGGCGTGGACGCCGTCATCACCTGCGGCTTCCCCGGCACCCTCGCCGCACTGTGGCAGCAGGCCGGCCGCGCGGGCCGCGCCGGCCGCGACGCCCTCGGGATCCTGCTGGCCCGTCCCGACCCGCTGGACGCCTTCCTGTGCGAGCACCCCGACCTCGTCTTCGAACGCCCCGTCGAGCGGACCGTGCTGCACCCCGCCAACCCGCACGTGCTGGCTCCGCACCTCGCCGCCGCCGCCCAGGAGCTCCCCCTCACCCTCGAGGACGTGCGGTACTTCGGTGACACCCTGCCCGCGCTCGCCGACGGCCTGGCCCGGGCCGGCCACCTGCGCCGGCGCGCGTCCGGGTGGTTCTGGACACGGCCGGACCGTGCGGTCGACGCCATCGACCTGCGCTCGGCCGGCGGCCGCTCGGTGGAGGTCGTGGAGGACGCGACCGGCCGGGTCATCGGGCAGGTCGACGCCGCGTCCGCCGACCGGACGGTGCACGAGGGCGCGGTCTACCTGCACCAGGGCGAGCAGTGGCGTGTGCTCACCTACGACCGCGAGGCGGGAGCGGCGCTCGCCGCCCCGGACCGCCCGGGCTACTTCACCCAGCCCCTCGGGGAGTCCGACGTGCGCGTGGTCGAGGGACTGCGCGAGCGTCCCTTCGGCGCGACACGCGTGTGCCTGGGCACCGTCGAGCTCACCAGCCAGGTCACCGGCTTCCTGCGCCGCGACGAAGCCAGTGGCAAGGTGTGGGACAGCCATCCCCTCGACCTGCCCCGCCGCGTGCTGCGCACGCAGTCGGTCTGGGTCACGGTGCCCGCCGTCCTGCTGGGCGGGATCGCACAGAGGGACCTCGCCGGTGCCGCCCACGCTGCCGAGCACTGCGCCATCGGCCTGCTGCCGATGTTCGCGCCGTGCGACCGGTGGGACATCGGCGGACTGTCCACCACCCTGCATCCCGACACCGGAGAGCTCACGATCTTCGTCCACGACGGCCACCCGGGCGGGGCCGGGTTCGCCGAGCGCGGCTTCGAACTGGCCGAGGACTGGTGGTCGGCGACGCTCGACCGGCTGCGCACCTGCTCCTGCGCCGCCGGGTGCCCCTCGTGCGTCGTCTCCCCCAAGTGCGGGAACGGCAACCAGCCCCTCGCCAAGGACGCGGCCGCCCTCCTGGTCTCGCGGTTCCTCGGCGGTGACTGAGGCCCACCAGCGGCGCAGCGGCCCACCCCAGTGCTCCGGCCCGGCACGGCCGGGCGCCGCCCGCCCGACGTCCGTCACGGCAGGAGTCCGATCCGGCCCGCATGGGCCGTGGCGGGCACCACGGCCGGCAGCATCGGCGCCGGCGCCCGTACCGGTTGCTCGACGGTGACCGACACCACGAAGTCGAAGCTGTCGCCACGCACGCGGCAAGCCCTGAGGCGGACGGCGTTGGTCTCCGCCACGGCCGCGGCCGCCCGGCAGGCGTCCTGGCCTCGCAACTGGCGTGCTGCTGCCGACACGGCGACGAGGTCGGCGGCGGAGCGCGCGTGGTGCACCGCGGCGAGGTAACCCCGCACCACGAGCACGAGCCCGGCGAGGACCGCGGCGACGAGCACGGCCGCGACCATCAGCACGGTGCCCGCTCCTCGTTCGTCGCGATGCCGACGGCCACCGGCCCGGCGCCCGCTCACGCCGGCTCCCTGAGCACCACGGCCCGGGCGCTCACCGGCAGCGCGGGCAGCCACGACGCCCAGGGCCGCGCGATCAGTTCGACCGTCACGGTGACCTGCTCGGCGTCCCCCCTGACGCTGACCGTCGCCCCCGCGGGCCGGTCGGCGATCGCCCGGGCCACCGCCGACCG
Organism: Propionicimonas sp. T2.31MG-18; assembly: GCF_964266745.1. NCBI lineage: Bacteria > Bacillati > Actinomycetota > Actinomycetes > Propionibacteriales > Nocardioidaceae > Propionicimonas > Propionicimonas sp. T2.31MG-18. The sequence goes on from NZ_CAXWGX010000002.1 coordinate 58,441, forward strand.
GTCGGTGCGCGCCTCCTGGCGCGCCACCTCCGCAGCCGTGTCCTGGCACCGCACGGCCAGGCCCAGCACCGCGAGCACCCAGGCCAGCGCGATGCACGCCAGCGCTGCGGCGAGCGCCCCGAAGGCGATCTCGACGGTGACCATCCCGTGCTCGGCCCGCGGTGGCCCCGGCGGCCGGCAGCGTCCGCCCTCCGCGGCGCAGGGGGCCACCGGCCGGCCGGGATTGACCCGGCCGGCCGGCTTGTGCGGGCCTCGGCTCACGCGACGCCCATCGCCTGGATCACGGCCTTGATGATCGCCGCCAGGACCTCCCACATCGCCTTCTGGAACTCCGGGTTGTTGATGATCGCGATGATGATGCCGACGAAACTCACCGTCGCCACCGTGCCGACCGCGTACTCCGCGGTGGTCATGCCCACCTGGTCGCGGACGCGCGCGGCCTTCACCAGTCCACCTGCCATGCCTGACTCCTTCCCTCGGCGCCCGTTCGGACGCACCCTCACCTTCCGGAGGAGACGGCCCGCGCCGGTCACGCCGACCCGCCGCCTGTGGACAGTGCTCCGGGACGCTCCCCGGCTGTGGACGACGCCATCGGGACGCATCACGGGAGGAGGTGCCGGGCGACGCCCCCGATGATCGGCACGACGCCGAGGAGGAGGAAGGCGGGCAGGAAGCACAGCATCAGCGGCAGCACGCTGCGCACGCCCACCCGGCGGGCACGCACCTCCGCCGCCGACGCCGCGGCGCGCCGCGCCTCCACGCCGAGCGATCGCAGCGACAGCGACAGCGCCACCCCGGAGTTCACCGCCCGGCCGACCTCCCGGGCCAGCGTGGCGAGCACGGGCTCGGCACGCCCGGCCTCCCGCCAGGCCCGGTCCTCGTCCGCCCCGAGGTCCACCACCGCGCAGAGCTCGGCCAGCACCTCGGACAGCGGTGCCTCCACCGCTCCCGCGATCACCTCGGTCGCCCGGCGCAGCGGCAGCCCGGCCTCGAGGCAGACCGCGAGCAGGTCGCAGGCCTGCGGCAGCTGCGCTGCAAGGCGCGCCCGGCGCCGCTCTGCCCGGGCAGCGTCCCGGCGTCCCTGCGCGACCGCGCCGGCGACGCCGAGCCCGATCGCCGCGGCCAGGCCCCACCAGCCGAGCCCGACGACGAGCAGCAGGCCGCTCGCGGACGCCGCCACCGGCACGAGCCAGCGGTCCCGTCCTGACCCGGTCGCGCCCGGGCGGCCCCTGGCACGCACCGACTGCGGACGCAGGCGGTCGCCGGGGGCACCGCGCCAGGCGAGCACCGCCGCTCCGGCGGCGAGAGCCGCCACCATGGCCCAGGTCATCTCAGCCCTCCTCCGCGTCGGCGAGGCGTTCGGTCCACACCACGCCCGCGCAGCCCAGGGCCACGCCCGCCACGAGGCTGGCGCGACCCGGCCAGGAGCCGGTCAGGAACGACAGCGGGTCACCCCCGAGCGCGTACCCCAGGGCGAGCCCGGCCACGGGCAGCACGGCGAGCAGCCGTCCGGTGGCCCGTGGAGCCGACAGTTCGGCCGCCACCACCCGCGACACCCGCTGGCGGGAGGCCAACCGGTCGGCCAGCGCGTCGAGGGTGGCGGTGAGCGAGGCGCCCGTCGTGCCGGCGATCTCCCAGGCAGCGGCGAGTTCGGCGAGGCCCGCCCGCCCCGGCAGGCGGGCCAGCGACCGGAGGACCGGCGGCACCTCGCCGCCGACGCGGAGCATCGCCGCGGCCTCTGCGAGCACCGGCGCATCCCGCGCGGCCACGCGCAACGCGCCGGCAGGGACGTGACCGACACGCAGCAGTCCGGCCAGCAGCTGGCAGGCATCGGCCACTTCCGCGGCACGGGCGGCGGCGGCGGACCGTCGCCGGTGTGCCCGCAGCACCACCCCCGCGGTGAGGGCGGCCAGCCCGGCCGACAACCCGATCGCGGCGCCCGCTCCCCCGCCGGCCACCGCACCGGCAACCGCGGACACTCCCACGGCGGCCACCCGGAGCACCCGCGCCCCCACGGCCCGCGGCCGGTCGCGCGGGCGTGCGGGCGCGACCAGCCGGCGGGCGACCGGCGGACCCGCCCAGAGGAACCCTGCGAGTCCGGCCGCGATCACCGCCAGCAGGATCATCGGGCGGTCTCCCCGCCCCGCCCGTTCACGGCTCCACCAGCCGCTCGAGGTCGCGGTAGCCCTCTGCGATCCGGTGCCCGTCGGCACGGAAGAGAATGGCCGGCACGGTGCGACAGGGGCCACCGTCCGGGTCGGGGCGGACCACCCGAAGCTCGTCGACCCACCGGCGGCCGTCGGGCAGCCGGCGCACGTGCACCAGCACCTGGAGGGCCGCGGCGAGCTGCGCGTGCAGTGCCGCCCTGCCCAGGCCGCCCAGCGCGGCGAGGGCCTCCAGCCGGGCGGGGACGTCGGCGGCGGAGTTGGCGTGGACGGTGCCGCACCCGCCCTCGTGCCCGGTGTTCAGCGCACTCAGCAGGTCGGCCAGTTCCGCGCCGCGCACCTCGCCCACGACCAGGCGGTCCGGCCGCATCCGCAGCGCCTGCCGGACGAGGTCGGTCAGGGTGACCGCGCCCGCCCCCTCCGCGTTCGCCGGTCGTGCCTCCAGCCGGACGCAGTGCGGGTGGTCGGGCTGGAGCTCGCGGGAGTCCTCCGCGATGACGATCCGCTCCCGCGGCGGCACCAGACCGAGCATCGCGCCGAGCAGGGTGGTCTTCCCCGAACCCGTGCCCCCGGAGATGAGAAACGCCCGGCGCGCGGCCACCAGGCCGGCGAGCAGCCCGGCGCCACGGGCGTCCAGGCTGCCGCCGGCGACCCAGTCGTCGAGGCTCAGCCGGTGCCGGTTCGGCACCCGCAGCGACAGGCAGGTGCCCGAGTCGGCCACGCACGGCAGCACCGCGTGCACGCGCACCCCACCGGGGAGCCGGGCATCGACGAAGGGCGAGCCGTCGTCGAGCCGGCGACCGACGGACGCCGCCAGGCGCACCGCGAGCCGGCGGACCTCCTCCTCCCCGGAGAAGCGGACCCCCGCCGGCTCGAGGCCGTGGCCCCGGTCGACGAACACCTGGTCGGGCGCGTTCACGAGCACGTCGGTGACGCCGGACTCGCGCAGCAACGGGTCGAGGACGCCCGCGCCCACGCTCTCCCGGCGCAGCGCGGCGACGGTCTGGCGCACGACGGCGTCGGTCACGAGCACGCCCAGCGAGCGCAGCGCCGTGCCGACCTCGACCGGGCCCGGTTCCTGGCCCCTGCGGCCGAGGACGGCACGCACCGCCTCCAGCTCCACCTCAGCCATGCGGCACCGCCATCAGTCGCCCCACGAGCGCGGCGACGTCCCTGCGGTAGCGGCGTCGGGCTCCCCGCGCGGGCGGTTCGCCCCGCTCGGCGGCGTCCGCCAGCCCTGGCTCGTCGGCCACCCTGGCGACCACCGGCCGCCCCACGGCCTCGGCCACGAGGTCGGCAGGCAGCGAAGCGCGGCGACCGCGCAGCACCAGCTCTGCGCGGTCCAGGTCCAGCGCGGACACGGCCTGCCGCGCCGCGGCGGCGCCCCGCACCCCGGGCGCCACCAGCACCAGCTGACGGGACGCCAGCCGGGCGGCCTCCCGTGCCGCCGGCGCCAGCGAGCGGCCCGGGTCGAGCACGACCAGCTCGTGCCAGGAACGCAGCGACGCGACGATGGCGGCCAACGGCTCCCGCGCCAGGTCGGGCGCCGGCCCGCGCGCCATCGCCACCACGGTCACCCCGTCGACCACGGGAAGGTAGCGGCGCAGGTCGCCGAGGTTGCCCTCGGCGGCGTTCAGGCGGGGCCAGCGCCAGCCCTCGGTGCGCTCGGCGCCGAGCAGGAGGTCGATGCCCCCGCCGAGCGGGTCGACGTCCACCAGCGCCGACCCGCCGGGACGCTCGCCCGCGAGCTGGGCGATGGCGGCGGCGAGGGTGGACGCCCCCACGCCCCCCGAGCCGCCGACCACCGCCACCACCGGCGCCCGCACCCGACCGGCGCCGTCGGCGAGCACGGAGCCCAGCCAGGCCCCGCCCTCGGGCAGCGGGATCACCTGCGCGGACAGCGGCGCGGACCACGTCGACAGCCGGTCCCGGTCCGGCCCCACGAGGAACACCGCCTCCCGGTGCGGCAGCGCCCGCGCGACGAGCCGCTCGGCCTGGTCGTCGGCCACCACCACTGTGCCCGCGGACCTCCAGTGGCCGGCGACCGCCTCGAGGTCGGCCACCACCTCCGCGTCGAGCTCCTGCGCGGCGACCGCAGAGAGGATGACGTCCTGGGTCTCCCCCGCGCGCGCCACCACCAGCACGTCCCTGCGCCTGTCCGGTACCCCCACGCCCGACACCTTCCGCCGGGCCTCCCGCGCGGCGGTCACGCCCTGTCGCGTCCTGTGGATGAACCCCGCGCGCCCGCCACCGGTTGTCCACAAGCCGGCCCGCGCCCCGGAGGGGCAGCCGGACGGGCCCGCCCGCGTCACCTAGCATGCGGGCATGACCTCCCGGACCTCCGGGTCCTTCCCCGCCGCAGCGCTCGACTGGGTCGCCCCCGAGCGTCCCGGACGCGTGCTCGCGATCGGCCGCGCCTCGACGGCGATGGCGAGCCGGCTCGCCGGCCTGGGCCACCAGGTCGTCATCGCCGACCGGTCGGCCTCCGCCGTCCGGGCCGCCCACCACCGCTACCCGGGCCTGCGCGCGGTCGGGGCCGCGGCCGACGCCCTGCCGTTCGCGCCCTGCCGCTTCGACCAGGTCCTCGTGGCCCAGGGCATGCACCTGCTCCCGCCAGGGCTCGCCCTGGACGAGTTCGCCCGCGTGCTCGCCCCGGGCGGACGCCTGACCGTGCTCTACACGGTGCGCGACGACTCCGTGCCCTGGGTGCGCCGGCTGGCCGCGATCCTGCGCACCTACGACCCCGACGCGATGACCGAGGGCGAGGAGCTGTACTCCGTCGCGGCCGTCGCCGCGTCGTCGCACTTCCCCGTCGTGGAGCACCGCGCGTTCCGGCTGTGGGTGCCCATCACCAGGGACGGGATGCTGGAGATGGTGGCCAACGCCCCGCGCATCGCCGCCCTCGACCCCGCGGACGCCGACCGCCTGCTCGACGAGGTGGGCGGGCTGTACGACACGTCGGCCCGGCAGCCCGAGCCCCTGCTCCTGCCCTACTCGGTGCTGTGCTGGCGGGCCACTGTCGACCACAGCGAGCTCACCGCCGCGCTGCGTCCGCCCGAGGACGGCCTCCAGATCACGTTGTGACCCGCCGCAGGTTTGCCGGTCCCGCGGCGCGGGCACGTTCGGGCAGGAGGACGACCGGGCGACGCCTCGCGGCACCGCCGGTCGGCGGGACGGTTTAGGCTGGCGTCAGAGCGCGCCGAAGGAGGGGGCATGGCCGAGCAGTCCGACATCGCCGAGGTGATCAAGAGCATCCAGGCCGACGTCACCACCATCGTCAAGGGCGAGCTCGAGCTCGCCAAGGCCGAGCTCCTGCCGCAGGCGAAGGCAGCGGGCATCGGCGCGGGCCTGTTCGGTGGCGCGGCCTTCCTGGGCATCACCGGCCTCACGCTGCTGCTGCTCGGGCTCACCTTCTGGCTGTCGCTCGGCTTCCAGTCGTGGTTCGGCCTGGACCTTCTCGGCGCGCTGGCCTGGGGGTTCGCCGTGATGGCCGTGGTCTTCTTCCTCGTCGCCGGCGTGCTCGCCCTTATCGGGAAGTCGCGGATGAACTTCACCGGCGTCGAGGCCACCAAGGCCAGCACGGAGGCCGCGGTCACCGCGGTCAAGGACGCGGTCGAGAAGGGCCAGCAGGACGTCGCGGCGATGTCGATCACCGGACGGCGTCCCGAGCTCGAGGCCTGAGCGCGACCGCCCGCCGGCCTCAGCCCTGCGCGAGCAGGTAGACCCGCGACTCCCAGCCGGCGAGGTCGTCGGCGGTCGAGGCATGGGTGCCCAGCAGGAGCTCCGCCCCGTCCCTCGACGGCAGGGACGCCGGCAGGGCGACCTGCCCGGAGGACCAGTTCGCCACCACCAGCAGCACCTCCTCACCGAGCGTGCGGGTGTAGCAGAACAGGCGCTCGTCTTCGGGCAGCAGCAGCGCGAAGCGCCCGTGCCGGACCACCTCCCGCTCGTGCCGCAGCGCGATCAGCCGGCGGTAGTGGTGGAACACCGAGTCGGGGTCGGCGAGCGCGGTCGCGGCGTTGACCTCGCCGTGGTTGGGCGTCACCGGCAGCCACGGTGTTCCGTCGGTGAACCCCGCGTGCGGGGACGCGTCCCACTGCATCGGCGTGCGGGCGTTGTCGCGGCTCTTGAACCCGATCACGTCGAGCACCCGTGCCGGGTCGGCACCGGCCGCCACAGCCTCGGCGTAGAAGCGGGTCGACTCCAGGTCGTTGTACTGCGCGATGGTGGTGAACCCCGCGTTCGTCATTCCGAGTTCCTGGCCCTGGTAGACGTAGGGCGTCCCCTTGAGCAGGTGCAGGGTGGTGGCCAGCGTCTTGGCCGACGGCACCCGGAACTCCGGGCTGTCGTCACCGAACCGCGACACCGAGCGCGGCTGGTCGTGGTTCTCGAAGTACAGCGAGTTCCAGCCGACGTCGGCCAGGCCGTCCTGCCAGTGCGCGAGGTTCGCCTTCAGCGCGGGGAGCCGCAGCGGCACCACGTCCCACTTCGACCCGCCGGGCGCGGAATCGATGCTCATGTGCTCGAAGGTGAACACCATGCCCAGCTCACCGGCGGCGGGGTCGGTGTGGGAACGGGCGGCGTCGACGTCCACCAGGATCATCTCGCCGACGCTGAACAGCTGCTTGTCGGCGAGCCCGACCTCACGGTTCATCTCCTGGAGGAACTCGTGCAGCCGGGGGCCCTCGACCACCAGCGACGGGTCGTAGCACAGCCCGCCGGGCCCGTTCGCCGGGCCGTCGGCCAGCGGGTAGGTCTTGGAGATCAGGTTGATCACGTCCATGCGGAAGCCGTCCACCCCGCGATCGACCCACCAGCGCATCATCTCGTGGATCTCCCGGCGCACCGCCGGGTTCTCCCAGTTCAGGTCGGGCTGGGACGCCGCGAACAGGTGCAGGTAGTACTGGTGCGACGCCGGGTCGTACTGCCACCCGGGACCGGAGAAGAACGAGCCCCAGTTCGTGGGCTCGGCGCCGGGCGTGCCCGGCTCGAAGCCCTCCCTCGCCGGACGCCAGATGTACCAGTCGCGCTTGGTCGAGGTGCGGTCGCGCGACTCGACGAACCACGGATGCTGGTCGGAGGTGTGGTTCACCACGAGGTCCATCACCAGCTTCATGCCGCGCTCGTGCAGCCCGGCGATCAGCGCGTCCAGGTCGTCGAGCGTGCCGAAGAGGGGGTCCACGTCGGTGTAGTCGGAGATGTCGTAGCCGTTGTCCTCCATCGGCGAGCGGTACACCGGCGACAGCCACACCACGTCGACGCCGAGGGCCTCGAGGTGGTCGAGGTGGCCGATGATGCCGCGCAGGTCGCCCACGCCGTCCCCGTTGCTGTCCGCGAACGAGCGCGGGTAGATCTGGTACACCACTGCGCTGTGCCACCACGTCATGGGCCCATCCTTGCCCACCGGCCACCCCGCGGGGCACCCCGTGGCGAGAACGACGGACGCCGATCCCGTGTCGCGGCGGTGCCCGGCCACTAGAGTGACGCCGATGTCCGGGCGCACGGGTGGCGGGGTGCCGGTGGCGATCCGGGGAACGGGATCGGTGACCGGCTCCGTCGTGGTGACCTCCGCAGAGCTCGACGAGCGCCACGGCCGTCCGCCCGGCACCACCGAAGCCCGATCGGGCGTCGCGAGCCGCACCTGGGCCGGCCCCGGCGAGACCTCGTCGCTGCTCGCCACCCGGGCCGTGGAGAAGGCGCTGACGGCGGCCGGGTGGGACGCCGGCGACCTGGACGCGGTGATCGTCGCGTCCGTCCTGCCCGAACAGCCGATGCCCACCACCGCAGCTCTGGTCACCCAGCGCCTGGGACGCTCGGACGGCGGCGTGACCGCGTTCGACGTCAACACCAGCTGCCTGGGCTTCCTGACCGCGCTCGACCTCTCCGGGCTGGCGATCGCCGCCGGTCGCTGGCGCCGGGTGGCTGTGGCCGCGGTCGACATCGCCTCCCCCGGGCTGAACCACGCCGACCTGGAGTCGAGCGCGCTGTTCGGCGACGGTGCCGCCGCCTGTGTCCTGGAGGCGGCCGGCGACGGGCCGGCGGCCATCCTGGCGAGTCGCTCCGGCACCTACCCGGACGGGGCGCGACTGTGCGAGATCGCGGCCGGCGGCACCCGGTGGAACGCCACCGTCCCGCCGCCCGACCCGGCCGCCTACCTGTTCCGGATGGACGGCCTGGGGGTGATGCGGCTCGCGGCGCGGCACCTGCCGGGCTTCGTCGCTGCCGTGCTGGAGGACGCGGGGGTCGGACTCGACGAGGTCGACGTGGTGGTGCCCCACCAGGCCAGCGGCCTGGGGCTGCGCTACCTGCGCGAGCGCCTCGGCGCGCCGGCCGGAGCGGTGGTCGACATCCTCCGCGACCACGGCAACCAGGTGTCGGCGTCCCTGCCCACCGCGCTGGACCACGCCGTGCGCGCGGGGCGGCTCGGGCCGGGACGGACCGCGCTCCTGCTCGGCACCGGGGCGGGGCTGTCGCTCAGCGCCGCCGTGGTGAGGTTCGGGTGAGCGTCCGCGTCCGGCTGCTGGTGGCGGGCCACAGCCTCCAGTCCGAGTGGTTCTCCCGCCGCAGCGGCGGGCTGCGCCGCGTCCGGTTCCCGGCGACGTTCGCGCTCCTCGAGGTTCCCGGGCAGGCGCCCGTGCTGTTCGACACCGGGTACTCCGCCCGCTTCTTCTCCGCGACCGGCCCGTTCCCGCAGCGGCTCTACCGCCTCCTGCTGCCCGTGGCGTTCTCGCCCGCCGAGGCGGCGACGGCCCAGCTGGGCGCGCTCGGCGTGTCGCCGGACGCCGTCGGCACCGTCGTGCTCTCGCACCTGCACGGCGACCACATCGCCGGTCTGCGCGACTTCCCGGCCGCCCGGATCGTCCGTGCGGGACCGGCCCTGCCCGCGGAGGTGGAGCCGGGCGCCCGTCCCCGGGCACGGGTCGCCCTGCGGACCACCCGGCACGGCTTCCTGCCCGAACTCCTGCCTCCCGACCTCGTCGCACGCTCCACCGACGCCGCCGGCCTGGCGACCGTGGAGACCGGGCTGCCGGGGTTCGGCGCCGGCCACGACCTCTTCGGCGACGGACGGGCCGTCCTCGTCCCGCTGCCCGGGCACGCGCCGGGGCACCTGGGCTTGTGGCTGCCCCGGACGCAGGGCCCGCCGCTGTTCCTCGTCGGGGACGCCTGCTGGCACCGGGAGGCGTTCCTCTCCGGCGACCTGCCGCCGCGTCCGGTCCTGGCGATGCTCGGCGAGCCGGCCGCGTCCGCCGCGACCGTCGAGCGGCTGGCCGCCCTCGCCCGCAGCCGCCCGGACGTGCTGGTGGTGCCCTCGCACTGCGCGGCGTCGGTGGCGGCAGCGCAGGAAGCGCTGGGCTGACCCGTGGCCCCGGGACAGGCGGCGGTGCTGGCCGCCTACCTCACCACCCGGCACCGGCGGTTCGCCGACCGTGCCGCCCTCGAGGCCTGGCAGGCGCCGCGACTGCGTCGCGCGCTGCACCGGGCGCGGACGCGGTTCCCCGCCTACGCCGGGGTCGCCGCAGACGAGCTGTCGGCCTTCCCCGTGGTCGACAAGGACGCCTGGCTGGACGGCTTCGACGGCTTCAACGACCGTGGCCTCGGCCTGGCCGAGTGCCTGGCGGCCGCGCGGGCCGAGGAGGCCGAACGGCGGTTCGACACGCGGCTGCGCGGCGTCTCGGTCGGCCTGTCCACCGGCACGTCGGGACGCCAGGGCACCTTCCTCACCAGCCCGGCGGAACGCGCCCGCTGGGCCGGCACGGTGCTGGCCAAGGCCCTCCCCGGCGGCCTGCGGGCCGGCGCGCGGGTGGCCCTCGTGCTGCGGGCCGGCGGGCCCCTGTACTCGGCGGTCGGCAACGGGCGGGTGAGCTTCCGGTTCGTCGACCTCTACGCCTCCCCGGAGCGCCAGCGGGCAGAACTGGCCGCGTTCGCTCCGACGGTCCTCGCTGCACCGCCGGTGCTGCTCGAGCAGCTGGCCGCCGAGGCCAGGGCGGGGCGTCCGGCGTGTGCGCCGTCCGCGGTGTTCTCGATCGCCGACGTGCTCGACCCCGACGTGGCGGAGCGGATCGAGGAGGGCTTCGGGGTCGCGCCCGGCCAGGTCTACCAGGCGACAGAGGGCTTCCTCGGGATCACCTGCGCCCACCGCACGCTGCACCTCAACGAGGACCTGCTCGTCGTGGAGGCCGAGCAGCTCGGCGACGGCCGGATGGTGCCGGTCGTCACCGACCTGTTCCGGCGCACCCAGGCGATCGTGCGGTACCGGATGGGCGACGTGCTGCGTCCCTCGGCCCGAGCGTGCGCCTGCGGGTCGCCGTTGCGCGCGATCGACGCCATCGAGGGCCGCGCGGACGACGTCCTGCTGCTGGCCCGCGCCGACGGCCCGCCCGCGCCGTGCTTCGCCGATCTCGTCCGCGGCGCGGTGCTGGGCGCCGACGGCGTCGCCGACTTCCGGCTCGACCAGGACGCCCCCGACCGGCTGCGCCTCGCGGTCAGCCCGGAGGCGTCGTTCCCCGCGGCCTCGGCCGCCCTCGCCGGGGCGCTGGCGCGGGCGGGGTTCGCCGCACCCCGCATCGTCGCCGCGCCGTTCAGCCCGCCCGAGGCGACCGGCAAGCGGCGTCGGGTCAGCCGGTCGTGGCGGTGACCTCGGCCACCGCGTCGAGGGCTGCGGCGAACGGGTCGCTGCGACGCACCGCCTCCCGCAGCGCAGGGACGCCGGGCAGCCCGTGCAGGACGCGGGCGAGCGCGTCGGCCGACCGCCGGGAGGCGAGGTCGCGGACGCGCAGCGCGGCTCCCCGGGCGACGAGCCGGGCGGCGTAGTCGGGCTGGTCGTAGTCGTGCGGCCACACCAGCGCGGGCAGGCCCGCGCGGAGGGTGCTGTAGGCCACGCCGGCGCCGCCGTGGTGGATCACCGCCTCGAAGCCGGGCAACACCTGGTCGTAGGGCAGGTAGGCGCTCTCCCAGACCCGCTCCGCCACGCGGCGCAGCCCGCTGCCGGCCGGGTCGCCGCGGGAGATCACGAACTCGTGGTCGGTGAACCGGGCGGCCAGCCGGGCCACCGCTGCGGGCAGGTCGTCCCTGGCCCAGCCGAGGTGGGTGCCGAGGGTGACCAGCACGCGGCGTCCCGGCCGGGCGAGCTCCGGCGGCAGCGCGCGCGGCTCCGGTGACTCGGTGACCGGCCCTACGAGCCGGAACCCGGTGGGCCAGTCCCGGGGGAACTCGAGCTCTGCCAGCCCGAGGCCGAGGATGCGGGTCGGGGAGTAGACCGCCTCCGTGCCGTCGGGCCGGTAGACGCCGGTGCCGAGCGCCCGCAGCTCTTCGGCGAACACGGCGCCGACCGTCCGCTTGAACCCGCGGACGGCGAGCCGGCCCGCGGCGTCCCGCACCCGGTGCCACGGACGGGTCGGCGGCGACCAGCCGCCGCAGTAGCTGGGGGTGCCGGTGCGGGTCTCGATCGCGAACGGCGTCGGGATGGTGGTGATCCAGCCGACCCCGGCGTCGCGAGCGGCCCAGCCGGCCACCGGGGCGGTGAAATCGGCGACCACGGCGGCGGGGCGGTGGCGGGCGATGAGCGCGTCGAGCTCGGCGCGGGCACGGGGCAGCACGGCCAGGTTCTGCCGCAGCTGGCCGACCAGCCGCAGCGGGTTGTGGCCGACCTCCCGGCCGGTGTCGGCGATCCGTTCGAGGGCGGACGGGTCGTCGGCCAGCAGTACGTCCGCGTCGAACCGGAGCCGCTCGAGCAATGGCATCGCCGCCGGCGTGGACGCGAAGCGCACCTCGTGGCCGGCCGCGCGCAGCCGCTTCCCGATCGCGACCAGCGGGAACAGGTGCCCGGCGAACGGCGGGGCCACCAGCAGCAGGCGGCTCACCAGGGGCTCCGGCAGGCGTCCTCGACGAGCCGCTCGACGGCGGGCCCCCGGTAGCCCAGGTGCCCGCACCACGGACGCACCCGGACCTCGCCGCGGTAGCCGAGCGCGGAGATCGGGTCGAGCCGGCCTTGCGCCACCCACACGTCCAGCCCCGCGGGCACCCGTCCGGCCACCGGCCCCAGTGCCACCACCCGCAGGCGCGGGCGCGGCGCATCGCCCGGCTCCGGCAGGCCCGCGGCGAGCAGCTCCAGGCCGAGCGAGCCGCACACCACCAGCAGGCGGCTCCGGGTCGTGGCGAACAGCGGACGCAGCAGCGGCGCGACCAGCGCGCGCGTCGCCGGGTCATGGCGCAGCGCGAGGTACTGGCGGGCGTTGCGCACAGAGGCCCGCGCCAGCGGCACCGGCTCCCACGGGCCTGTCCCGACGAACGGGAAGCCGCGGCGCAGCGGCACGAACCCGTGCCGGGCGGCGGCGTCGAGCAGGGCGTCCTCCGCGGGCGACAGCGCGGTGCGCCTGGGCGAGCTGCGGCCCGACAGCCAGGCGACGCGGTCGTCGACCGCCGCCAGCGCGGCCGGCCCGGACCCGCCGGCGAGGTCGTCCCTTCCCCGCGCCCCCCACCGTGCGGCCACCGTCGACACGCTCACGGCCGCACCCTGCCCTCGGCGTCCAGGCGCATCGGGCGCCCCCGCCAGGTGATCCGCCCGCCGGACGCGAGCGCTGCCGCCGCGTGGACGGGCTGGAGCAGGTCGGCCACCACCTCGGCAGCGATCGCCGCGGTGTCCTCTGTGGCGCCCAGCAGGCGGCGCCGCAGCGCGGCCATCGCGGCAGCCTTGCCGAGCAGCGCGACGCCCACCCCGACGACGAGCGGCCACGACGCCGCCAGCACCCCGGTGAGCAGCGCGAGCGCGGGCAGGACGGCGGGGACCAGCACCAGGCCCAGCATCGCCGGTCCCACCTCGTCGCGCACCAGCCGGCCGGTGAACACCATCCAGCGGCGCATCAGTCGCCCGTAGGACGCGGCGTCGGGCACGGTCGTCCGCACCCACACCGGCAGGGCGGCCTGCACCAGCCGCTGCCCGGTGCGCCGGTAGGCCAGGGCGAGCTCGTAGTCGTCGCAGACGAAGCCCTCGATGGCCCCCAGCCCGCCCGCGCGCTCGAGGGCGCCCCGCGTGGTGAGCACGAACATGCCGTTGACGCTGACCGGCGGGCCGGCAGCCAGCAACGGCAGGTAGGTGACGAGGGCGGAGCCGTTGACGAACCCGGCCACCAGTCGCGCCCAGGCGCCGCGTGCTTCCTTGTAGTACGGCAGGCCGGTGGCGAGGTCGCCGTCGGCGAGGGCGGCGCAGGCCCGGGAGAGTGTCCCGGGAGGCAGCACGGTGTCGTCGTCGAGCAGGGCCACCAGGTCGTCGGCGGGGTCGATGGCGCGTGCCAGCTTGAACACCTTGGGGTTGCTGGTCGCCGGTGCGGCACCGAACGTCCGCACCTCGACCCGCCCCGGGTGCGCGGACGCGAGCCTGGTCGCCACCCGCACGCCCTCGGCGTCCGCCTCGTCGACCAGCCACCGGAAGCGCGCCGAGGGTGCGTCGCGAGGTTGGCGGCCAGGTCGTCGGCCAGGTGCGGGTCGCCGGAGAGGATCGGCTGGAGGACGGTGACCTCCGGCTCGCCCGCCGGCGCCGGCGGGTGCCAGGCCCGCGCGGCCAGCACCAGCCGGAGGACGGTGAGCACCGCGTACGCGCCGAGCAGCGCCCAGCCGGCAGCCGTCATCCGCCCACCGCCACCAGTTCGTCCACCGCCTGCCCGACCGACACCGGCGGCGGCCCGAGGACCGCCTGCACCCGGGTGGCGTCGAAGGTCTTGGAGTGGGCGAACATCGACACGCCGTACCGCGTGATCGGCGGCTCGGCCCAGCCGCCGAAGCGGGCCGAGTACCGCTCGGCAGCACCGGCCATCGCCATCGCGACGGCCACCGGCACCCGGGGACGCCGCGGGTCGAGCCCGAGCCTGGCGAGCACGTCGTCGACGAACGGGTCGAGTTCGACGGTCTCCCCGTTGGACAGGTTGAGCTCCCCGGTGAACCGCTGCGCGACGGACTCCAGCAGGTAGTGCGAGACGGTGGCCACCGGCGTGAGGTCGGCCCAGACGCGCCGTCCGTCGGCCCGGGTGAAGCGCGGCAGCACGCCCTTGCGCGCCGCCTCCAGCACCCGCGGCAGCAGGACGGTGTCGCCGACGCCGATCACCGCGCGCGGCCGCAGCACCGCCCACTCCCCCGGATAGGCCCTCGTCAGGCGCTCGCCGGCCAGCTTGGTGCGCGAGTAGGTGTTGATCTGCTCGGCATCGGTCGGGATCGGCGACCGCTCCGACAGCGCCGTCTGGTCGGCGTCCCGGTAGAACACAGACGACGAGGAGACGTAGTGCACCGGCGGGCGGCCGTGTTCACGCGCCCAGGCCAGCACGGTGGCCGTCGCGCGCACGTTCCCGCGCTGGTAGGCGGACGGGGACGCCCACGGGCTCGCCAGTCCGGCGGCGTGCACGACGGCGTCGACGGCCTCGTCGAGGTCGAGCGGCTCGCCCAGGTCGTGGCGCACGTACCGGGTCACCGGGGCGGTGGGCGCGTCCTGCCGGCCGAGGCCGACCACCTCCCAGCCGCGGGCCAGCGCGTCGAGGGTGACCCGGCGCCCGATGAACCCGTTGCTGCCGGTGAGCAGGATCCGCACGGCCGCTGAGCCTAGTCGGACCGGACGCGCGGCGGGAGGGTCACAGCCGCTCGCTGAAGAACCGCGGAGGGATCTCGGTGGCCCGGGACGCGTCCCAGGGCAGCGTCCAGCCCAGCAGGTCGAACATGCCGTCGAGCAGGTAGGCGGTGAACCCCCACACGTACAGTTCGCCGACGGCGAAGGCCGGCCCGGAGAAGCCGCCCGGCAGTACCCAAGTACTGCGGTTGGCCGGGTCGAGCAGGTGCGCGACCCGGACCTGGTGCACGGCCGCCACCTCCTGCACGTCCACCGGCGCCAGCGGGACGGGGTTCCCCCACCACCCGACGACGGAGGTGACGTCGAAGCCGCTGCGGGGGATGTGGGCGGCCGGGAGGACGCCGAGCACCTCGACGGCGTCGGGACTCACCCCCACCTCCTCGTCGGCCTCGCGCAGGGCCGCCGCGACCGGGTCCACGTCGATCGACTCGATCGAGCCGCCGGGGAAGGCGACCTGGCCGGCGTGGGAGCGCAGGTCGGCGCGCTTCTCGATCAGCACGACCTCGTAGTCGTCGTCCCCCGCCCGGCTGAGCAGGATGAGCACGGCCGCGCGCCGCGTCCCCCGGGGCTCGCGGGCACCGGAGATGAAGCTGAGGGCGTCCGGACGCGCGAAGCGCCGCTGGGCGTCCCTGAGTTCCTCGGGGACGGGGGCGCTCATCCGCCCAGTCCCTGCTCCACCCACTGCTGGACCTCCTCGAACGAGGAGAACGCGCCGGGGTGGCGGGCGACGATCCGTCCGCTCTTGTCGAGCAGCAGGGTGTACGGGATGCCGGCCACCGCCAGCGGGGCCTTCAGCACGTGCTCCTCGTCGGCCAGGTGCGGGTAGGTCATGGCGGTCAGCTGGGCGAACTCGATCGCGAGTTCCGGCTGCGGGTCGGAGTAGTCGATGCCGAGCACGCGGACGGACTTCTGGATCCGGGCGAACGCGGCCAGGTGGGCGGCCTCCGCGCGGCACGGGCCGCACCACTGGGCCCACAGGTTCACCATCAGCGGGCCCCGCAGCCCGGCGAGCCGGACGCTGCTGCCGCCGCCGAGGCACTCCAGGGTGACGTCGGGCAGGCCGCCCGGCACGGCGGGTGCGTCGCTGCTCGGCGGGCAGTCCTCGATGCCGGCCGCGCGGCGCGCGGCGACGAGGTCGGACGCGGTGGGCGACGGCTCGGGCGCGGCGGCGGTCGTGACCGGCGCGGGCGCCACCGGCGTCACCGTGGCGGCGGGGGGACGCTGCCCGCCCACGCCGGGAAGCATGCCGGCGCACCCCGACAGGAGCAGGCCCACGGCCAGCCACCCGCCCAGGGCGGTGCGAGCGGGGCGTCGGGAGGCGGTCATCCGCGGGGCTCCCGGACGAGCTTCGCCGCCACCGCCGGGTCGGTCGGGCCCTCGCCGAACGCCGGGCACAGCCGGGCGACCGGGCAGGCGCCGCAGGCCGGACGACGGGCGTGGCACCGCCGGCGCCCGTGCCAGATCACGCGGTGGTTGAGGCGGATCCAGTCCGCCTTGGGGAAGAGCGCGCCGACCTCGGCCTCGATCGCCTCCGGCTTGACCTGGTCGGTCCAGCCGAAGCGGCGGGAGAGCCGGATCAGGTGGGTGTCGGTCGTGATGCCGGGCACCCCGAAGCCGTCGGTGAGCACCACGTTGGCCGTCTTGCGGCCGACGCCGGGCAGCGTCACCAGGTCCTCCAGCCGTCCGGGCACCTGGCCCCCGAAGCGCTCCACGAGCGCCGCGCCGAGCTTGAGCAGCGCGTCGGTCTTGGCCCGGAAGAAGCCCGTGGGCGTGATCAGCTGCTCCAGCTCCGCGCGGTCGGCGGCGGCCAGTGCCGCCGCGTCCGGGTAGCGGGCGAACAGCACCGGCGTGACGGTGTTCACCCGGCGATCGGTGGACTGGGCCGAGAGGACGGTCGCGACGAGCAACTGCAGCGGGTCGGCGTGGTCGAGCTCGCAGTGCGCGTCGGGGTACAGCTCGCCGAGTTCTGCGTTGATCCTGCGCGCCCGCCGCACGAGCGCCGTCCGCGATTCGCCCGGGACCATCAGAACGACGCGGCGTTCGCCTCGACGACGAGCTCGACCTCCACCGGGGAGTCCAGCGGCAGCACCGCCACACCGACGGCGCTGCGGGCATGCGCGCCACGGGCACCGAACACGTCCCGCAACAGTTCGGACGCACCGTTGGCGACCGCGGGCTGGCCCGTGAAGGACGGGTCGCTGGCGACGTAGACGACCATCTTCACCACCCGGCGGATGCCGTCCACCCCGCCGGTGACGGACGCGGCCGCGGCGACGGCGTTCAGCGCGGCGATCCGGGCCAGCTCCGAGGCCCGCTCGGGCGTCACCCGGGCGCCCACCTTGCCCTGCTCGGGCAGCGTCCCGTCGACGAACGGCAGCTGGCCGGCGGTGAACACCTGGCCGGCGGAGACCACCGCGGGCTGGTAGGCCGCGACCGGCGTGGGCACGGCGGGCAGCACGAGCCCCTGCGCGGCCAGCCGGGCCGAGGCGGGGGTCTCTGCGAGTTCCTCGTTCATTCGGCGACCGGGCGCTTGAGGTAGGCCACCAGGTTCTGCGGGTTCGGCCCCGGCACCACCTGCACCAGCTCCCAGCCGTCCGCTCCCCAGGTGTCGAGGATCTGCTTGGTGGCGTGCACCAGCACGGGGACGGTCACGTACTCCCATTTGGTCATGGGCCCAGTATCGGTGATGCGGAAGGGTCGGCGCAGCGGGGACGTCCGGCGCCGGTCACGCGCCCGCGGGCGCGTCCACCCCCGCCCGTGGCCCGGGGACGACGGTCAGTCGCAGCGGCGGGCCTTGGGGCACAGGATCGACGTCCACGACGTGATGTCGGTGCGTTGGCGCAGCAGCTGCCGTCGCTCGCGCTCGGTGAGGCCACCCCACACGCCCCACTCGATCCGGTTGTCCAGGGCTTCGGCCAGGCACTCGTTGCGCACGGGGCAGGTGAAACAGACCGATCGTGCGCGCTTCTGGTCGGCACCCTCGGGGAACAGTTCGTCCTGCAGGCCACGGCACTTCGCCTGGAGGGTCCAGTCGTCGACTCCGAGCGTCATTGCTCTCATCCTTTCCCGGGGGCACCCCGCCTTCGCGGTATACGCAATTGCTAGGTGTATGGGTGAGGGTATGTCAAGAAGCTGCCGTTGGCTAGGGGGGATCCGGCCAGGAACCGGCGCACGGCCCGGCTCGGGCGTCCGCTGGGGCACGTAACGTACGCTTGAACCCATGCGCATGGGGAAACGGCTCTACTCGTTGGTCATGCTCGGAGTCGTGGCGATCCTCGGTGGGCTGCTCGCTGCGGGCCTGATCGTGCCCGTCGTGGGCATGACCGCGGCCACGGGCAAGGACGCCCTGAACAGCCTCGACACCCTGCCCACAGAGCTGGACACGCCGGACCAGTGGGAGCGGTCGAGGTTGCTGACCGTCGACGGCAAGGTGCTCGCCTACTTCTACGACGAGAACCGCGTCTACCGCCCGCTGTCGGAGATCGCGCCGATCATGCAGAAGGCCCAGGTGGCCATCGAGGACCACCGCTTCTACGAGCACGGCGCCATGGACCTCACCGGCACGCTGCGCGCGCTCGTCTCCACCAGCCAGGGCAACACCCAGGGTGGCTCGAGCCTCACCCAGCAGTACGTCCGCCTCGTCCTGGTGGAGACTGCCGAGGAGAACAACGACCCGGCCGCGCGCGCGGCGGCCACCGAAAACACCCTGGCCCGCAAGGTGCGCGAGCTGCGCTACGCGATCGCCGTGGAGAAGAAGTTCACCAAGGACCAGATCCTCGAGCGCTACCTGAACATCGCCTACTACGGTGACGGCGCCTACGGCGTCGAGGCAGCGGCGATGCACTACTTCGGCGTCCACGCCAAGGACCTCAACCTGGCCCAGGCGGCCATGCTCGCCGGCCTGGTGCGCAACCCGGTGGCGACCAACCCGGTGAAGTTCCCCGCGCTCGGCATCCAGCGCCGCAACGACGTGCTCACCCGCATGGCGAGCCTCGAGGTGATCACCCCGGAGGAGGCGGCCGCGGCGAAGGCGGAGAAGTTCGACCCGAAGAAGATGAAGCTGTCGCTCAAGGGCTGCGCGAACTCGGAGTTCCCGTTCGTCTGTGACTACGCCCTCGAGGTGCTCAAGCAGCAGGCCACCGCCCTGGGCAACACCGAGGAGGAGCGCCTCGAGCGCGTCTACCGCGGCGGCCTGACCATCACCACGCAGATCGACCCGGCGGCCCAGCGCAACGCGCAGAAGGTGCTCAGCCGGAGCGTCGCGGCCAAGGACCCCGTGATCGGCGTCATCACGATGATGGAGCCGAGCACCGGGCTGATCCGGGCGATGGTGCAGAGCCGCCCGACCATGGGCGACAACGACGGCGGCAAGAAGTGGAAGGGCGAGACCTTCTACAACTACAACGTCGGCCAGGACTACAACGGCTACAACGGGTTCCAGGGCGGGTCGACGTTCAAGATCTACGTCGCCGCCGCGGCCCTCGACAACGGCTTCGGCGTCCGGACGAGCTTCAAGGTGCCCTACAGCAGGAACTACGAGGGCCAGGTGTTCCCGTCCTGCAACGGCAGCGTGAAGGTGAACAAGCGCTGGGTGGTCGACGGGCCCGAGAAGGGCATGTACGACATGTGGCGCGGCACGTCGCAGTCGGTCA
Organism: Propionicimonas sp. T2.31MG-18; assembly: GCF_964266745.1. NCBI lineage: Bacteria > Bacillati > Actinomycetota > Actinomycetes > Propionibacteriales > Nocardioidaceae > Propionicimonas > Propionicimonas sp. T2.31MG-18. Next base: position 77,868 of record NZ_CAXWGX010000002.1, read on the forward strand.
ACAACTACTTCGTACCGCTGGAGCAGGCCGTCGGCATCTGCCCGGTGGTGAAGATGGCCAAGAAGGTGGGCCTGGAACTGGCCAGCGGTGAGGACCTCACCACGGAGGCGTTCCCCGCGTTCACGCTGGGCGCCGCCGACGTGACGCCGCTGTCGATGGTCACCGCCTACGGCACGTTCGCCAACCGTGGCGTGCGCTGCAACCCGATCATCATCAAGTCGATCGCGACCAAGGACGGCACGAAGGTGCCGGTGCCCAGCGCCGGCTGCAAGCGCGTGATCGACGCCGACGTCGCCGACGCGGTGAACAAGGTCTTCCAGGGCCCGATCAACAGCGGAACGCTGCGCGGCGCGCGCATCTGGGGCTACGACATGGCGGGCAAGACCGGCACCGTGCCGCTGAACAAGGCGGAGTGGTCGGTGGCCTACACCCCCGACCTCGTGGCCGCCGCCGGCATCAGCTTCGACAACGGCCCCAAGTTCAAGAAGTTCTGGAAGAACCGGGGCCAGCGGTTCCTGCGCTACCTGCGGCTGAAGACCGGCGTCACGCTCACCGGCTTCGGCGCGGACGCCGGCCAGCGCATCCTGCGCCCGGCGATGCAGAAGGCCCTCGCTGACATCGGCAAGAACACCAAGTTCGTCGATCCGCCCGCGTCCGTGCTCAACGGCCAGTCGGTGGACGTGCCGAGCTGCTCGGGCATGGGCCCGTCCGCCTGCAGCCTGACGCTGGCGAAGGCCGGCTTCTCGACCTACACGACCAAGGAGTACTCCGACATCGTGGGCGAGGGCGGGCTGATCGGCCTCACCCGATCGGGCTCGGCACCGAAGGGCAGCGCGATCGGCATCCGGGTGTCGAAGGGCCCCGAGCCGCTGCCGGATCCCACGCCGACGCCGACCCCCTCCACGCCGACCAAGAAGCCACGAAAGCCGTGATCGGCAAGGTCACCGGCCGGCTCGCGCTGGCCGGTGCGGCCTGCGTCGCGTACGGCTTCGCGGAGGCGCGGGCGTTCCGCGTCCGCCGGGTCAGCGTCCCGGTGCTGCCGTCGGGGTCGGAGAAGCTGCGGGTGCTGCACGTCTCCGACATCCACCTGACGCGGGGCCAGCACGCGAAGCACCGCTTCGTGTCGGCGCTGGCGGGCCTGGAGCCGGACCTCGTGGTGAACACCGGCGACAACATCGCCCACGCCAACGCACTGGAGCCGCTGCTCCGGGCCTACGGGCGCCTGCTCGACGTGCCGGGCGTGTTCGTGTTCGGCTCGAACGACTACACCGCGCCGAAGTTCACCAACCCGCTGTCGTACCTGGCACGCTCGACGTCCCACCACGGCCTGCCCGAGGACCGGGAGCACCTGCCCACCCAGGAGTTGCGGGCGGCCCTGGCGTCCGGCGGCTGGCAGGACATCAACGAGCAGCGGGCCACCATCGAGGTGCGCGGGGTGCGACTGGAGTTCCGCGGCACCGACGACCCGCACCTGCACCACGACGACTACGCGAAGGTCGCCGGGCGTCCGGCGAAGGGCACCGACCTGGCGATCGGCGTGACCCACGCGCCGTACGCGAGGGTGCTGGACGCGATGGCGGTGGACGGGCTACCGCTGCTGCTCGCCGGGCACACCCACGGCGGCCAGGTGTGCCTGCCCTGGTGGGGGGCGCTGACCACGAACTGCGACCTGCCGCCCGCCCAGGCCAAGGGCTTGAGCCGCTACCACGCCGGGGATCACACCTCGTGGCTGCACGTGTCGGCGGGCGTCGGGACCTCCCCGTTCGCCCCGTACCGGTTCGCCTGCCCGCCCGAAGTGACCCTGCTCACGCTCACTCCTGGCCCGAATGGCTGAGGCGGTGGAGTTCGGCTAGACTGCCACTCGGCCCTGACCCAGTCAGGGCTGTTCGGGGTGTGGCGCAGCTTGGTAGCGCGCATCGTTCGGGACGATGAGGTCGCAGGTTCAAATCCTGTCACCCCGACCAGCGGAAAGCCGCTCTGGCTAGGAGTTTCACTCCGAATCGGGGCGGCTTTCGGCGTCTTGCATCCCCCGTGCATCCTAAGCACGGCAGGCTCTTGCGCGCTTCTGCGCACTCTGTCACCCCGAGAGCCGGACCGACCGAACCGAGTGACGCAGCGTCGTTGAGACCCTTCTCGGAGTCAGCGCTCAGCAAGATCCAGTCCGTGGGTTGCCTCGTGGCCAAAGGAGCGCACAGGTGCAGGAGAGTCGATCATGAAGGCCCGATGTCCCTGCCTCTAGCCAGCCAGTGGTCACTTCCGTGGCGGCGCTCCAGTTCACCCTAAGGACCCGCTAGCGTTTGGGGGTGAGATCTGACGAACGGCGACCGGCGTGTCCCGCCTGACGGATCTCCTTCAGCAGGCCAAAGCAAGGGATCCCCAGCTCGGCGAAGACCTGGAGGATGAGTACCGCGCCCTCGCCTCACGACGCCAGTTCGGACTGAACTTCGAACGACACCGCCCCGAGGCCGTTCACCTCCCCCAACGGCAGATTCGCCGCGGCGACAAGGTGCGCATCTTGCCGGCGCGCGGATCTACGATCAAGGGAGACCCGCGGTTGTGGCGGGTCGAGGCCATCAAGGATGGCACCGCGACTCTGTATCTCGACGACGTCGACCAGCCCGAACTGGACGCCCGACCGTTGGCCGACTTGGTAGTTGTAGCAGAGTTCCGCGACACCATCTATCCGGGCCTGGTATCCACCGGTCGAGTTGACCGAGGCAGCGACAGACCGTTTCATACCGTCATCAACGGCGAGAACTTTCACGTACTCAAGGCACTTACGTATACGCACCGCGGCAAGATCGACGCGATATATATCGACCCCCCCTACAACACTGGCGCACGCGACTGGAAGTACAACAACGATTACGTTGAAGGGGACGACTCGTACCGCCACTCGAAGTGGTTAGCATTCATGGAGCGCCGGCTCTTCCTGGCAAGGGAGCTGCTGAATCCCCTCGACTCCGTACTGATCGTCACGATCGACGAAAAGGAAGTTCACCGACTGGCGCTGCTGCTAGAAGATATCTTCCCGGAGTCAAGAGCACAGATGGTCACGGTGGTGATTAACGCTCCGGGACAGGCGCGCCTGCACGAGTTGGCTCGGGTTGAGGAGTACGTGTTCTTCTTGTTCTTCGGAGACGCCCAGCCCGCGTCGGTTTCGGATGATCTCCTTAACGCGAGAACATCACATAACCCGGAAACAGTTCGCTGGGAGTCCCTCTTGAGGAGCGGCACCAACTCGCGGCGAGCGGACCGACCCGCGCTCTTCTATCCCGTCTTTGTGGACCCATCGACCCGCCGCTTGGTTGCCGTAGGCGACTCGAAGCCCTTGACGGCGGCTCGCTCCGACTGGGCGGCACCTGACGGAACGGTGGCAATCTGGCCCTTGAAATCGGATGGGAGCGAAGGCAACTGGCGCGCTTCACCGGACTACCTGCGTCGCCTTCACGAGCAGGGCTATGTGAAGCTCGGCGACTACAAGCAGGGCGCCGAGCGGGGGACAGTCTGGTACCTCGGCAAGGCCGCTATCTCGAAGATAGCCTCAGGCGAGATTGTCGTGACGGGAGAGTCTGAAGATGGCGCGGTAGTCGTCGTCCCTGGCGCGGGAGGGCCGAGCCTGCGAACCACCACGGCCAAGACTGTGTGGAACCGATCCGCACATCACGCCGGATGGTACGGGAGTGCGCTGGTCCGCGCGCTACTGCCTGGCCGGAGCTTCCCCTTCCCAAAGTCTCTATACGCCGTCGAAGACGCCCTCCGCATCGTCGTGGCGAACAAGCCAAACGCGATTGTCCTGGACTACTTTGCTGGATCGGGAACGACTGCGCACGCCGTAATGCGCCTCAACCATAAGGACGGCGGAAATCGCCAATGCATCTTGATCACTAACAACGAGGTGGCTGCCGACGAGCAGACGGCCTTACGGGAAGCCGGCTTGCGTCCCGGCGATCCGGAGTGGGAACGTTGGGGAATCTGCGACTACGTCACCAAGCCGCGCGTCCAAGCCGCGATCACGGGGCTCACGCCAAGTGATGAACCCGTCAAGGGCGACTACAAGTTCGTTGATGAGTTCCCGATGGCCGAAGGGTTCGAGCAAAACGCCGAGTTCTTCACACTCACTTACGAAAACCCATTGGCGGTCGGCCATAACCGCGCCTTCGAGAGAATAGCACCGCTGCTGTGGCTAAGGTCCGGCGGATCAGGCAGGCGCATATGTACCGTGACGGACCAGGGCTGGGACATCGCGGACACCTACGGCATTCTCTTCGACCTCGACAAGGCGGCGGGGTTCGTCGGCGCGATCGACCGGCGGGTCGGGGTGAGGACGGCGTTCATTGTGACCGACGATGACAGGCGCTTCCAGGCAGTGTCGCGCGAACTGCCCGACGCCGTTGAGCCCGTCCGGTTGTACGAGTCCTACTTGACGAACTTCCAGCTCAACGGGGGCGAGCGGGAATGAAGTTCACACTTAAGGATTACCAAGAGGACGCGCTGCGCGAAATCCTGCGCAACTTGGCCGAGGCCAAGCAAGACTGGCACACCAGACACCGCCGCAGCGCGTTTGCCCTCTCCGCGACGACGGGCGCCGGCAAGACGGTCATTGCCGCCGCAGCGATCGAGTCGATCTTCTATGGCAACGACGAGTACGACGCGGAAGCAGACGACGGCGCCGTTGTGCTGTGGTTCTCTGCCGATCCGACGCTGAACGAACAGACCCGGTTCAGGCTCATTGAAGCTTCGGATCGCATCAGCCACTCGGATCTGGTCGTGGTCAAACCGACGTTCAACGCCGAACGTCTGTCGCCCGGCAAGGTCTACTTTCTGAACACACAGAAGCTGTCTCGAACAAGCATGCTCGTCCGTGGGTATCCAGCAGATGACGCACTCCCCTTGGGCTACGACACCCGCCCTGACCTGCGCAGTCACACTATGTGGGACACAATCCGAAACACGATCGAGGATGACCGCCTGACCCTGTACCTGATCGTTGACGAAGCCCATCAGGGGATGGGTACCACCAAGCGGCAGCAGGCAGAGACCGACACCATTGCCCGGAGGCTGATCTCCGGTCAGACCGACGTACCGGCAGTGCCTGTCGTGTGGGGAATCTCCGCAACCGTCGATCGATTCAACACCACGATGGCGACCCTGCCGACGCATGCGGTCCTCCCTCAGGTGTGGGTTGACCCGGTGAAGGTGCAGGCGTCGGGGCTCCTGAAGGACGCGATCGTCCTCGACATTCCTACCGAGACAGGCACCTTCGAGACCGTTCTGCTGCGGCGCGCCACGGTGAAGCTGAAGGAGTCGTCCGACGAATGGGCGGCGTACGCGCGCGAGCAAGGACGGGATTCATTTGTCGCGCCTCTAATGGTGTTTCAAGTGCCGAATAGCCCCCACCCGGAGGATATTCGTGCATGGCTCGAGACGATCTTCGACACGTGGCCCGAACTTAGCATCACGCATGTCGCGCACGTGTTCGGCGAACACCGTGACCTTGCGGTGGGTCCCTGGAGCATTCCGTACCTATCGCCGGAGCTGGTGCAGGACACCGACAACATCCGGGTGCTGCTCGCAAAGGACGCCATCTCCACTGGCTGGGACTGCCCTCGGGCAGAGGTCATGGTGTCACTGCGCGGCGCGAAGGATCGAACACACGTCACTCAGCTGCTCGGCCGCATGGTGCGCACCCCTTTGGCTAGGTCGATCCCCGGAAACGACAAGCTCAACTCAGTTGACTGTCTGCTCCCGCACTTCGACCGCACGCAGGTGCAGGTCGTAGTCCACGACCTGCTGCACGGAGCTGACGACAAGGACGACCTGCCCGGACGCCGCGTCCTGATCGACCCGGTTGAGCTCGCGCCGAACCCAGCCATTCCAAGTGCGCTGTGGGACCAGTTTCTAGCCTTGCCATCCCTGACGATCCCACGACGTTCGACCAAGCCCGTCAAGCGACTCACGCTGCTCGCTCACGAACTCACGCAGGATGGGCTGCTCGCAGATGGCGGCAAGTGGGCACACAGGCAACTGCACGGGGCACTCGACGCGGCTCAGAACCTCAACCGCGACGCGCTGGAGCGGGCAACCGCTGCGGTCTGGACAGTGGAAGGAACCTCCCTTCGGTACTCGATGGCGAGTGGCAAACAACAGTCCTATGCCGACTTCGTAGCGAGAGCAGATGTGACGGTCATCGAGGATGCATATCGGCGGGCAGCCCGACTCATCAGCCCCGATCTCGCTCGCACCTATGCTGAGCACCTCGCCCAGGCCGCGGCCGACGCTGACGAGTTCGAGGATAGGTTGCTCGACGCTCACGCAGTCATAGGCGCGTTCTGGCTCGTGCCCGAGGTCACCGAGTTTCTCGACCGCCAAGCTGACGCATCGGTGAAGGATCTGCTTACCAAGAACCGAGTGGCCATCCGGGGGCTATCCGATCAGCGCCAAGCGGTCTACCGCAGCATTGAAGAGATGAGCACTGACCCACAGCAGACCGACCTGGTGAAGCCAACAACGTGGCTCGCTCCGTCGAACGTGCAAACCAACGATGGCAAGGTTGCTCCCTTGGCACGGTTCGCCAACCACCTGATGTGCGACGCGCAAGGCGCCTTTCCCGCCACGTTCAACGATCTGGAAACCGACGTCATCAGGCGCGAGCACAGCCGCGACGGATTCGTTGCCTGGTACCGCAACCCTGGCAGAGGGACTCTGGAATCGCTGACAGTTCCCTACCGAAAGGGTGAGCGCTGGACGCCTCTTCACCCCGACTTCTTGTTCTTCCACCGCAAGGCGGATCAATCGATCGGAGCCAGCATCGTCGATCCACACGGTCACTACTTCGCGGACGCCGTTCCTAAGCTGCGCGGCATGGCCGACTACGCTGAACGTTACGGGGATGCGTTCGTACGCATCGACACCGTGGATGTGGTCGGGGGACAGATGCTAGTCCTCGACCTGAAACGGGACTCTGTTCGCAAGTTGATCAGGACGGCGCCGGACGCCGACTCGACATCGATCTACCTTCAGGCCGGGGAGGCGTTCTAGCTGCCGAGCCCTGGTAAGGATCGAGGCTTCGACCTGTGCCGCTCCCCGGGGCTACCGTTGACTTGTGGGATTGGGCGAACTCACAGTGGAGCAGCGCGTCGAGCTGCTCGACCAGACTTACGACCACCTTCGCCGATCCCAGAACGGGGCAGCCATCTGGCTGATCGGAGGTCCTGAAACTGACCGCCTCTGGGACGCCACCATCTCCGCCTTCGCGCACGCCAACTGGGTCGCCACCATTCTGTGCGCCCAGGCCACCTGCGAGCGCACATTGGCGTCCCTTCTACAGATGGTCTATGCCACGAGCGCTGCTCCGTCCGGATGGGAAGGTTGGGGCCTCGGCCGTCTCATCGCCCACTGCCGAGACCAGCATCTCGTTGACCCGCTGCTTCTGGACGATGTCCAGACGCTCTGCGACGAGCGCAAGCCGTACGGGCACTGGCGACAACCCCTCGCTGAGGGAGCGCTCCAACGGGTGGTGTTCGACGCTCAGGACCGAGGCGACAATCGCCACCCCGATCTTGTGATCGAGGATCACCTCGGTGACCTGGCACTCCGATCCGCAAGAACCGCACTGCGGGTGCACTACGGCGATCTGCTCGACCCGCGCAAGTTCGACGCCCTCGGATCGCAGGTCGACACAGTCGGCCCGTGACGTAGCTGCTCATTGGGCGAGGTTTCCCGTCCAGCCGAGCGGCTGGGATCGCGACTCATCCAACTCCCTCCGATTTGCACCGGGTGTATGGGTTGGTGACATTGAGGTGTCGAGGCTGTCTTGACGATGGCGCTCGGACGGCCGGTGGTCGTGGTGTTGAGCGCAGGGGTCGGTGCGGTCGTGTCGGCTCGCTGACGAAGAGGGCAGGCTGGACTCGCCCTCGGTTGGCTGGGCCCGCCGGAGCTGGAGTCGGCCAGGAGTCGGTCGGCATCGAGCGCTCCTATCGTCGCCAGGTTGCCCAGTGCAGCATGGCGGGCCTTCGGCGTCAGCATGGCGGTTGGTACGCCTGGCGATGACGAAGCCCCCGATCAGCGCCGTGACTGCTGACCACGACCCGGCTCGCCTGAGTCGACGCCGTCCGAGAGGCTGCCGACCTCGTCAGTTCCACCGGTGGATCAGGGGCCGCCCCGGCTCAAAACCTGCATGCCTCCGTGCCCGCACTCCCGCTGCCACCGCTCTGCAACTTGGCGGAGTCTCTCGCTTCGGCGTCCTGATCGCCGTGTCGTTTGGCCTAGGGATCGTGAGAGGTCCACGCGGCGCGCCGCCGACCCGTTCTTCGCGATCTCGTGGCCCGATCGCGGACTTTCTGGGCCTAGGGAGGTGGCGGGCGGAAGTCGTGGTGGGCAGGCGCGTCCCGATCGGTGCTCGGTCGGGCTTAGGGAGGTTGCGGAGCAAGAAGTCCGGGTCGGGATGTCCGGAAAGGGCCGGTGTTGCGGCTTAAGGAAGTAGCAGCACCGTGGGTCCCGAATCGGGGCCGCTCGTCGGTCTCGTTGGGTGGACGGAGGTGAGTGGGGTGGCGATCGGCTTGGTGAAGCTGGCGGCCGGATCGGGCTACGAGTACCTGGTGCGGCAGGTGGCGCTGCAGGACGCGACCGGCCTCGGCCGCGCTACCCTGGCCGACTACTACTCCGCCAAGGGAGAGTCGCCCGGCACCTGGTGGGGCCACGGACTCAATGGGCTGGACCTGGAGCAGGGCTCGGTGGTGTCGGCCGAGCAGATGAAGCTGCTGTTCGGCGCCGGGCTGGACCCCACGACGGGGGCAAAGCTTGGCCGGGCCTTCTCGGTGTTCGGCAACACGCCGACCCCGTTCGAGGCCGAACTCGCCCACCGCTCTGACTCTTGGCGCCTCAGCCAGGATCTGGACGAAGGCGTGTCGGTGCCGAAGGCCGTCCGGGAGGAGTTGCGGACCGGCCTGGCGCGGGAGTGGTTCATCGCACGGTACGGTCGGCCACCCGAAGGACCGCGGGAGTTGCACGGCTTCATCGCCAAGAACACGCACAAGCCGCGGACGGCGCTGGCCGGCTGGGACGTGACGTTGTCACCGCCGAAGTCGGTCTCAAGCTTGTGGGCGATCGCTCCCCCAGCTTTGGCGGCGTCGATCCGACAGGTACACGAGGCGGCCGTCACCGACGCTCTGGCCGAGTGTGAGCGGCGGGCGTTGTTCACCCGGCAAGGCCATGAGGGTGCCCGCCACGTGCCGGTGCGCGGCATGGTCGCAGCCCGGTTCACCCACCGCGACAGCCGCGCCGGCGATCCGGATCTGCACACCCATGTGGCGATCTCGAACAAGGTCCAGACCCTTGAGGGTGCGTGGATGGCGATCAACGGCGAGCTCATCTACGACGCGAAGGTCACCTTATCGGAGGTGTATCTGACCACCCTCACCGCACGCCTCCGCTCGCTCGGGCTGACCATGGTGGCGGTCGGCCGGGAGGGCAAGCGGCCCGTCTTCGAGGTCGCCGGCGTCGACCCGGCCCTCAACAAGCGGTGGTCCACCCGGCGGGAGTCGATCACCGCACTCACCGGTCGGCTCGTCGCCGAGTTCGAGGACCATCACGAACGTCCCCCAACCGCAGCGGAGAAGCTCGACCTCGAGCAACAGGCCACCTTGGCCACGCGGGAAGCCAAGCACCCGCCGCGCTCCGAGGCGGACCAGCGCCGCGCCTGGGCCGGCCAGGCCACCCGGCTCCTCGGGCCGGACGGCATCGACAGCACCCTGCACGGCGTGTTCCGCCACCAGCCTTCGCAGCCGATCCATGTCGACGACGCGTGGATCAGCCGGGCGGCCGCCGCGGTGATCACTGTCGTGGAGGGCAAACGGTCGTGGTGGACGTCGTTCAACGTCCGCTCCGAAGCTCTTCGCCAGGTTCGTGCCGCCGCGCTCCCCCTCGACCAGATCGACCAGGCGGTCGACGCCGTGGTCGACAAGGCGTTGGGCCCGGCGCATTCGGTTCCGATCCGCACCACCCGGGCAATGCCGGTCGAACCCGAGCTGCTGCGCCGCCCGGACGGTGCCTCGGTGTACGAGCGGCCCGACGCGACTCGCTACACCTCCCACCGCATCCTGTGGGCTGAGCGCCGCCTGGTCGACACTGCCGGCCGAAGCGGCGGCCGCGTTGCCGATCACAACTCGGTCTCGCTGGCGGTGCTGCAGTCGATGGCGAACCGCGAACCCCTCAACCCGAGCCAACAGATCCTCGTCCGGGAGATGGCAACCTCCGGCCGTCGCCTGCAGCTGGCGATCGCTCCAGCCGGGACCGGGAAGACCACCGCCATGCGCGCCCTTGCGACCGCCTGGACCAACAGCGGCGGCACCGTCCTCGGGCTCGCCCCCTCGGCGACCGCGGCCGAGCAGTTGCGCGGCCAGCTCGGCGCCCGGGCGAGCGCGGACAATCTGGCCAAACTCATGTGGGCGATCAGCCACCATGAGGCCCTCGCCGAACGGGTCGGCCCCAGCACGCTGGTGATCATCGACGAGGCTGGAATGGCCGACACCCTCACCCTCGACCACGTCGTCACCTGGTGCCTCGACCAGGGTGCCAGCATCCGACTCGTCGGCGACGACCAACAACTGGGCGCGGTCGGCGCCGGTGGCGTGCTGCGCGACATCGCGACCACCCACGGCGCCCTCCACCTCGACCAGGTCCTCCGGTTCGCTGACCCGGCCGAAGCCGACGCCTCCCTCGCCCTCCGCGCCGGCGACACCGGCGCCCTCGGCTACTACCTCGACCACAACCGGGTGCACGTCGTCGACCGCGACACCGCCACCACCCAAATCCTGAACGCCTGGCTCGCCGACACCCAGGCCGGGCTCGACGCGCTCATGCTCGCCCCCACCCGCGAACAGGTCGCCCACCTCAACGCCGCCGCACGACACGCTCGCCTCGCCAGGGCCCGGCCTGGCCGGGAAGTCGAGCTGAGTGACGGTAACCACGCCTCGATCGGCGATGTGGTGTTGACCCGGCGCAACAACCGGACCCTCACCACCGGTGAGACGGCGTGGGTCCGCAACGGCGACCGCTGGGCCGTCACCGCCATCCACCGCGACGGCTCCCTCGACGTGAAGCACCTACGCAACCACCACCACCTCACCCTGCCCGCCGGCTATGTCGCCGAGAGTGTCGAACTCGGCTATGCCACCACCATCCACACCGCCCAAGGCGTCACCGCCGACACCTGCCACGGCCTGCTGACCGGCACCGAGTCCCGCCAGCTCGCCTACACCATGCTCACCCGCGGCCGGCACGCCAACCATGCCTGGATCGAAGTCAACGACACCCAGGACCACCTCGCACCCACAGCCACCGACCTGCTCCAACCCGCAACCGCGACCCAGCTTCTCGAGCAGGTCGTGGGCCGCGACGACGCGCCCGCCTCCGCCACCACCCTGCTCAGTCAGGCCGACCAGCCCACCAGACTCCTCGGACCTGCCGTTAGCTGCTACCTCGACGCGATCACCTTCGCTGCCGAAAAGCACCTGCCCAACGAGACGAAGCAGGTCATCGACTGGGTCGGCGAACGGTACGGCCTGACCGAGGCTGCTGCCTGGCCGGCCTTGCGCGGCCAGTTGATGCTCGTCGCGGCCAACGGTCACAAGCCGGTGGCCGTGCTGAGCCAGGCGATAGCCATCGGCGGGCTCGACGACGCCCACGACCCGGCCGCCGTCCTGTGCTGGCGAATCGACCTCACCCAAGCCTCCAACGGCCGGACCCGCGGACCCCTGACCTGGGTGCCGGGCATCCCGACCCAGCTCCTCGACGACCCCGAATGGAAGACGTATCTCAGCGCCCGGTACATCCTCGCCCGCCAACTCGGCGAAGAAGTCCACAAGGCAGCCGACAGAGCTGAGGACACTCCACGCTGGGCCGCGCAGCTCCCCGGCCTCGACCCCGAACTGGTCGCCGACATCCAAGTGTGGCGGGCCGCCCAGCGCGTCCCCGACCACGACCTGCGGCCCACCGGGCCCACGAGCAGCAGCCCCGCCGAGCGGCGCGCCCAGCGTGACCTCGACCACCAGCTCGAACACGCGCAAGCAGGCATCCGTGAATGGGCACCCCGCATCGCCCAGGCCGCACCAGCCACCGCCGGCGACCCGCGCCTGTCCGTCCTCGCCGCCCGCCTCGCCAGACTCACCGACCGTCGCTATGACGCCGAGGGCCTCCTCGCCCGCGCCACAGCACAAGGCGCCCTGCCCGACGACCACCCCACCGACGCCCTCAACTATCGGATCACCGGGCTCATCAGAACCCAACGTGAAGCCGAGCGCCGAGTCTGGGAGACCATCACCCCCACCGCTCCCCGGCCGTATCCCGAACACCCGCGATCCCACAGCCCCGACCGCGGCATCAGCATCTGACACCCGATGGAGAGGAACAGAATGGCCAGCGATCTCGCCGAGTGGAGCCAGCCCGTCCCCGAATGGCTCTCTCTTCAACAAGCCGCCCAACTCCTCGGGGTCAGCGTCGACACCATCTGAGTATGTCAACTCGACTTGGCCCCACCAGGACGGCTTGAGTTGGCCCCACCTGCTCGGGTGTGGGCGAGGCGGTAGCTGGTCGTGCCGGTTTCGATGATGGTGGCGTCGTAGGTCAGGCGGTCGA
>NZ_CAXWGX010000003.1:0-88254 GCF_964266745.1 Propionicimonas sp. T2.31MG-18
CCCTCCCGCCGCCCCGCTCCGCCCCTCCCTTCCGTTCCTGCCCCCGATCGCAACTCTCGCTACCGGAATTCCGGTAGCGAGAGTTGCGATCGGCAGCGAACGCGGGTTGGGGGTGCCGCTGGCGGCCCTCTCCCCCGCCGGCGGGTCGTCCGTCCCGTTCCTCCGGCCTGACGGACGCCGCCGCCAGTACCTGTGGTTCCTGCCCCCGAGTGCAACGCCCGCTACCGGAATTCCGGTAGCGCGGGTTGCGATCGGCAGCGAACGCGGGGACGGGGTCCCGTGGGTGGCCGGCCGCGCGTCACGTCAGCGCCGGGCGGCGTCCCGACGGGCCCGTCGCCGTCCGCCGGGCGCTCGGGTGACCGTTCGTCCGGCGCCGGGTTCGCCCGCTCGTCGGCGCCGCGGTCCGCCCCGTCCTCCGGCACCGGATCGTGGCGCGTCCGCCCGTTCCCGTGGATCCCGCTGCCGAGTGCAACGCCTGCTACCGGAATTCCGGTAGCGGGAGTTGCGATCGGCAGCAAACGCGGGGGACGGGGCGGGACTCGGCGGGGGACGGGGCGAGCGGGGGGACCACGAGCGGCGAAGCGGGGACGTCCCGTCGACGCCACCGGTGGTGTGGGACCATGGATGCCATGGGTCTGGATCCGCAACTTCTGGGTGCCGGCGAGGTCGAGGTGCTGCACCTGCGCACCCACGGCAAGGCGCTCATCATGCCGGTCGTCTCGCTGCTGCTCATCGCGGTGGCCAGCGGGCTCGGCTACGCGCTGCCGCCGGCCTCCTGGCAGCCGGTCACGAACTGGATCGTCACCGTGCTCATGCTGATCGCGCTCGGCACGTGGGTGGTGGCGCCCTTCCTGCGCTGGATCTCGTCCACCTACACGTTCACCGACCGCCGGATCATCACCCGCCGCGGCATCATCACCCAGACCGGGCACGACCTGCCGCTCACCCGGATCGTCAACGTGGCCTACGAGCGGGGGGTCATCGACCGCATGCTCGGCTGCGGGACGCTCATCCTCACGACGGCCGCCGACCAGCCGGTGACGCTGGAGGACATCCCGGACGTGGAGCGCGTGCACGTGATGATGACCGAACTGCTGTTCGGCAAGGACGGCAAGGCGTCCGGCCCCGAGGCCACCGCTTGAGCGCGCAGGACGCCGGCGGCGTGCCGGAGCGGCTCGCGCTGCGCACCCAGCTGGTGCGGTTCGTCCTGACCGGTGGGCTGTCGGCCGTCGTCGACCTGGGACTGCTGGTCGTGCTGATGAACCTCGCCGGACTCGAGCACACCCCGGCCAAGGCCCTGTCGTTCGTCGCGGGCACCACCACCGCCTACCTGATCAACCGCCGCTGGACGTTCCGCTCAGACGGCTCGAAGCGCAAGTTCGCCGCCGTCATGCTGCTGTACGGGCTCACGTTCGTGCTCCAGGTGGGACTGTTCGCCGTGCTCTACCCCTGGATCCTCGCCGCTTCGGCGAGCCAGACCGTCGCGCAGGTGGTCGGCTTCGTGATCGCCCAGGGCGTGGCCACCACGGTGAACTTCGTGGTGCAGCGCCACCTGATCTTCCGCTGAACGGCGCCCGTCGCTAGTCGAGGAGCTCCCGGCCGAGCTGTCCGTTCGCGTCCTGCGCCGGCAGGAAGAGGTTGACCAGGTGCCTGTCCGTGCGGGCCAGGACGTGCAGGGTCGTGCCGCGCCGACAGGCGCTCGAGACGGCGTCCACGCCGGCGGCCAGGTAGCTCCAGTCGTTCCACCCGGGCTCCTTGCCGGCGACGGCGAACTCCTGCTCTTCAGCCTGCACGAGGTTCGCGCCGACGGCCTGGGCGAACAGGTGGAAGCGGCTTCCGTCGAACACCGCGGACAGGCTTCCCGAGTCGAGTTCCAGCAGAGGCGAGGGGGCGATGCCCACCGGGGACCAGCCCGACCATCCGGCGTCGGTGCGTCGGGCTCGCCAGACGGCCGAGTCGGACCGCACGGTGAACAGGTCGACGATGCCCGGCCCCGGTGAGGCGGCCGCGATCATGAGCGGGTTGGCCGCCGTGCCGAGCACGTCCAGGTGCGTCCACTGCGACCAGGCGCCGCGGGCATGTGCCAGGTGCACGATCGAACCGGCGTCGGTCACGGCGAGGACGTCGATGTCGCCGGTCCGGCTGGACGCAACCGCGAGCGGGCCGGCGAGGTCCTCGCCGCCCAGGTCGTCCCACCGTCCCCAGCCCGGCCCGCCTCCGTCGTACCAGACGTGCTCGAGGTGGCCGCCGGCGACGCCGAAGGCGTCCAGCCGGTCCGCTCCCCACGCAACGGCGTGCCAGCGCGGGACCAGGTGGGCGGCCTGCCGGCGCGTGGGCGGCATCGAGATCGTCTCCCAGCCCGACCAGCCCACGCCGTCCCGGTACCAGCGGTGGAGGAGGTCGGGGCTCCCGGTCGTCGAGACCAGATCGAGCCGGTCGGGCCCCCAGCTGGCACAACCCGGGCCGTGGTAGCCGGAGAAGCTTCCGCCGGGGGTCAGGGTGGCCGCGCTGTACGCCGGGTTGTCCACGACATTCACGACCCAGCGGGCATCATCGATCTTCCGGATATCCGCCGCGAACGGGCAGTCGTCCTCGCCGCCGCCGTGCAGCGCGCTGAAGAAGGCGTCGCACTCGTCCTCGCCGACAACGGGACAACTCCACTGGACCACGAGCTCCCTGGCCTCCCGCACGACGCCCTGCGACGGGTCGGTGCTCGTCGTCGTGCGGTAGCGGACCGTCCCGCTGGTGCCTGCCCAGTCGGTGACCCCCTCGAAGGAGCCCTGCTCGCCGGGAGTGAGCCGCCCCGGCGGCTGCCGTCCCCAGTTCCCCCAGTTCCGGTGCGCTTCGGTCAACTCCAGCGCCGACACCGTGAAGTTGTGGAGGATGACTGTCGCGGTTCCCATGGCAGGCTCGCTTCCGGCCGGTCGACGGTGTGCCGGCGTGGACACACCATGGCGCGGTCGCGACAGGCCCGCCCAGTCGGAGAATTGCGCCGCAGGGACGGTCCCGCGCCGCCGGCACGGGCCGGCCAGCCAGCCGTCCGCACGACCGCCGCGGTCGGAGGGTTAGGGTGTCGGCCGTGGCTGAGTCGGTGTCCGGTGTGCCCTCGCCCGCGGACGGGAGCGGTGCCGCGCGCCTGCGACGGGTCGTCCTCGTCGTGGCCGGGCTGAACCTCGCCTACTTCTTCGTCGAGTTCGTCGTCGCGCTCGGTGCCGGGTCGGTGGCGCTGCTCGCCGACAGCGTGGACTTCCTCGAGGACGCCGCGGTCAACCTGCTGATCTTCATCGCCCTGGGCTGGCCGCTGGTCCGGCGGGCGGTGGTGGGCAAGCTGATGGCGGCCGTTCTCCTGGGTCCAGCGGCGCTCGCGGGCTGGGAGGCGATCGAGCGGTTCTCGGCCCCGGTCCCGCCACGGGTGGTTCCGTTGGTGCTCGCCTCGATCGGCGCGATCGTGGTGAACGGGTTCAGCGCGTGGCTGCTGAACCGGGTGCGCCACCACGGCGGGTCGCTCAGCAGGGCGGCGTTCCTTTCGGCCCGCAACGACGTGCTGGTGAATCTGGCCATCATCGCGATGGGCATCGTGACCGCCTGGACCGGCTCTGGCTGGCCCGACCTGGTCCTGGGCTGCTTCATCATCGCGCTCGCCCTGCGCGCCGCCGCCGAGGTCTGGGAGGCGAGCGAGGAGGAGCGCCTCGCCGCGAAGGCCCTCGCCGGGGAGCCGCTCGACTGACGGCGGCGCCCGCGGGCCGGGTCAGGGGACGGCGCTCAGAGCACCGTCATCTGCTGCGGTTCCACGAGGACGCCGCTCGCGGTCGGCAGGTCGGACGGCATCACGCGGTAGACGCGCTGGCCGGTCGCCTCGGCGACGAAGTTCGTCGGCACCCCGTCGACGTAGTGGACGCCGGCGCCGTCGTCGGCGCCGTACCCGCCGGGCAGGTCACCGGTGGCGACCGCGTCGGTGTAGGACGGCGCACGCTCGGCCTCGCCGTCGAAGTGCGGGCAGAAGCTGCCGGGCACCAGGCCCAGCCCGCCCCGCCAGGGACGGAAGTCGCCGAAGGAGTCGGTGATGCAGCCGGTGTACCAGGCCGATCCGCCGGCCGAGACGCCGGCCAGCACCACGTCGCCGGCCGCGTACCGCGACCGGATCGCCGCGTCCACCCCGTGCGCCTGCCACAGCGCCATCAGGTTCACCGTGTGCCCGCCGCCGACCAGCAGCAGGTCCGCATCGGCGAGGCGGGCCACCGACCCGGCCGACCCGCCCTCCCACAGCGTCAGCACCATCGTGCGCACGCCGAGGGTTCCGTAGGCGAGCAGGAACTTGTTGATGTACTGCGGGTCGTCGGCCGACGCGGTGGGCGCGAAGCACACCAGCGGGGACGGCTTCCCGGTGAGCTCGACCAGGTAGCGGTCGAGGTTGGTGGGGGCTCCGAAGGGTGACATCGAGAAGCCGCCGCCACCCATCGCGACGATGTGCGCAGTCATGTCCCCATCTTGGCAGAACCCCGGGCCGGCGCGGCGGGCGGTTATCCTCACGCGGGTGAGGACTCCCGCAGCGACCATCGGCGTCATCGGCGGCGGCCAGCTGGCCCGCATGATGCACGCCGCGTCCATCGGGCTCGGGCTGCGGCTGCGGCTGCTGGCCGAGGGCCCGGACGTCTCCGCGGCCCAGGTCGTGCACGACGTGGCGGTCGGCGACTACACCGACCCCGGCACCGTCGCGGGGTTCGCGGCCGGCTGCGACGTGGTGACCTTCGACCACGAGCACGTACCGACCGCGATCCTGCACGACCTCGTCGACGCCGGCATCGCCGTCCGGCCCGGCCCCGAGGCCCTCGTCCACGCCCAGGACAAGGCGGTGATGCGCGCGCGCCTCGCCGCCCTCGGCGTCCCGTGCCCGCGCAACCGCGTGGTCGCCGGCCCGGACGACCTCGCCGCCGTCGCCGAGGAGCTCGGCTGGCCGGTGATCGCCAAGACCTCCCGTGGTGGCTACGACGGCAAGGGCGTGTGGAAGCTGGACGGACCCGAGCAGGCTGGCGTCCCCTTCGAGGGGCTCCGCGCCGACGCCGTCATCATCGCCGAGGAGTTCATCGACTTCACCCGCGAGCTCAGCGTCCTCGTGGTCCGGCGCCCCGGCGGCCAGGCCGTCGCCTACCCGGTGAGCGAGACCGCGCAGCGCGACGGCATCTGCGTCGCGACCGTCACCCCCGCGCCGGGGCTGCGTCCCGACCAGGTGCGCGACCTCCAGGCGATGGGCCTTCGGATCGCGGAGGAGCTGGGCGTCGTCGGTGTGCTCGCGGTCGAACTGATGGAGGCGGCCGACGGCACGGTGGTGGTCAACGAGCTGGCGATGCGGCCGCACAACACGGGGCACTGGAGCATCGACGGCGCGGTCACCAGCCAGTTCGAGAACCACCTGCGCGCGGTCGCCGATCTCCCGCTGGGTTCCACGGCGCCCGTCGCCCCGGTCACGGTCATGGTCAACGTGCTCGGCGGGAGCCGTACCGACCTGCTCGCCGGCCTCTCCGAGGTGATGGCCGCCGACCCGGGCCTGAAGGTGCAGCTCTACGGCAAGGACGTGGTGCCCGGGCGCAAGGTCGGCCACGTCACCGCCGTCGGAGACGACCTCGATGCGACGATGGGACGGGCGTGGCGCGCGGCCCGGCGCCTGAGGGGAGACACCGATGAGTGAGCAGCCGCTGGTCGGCATCGTGATGGGGTCGGACTCGGACTGGCCGGTGATGTCCGCGGCCGCCGACGCCTGCGCCGAGTTCGGCGTGCCCTACGAGGCGGACGTGGTCTCCGCCCACCGCATGCCCGAGGACATGGTGGCCTACGGCCGTGCCGCCCACACCCGGGGGCTGAAGGTGATCATCGCCGGCGCCGGCGGTGCCGCCCACCTGCCCGGCATGCTGGCCGCCCTCACCCCGCTCCCGGTGGTCGGCGTCCCGGTACCCCTGAAGTACCTCGACGGGATGGACTCACTGCTGTCGATCGTGCAGATGCCCGCGGGTGTGCCGGTGGCGACGGTGGCGATCGGCAACGCCCGCAATGCCGGCCTGCTGGCCGTGCGGATCCTGGCCGCCTCCGACCCGGTGCTCGCAGACAAGATGGTCGCCTTCCAGGAGGAGTTGCGCCGCTCGGCGCTGGCCAAGGGCGCCGCCGTCCGCGGCTGAGCCGCGGCGCCCGCGCGACGGGCGAGCCTGTGCGCCGACCGGGCAGGTGTTCAGCGTGGGGAGCGCAGTGCCAGCCGGGTCTGGCTCTGGCTCACGCCGCCGCCGGCCTTCAGGCGGCGCAGGAACCGGTCGAGTTCTGTCGTGTCCCGCACCACCACGCGCAGCAGGTAGTCGTACGGTCCGGTCACGTGGACGGCGTCCCGCACCGCCGGCTCCCTGCTCACCCAGCCCAGGAACGCCTCGGAGTCCTGCTCGGGGCGCAGGCGGACGTCGATGAACGTCTCGATCCCGGTGTCCCCGGACGGCGCCTCCGCGGCGAGCACCGCGCGGTAGCCCAGGATCACCCCCGCCGACTCCAGCTTGCGGACGCGGGCGGCCGCGGCGTTGGTGCTCAGCCCGACCCGGCGTCCCAGCTCACTGAAGGATGCGCGGCCGTCGCGGGACAGGATGTTCACGATCTGCTCGTCGAGGGCGTCCACACCGCCAATCTATCCGTCCGGAAGCGAGATTGGCAGCGCTGCGGCCCGGCGCATGGCAGGGTGCCTGCCGTGGACGTCCTCCCTGCCCTGGCCAGCGGGCTGCTCGCCGGCATCGGCATCGCCATGCCGCTGGGGGCGATCAGCGTGCTGCTGATCGGTGAGGGCATCGCCCGCGGGTTCCGCGGAGCGGCCCCCGGGGCCCTGGCCGTGGGCGTCGTGGACACCCTGTACTGCACGGCCGCGGTCGTCCTCGGCGCGGTGGCGGCGCCGGTCATCGTCGCCTGGGGCGCGTGGCCAGCCGTCGCCGGCGGGGTGGCCCTGGTGGCCATCGCCGCACTGGGGCTCCGGCGGGCGCTGGCGCGCCCGGTCGATGGGCAGGAGGCCACCGCCGTCGCCGGACGCGGTCGGCACCGGTTCGCGCTCTTCCTTGGTCTCACCGCGATCAACCCGGCGACGCTGGTCTACTTCGCCGCGATCACCGTCGGGCTCGGCGACGTACTGCACAGCGTGCCGGCAGCGATCGCCTTCGTGGCCGGCGTCGGCGCGGCGTCGCTGGCCTGGCAGCTGAGCCTGGTCGCAATTGCCGGCGCGGTCGGCCACCGCGCCACCCCGCGCGCTCGCAGGGCCACGGCCGTGGTGGGCAACCTGATCGTCGCTGGGCTGGGCCTGGCGATGCTCGCCCGAACGCTGTTCTAGGAGTCCTGCTGCGCATATCCGGCGAACCGCCTTGCCATCGCCACGTCTGTGAGTAGCATTAATGCCGAGCGATCTGCCGTGGAGCCACGGCGAGGGGGGTCGCGAACACACCTGGATCGGAACTCATGACCCCCCGCATGCTCCGGTGCCGGCTTCTCGCCGCCGGCATCCTGCCCCTCCTTCTCGTGCCCGCCGTCGGCGTGAACGCTTCGGCCACCAGCCTGTCCGGGACGGACTCCCGTCCCAGCACCCCGAGGATCTTCTCCCCGACCTCGCCGCTGTACCAGAAGCTGCCGGCCAAGACTCCGGCAGCGTCGAACTCGGCCAAGCTCGTCGCGAGCCTCAACAAGCAGGCCCACGAGTTCTACGGCACGAAGTCCATGGCCAACGTCGGCGTCAACACCAACCGCTTCACCCCGGCGCTCTACGTGGCGTACGACAGCGACCCCGCCTACGACGTCACCGGGTGGAACTGCCAGGGCAAGTGGCCCGGCTGGGACGCGGAGCTGAACCGCATGCTCCGTGGCGTCCACATTCCCGACGACCTCCAGCCCGACCCGTCCTCCGACGGCTCGGTGTCGATCTACAACGCCGACACCCAGGACGTCGTCGAGCTGTGGAAGGCGCGCAAGGTCGACGGGGCCTGGCAGGCGTGCTGGGGCGGACGGATCACCGACGCCGCCTCGGCGCGCGGCACCTTCCCGCACGGCTACGGCGCCTCCGCCAGCGGGCTGTCGCTGTGGGGCACCACGATCCGGCAGCAGGAACTGCTGGACGGCCACATCGACCACGTGATCAGCCTCGCCCTCCCGCGCACGAAGAAGGGGACGGTCTCCTGGCCCGCCAACCGCACGGACGGGTGGGCCTCCGGCACCCAGCTGGCGATCGGCCAGATGCTGCGGCTGCCCGCCTCCCTCGACCTGTCGAGGATGAAGCTCTCCCCGGCCGCCCGCACCATCGCCCGGGCCGCGCAGGAGTACGGGATCATCGTCGTCGACACGGCCGGCTCCGTCGTCTTCTCCGCCGAGAACCCGATCGCGCTCGCCGCCAACCGCTACGACGAGGTGTTCCGGGGACGGTGGCCCTTCCTGGAGATGCACGGCGACCGTGGGCGCGGTGAGGTGGCCTTCCCGCTCGACAAGCTGGTCGCTCTGCCGCTGAACTACCAGGTGCCGCCGGCTCCCGCCGTGGCGGCCGTGCCGAACACCGCCTACGCCGCAGCGGTGAAGAAGGCGAAGCCGAAGACCTACTGGCGGCTCGACGACACCGGCTCGACCGCCGTCGACAGCAGCGGCAGGAAGCGCGCGGGCACGCTGCGGGGGGTCACCCGGTACGTGGAGGGCGCCATCCCGGGCAGCCGCGCGATCGAGACCACCGGAGACGCGTCCTCAGGGGTGTACGCGTCCGCCAGGACGACGCCGGCGAAGAGCTTCACCGTCCAGGTCTGGTTCCGCACCGCCACCACGCGGGGTGGCAAGCTCCTCGGCTTCGAGAGCACCACGACCGGCAAGGGGGCCCGCGCGGACCGCTCGCTGTACCTCACCGACGACGGACGCCTGGTCTTCGGCACCTACAGCACCGTGATGCAGAAGGTGGTCAGCCCCGCGTCCTACAACGACGGCGCCTGGCACCGCGCGACGGTGACCCAGGGCCCCACCGGCACCCGGCTCTACGTGGACGGGGAACAGGTCGCCACCGGGACGGCGACGAAGGCCCAGGCGGGCTCGGGCTACTGGCGCCTCGGGGGCGGCAACCTGGACGCGTGGCCGCTCCAGCCGACCAGCGGCTGGGTCGCGGGAGCACTGGACGAGTTCGCCTACTACGAGTCCGTCCTCGCCCCGGAGGTGATCGCGGCACAATACCGGGCCGCGTCCTAGGGCGGGTGCGACGCCGGCGGGCCCCGTCCACGCGAGGCGGGCGCCGGTCCGGCTCGCGCAATTCTTCGCCTTGCCGGTCGTCGGCGCGCGTCGCTTGACTGGCCGTGGGCAGGCGCCCGGGCGGGCGCCCCCGGCCGGACGAGGTGGTGTGATGATCGCCGCGAACCTGATCCTGCTCGGCCTCGCCGTCGGCTTCCTCGTGGTGGCCGGCATCGGCCTGCGGGGGGCGTGGCCGATGATGCTGGCCGGCTTCCTCACCCTCGCCGCCTGGGTGGTGGTCGCGGTGTGGGCGGTGGTCAACCTGCTCCAGCTGTTCTCCGGCGACGACGCGGACGACGCGATCCGGAGCATGGTGGCCTACGTCATGGTGGCGGCGCCGGTGACCGGCCTCGGCCTGGCCTTCCTCGCCTTCGTGAAGTGCGGCCCGGTCGTCGTCCCCCGCGCCCTGCACGCGCTCGGGCTGACGACCCTGGTCGCCGGCGTGGTCGTGGTGGCCCTCGACTGGGAGGACGCGTCCCTGCTGGCGAAGGTGCTCGCCGTCGCGGTCCCTCCGCTGTGGGGCCTGGCCTGGCTGATCCCCTACCTCCTGCTGCGCGGCAGCGTGGACGAGGCCGCGTACGCCGCGGCCCCCACCGTCCTGCTCCCGTTCCCCGGGGGAGAGCGGACCTGGGTCATCCAGGGCAACGGCAGCGCGCTGAACCACAACACCGCCCACTTCACCCAGGCGTTCGCCTGGGACTTCCGCCGGCCCTGTGGCACGCCGGTCCTCGCCGCGCTGGGGGGACGGGTGGTCTCGGTCATCGACGCCAACGACGGCATCGGCGGGCCCAACAACGAGGTGGAGGTGGAGCACGCCGACGGATCGGTCGCGTCCTACCTGCACGTGCAGAAGGGCAGCGCACAGGTGGCGGTCGGGGCGACGGTCGCCCAGGGCGACCGGCTGGCGTCCGTGGGCAGCGTGGGCAACAGCCTCACCGGGCACATCCACTTCCAGGTGCGTTCGGGCGGCAGCACGGTGCCGGTGCGGTTCGCCGACGTCACCCGGCACGCGGGGATCCCACGGGGGTTCCGGTTCTACACCTCGGGGAACCGCTGAGGCTCACTGCTCCCGGGAGAACGACACCCGGATCGCGTTGACCACGGCCGGGATCGACCACACGAACGCCCAGACCGCCCCGAGCAGGCTGACGATGGCGAACACCAGCGCCAGCAGCTGGTCGCCCAGGCTCACCACCACGCCGGGCAGCCAGCCGTGGACGATGCCGAGCACGAGCTGGAGCACGAAGGACGTGGCGACGTGGATCATCAGCGCGACGGCCTTGAGGAACTTCTGCTGCGCGGCCACCAGCAGCACGAGGAACACGATCTTCAGCAGCAGCAGCAGGCCGAGGACGGCCGCGGACTCCCCGACGGGGAAGAACCCCCAGATCGCCAGGTAGGCGATGGTGCCGAAGGGCACGGAGACGAACAGGCCGAACATCACCATCAGCAGCACGAACGCGCCGAGGGCCATCACGAAGCTGAGGATGATCCAGCAGAAGGACACGACCAGCGTCACGATGCCCTGGACCCGCCCGTAGGCGCGCTGGCTGAGCAGGAAGCTGAGCGCGAGCATGACCACGGAGAACAGCAGGTAGCCGTCGACCAGCGCCAGGTACCCGATGCCGTTGCCGGGCGGGCTGTCCGCGTCCACCCCGTTCACCATGTCGGGCTCGACGCCGGGGATGCCGCCGGCCAGCGACGCGACCGGTCCGGCGCTGCCGCCCCCCAGTGCCAGCGACGAGCCGGTCTCGACCAGCACCGCAAGGAGCAGGGCGAACGCTGCCAGGAAGAAGAGCGGGCGGCGCACCTCGCCCAGGACGGGCATCAGGTGTCCTTGCGCAGGACGACGGCGCAGCCCGTGGCGGAGCCGCACTGCAGGACGAAGGTGCCGCCCTCCCGGGTGTAGGTGAGGCGGACGTCCTCGCCGGGGTCGAGCTCGTGGCTCAGGGTCCGCCCGGCGAGGGTGACCGTGAGGCCGACCGGTTGCGACCCGGTGGTGAGGATGGCGCGGCGGGTCGCGCGCTCCCAGCCGAAGCCGCCGGTGACCTCGCGCACGGCCACGGCGCAGGTGCCGGTGAAGGCGATCGTCGTGCCCTCCACGTCGCAGCCCGGGCCGCCGTCGAGGTCCGCGGCGGTGAGCGGGTCGCCGGCGGCCCGGTCCGGGGAGGCCCAGTCCGGCCACGACCCGCCGGATCCACCGCCGGGCCCGAGGACGCCGAGCAGGTACAGGAGCATGGCGGCCACCACGAGCGCGCCGAGGACCACCAGGGGCTTGCGGTCAGCCATCGGTCGGTCCTGTCACGGGTCGGGAGCGCAGCGGGGGGAGATAGGGGTGGGGCCTAGGGCGTCCCCTCCGGATGGCCCTGGTTCTCCCAGTAGCTGCGGGTGCGCGTGGAGCCGGGCACGCAGGTGGTGTCCCCGTCGAACGCCTCGCGCCACACGTAGCCCTGCACGCACGTCTCCGGGCCGTACGGGCCGGTCGGGTCCTTGCGCGCCTTCTGGAGCCCCGGGTCGTTGTCGGCTTTCGCCTCGGCCGCGCTGAGCACGGTGACGCAGGTGTTGTCGCCCGGCCGGGCCAGCCGCGGCACGTAGGGTGCCGGGCACGGGTTCGTGGGGGTCGGGGACGCGGTCGGCGTGGGCGAAGGGGAGGGCTCGGCGGGCGTCGGGCCCGGCCGCAGCAGGAACCACGCCACGACGCCGACCACGACGACCAGCGCAGCCGCGGCCACCCACACCCACCAGGGCAGTCCCGACGGCGCGGCCGCGGCCGGTGCGGCCGGCACGACCACCTCGAGGTGCTGCGCCTGGTCGCTGTACTCCTCCGGCGGCCGGTCGGCGTCGTAGGCGATGAACCGCACCGTGTACTGGCCGGCCGCCGTCCCCGGGGGTGGGGTGAGGGTCACCGTGTACTGCTCGGTGGTGCCCGGGGCGATCACCCGCAGGGGCTCGGCGATCTGCGCCCACGCCTTCGCGTCGGGCCCGGAGGCCGGGGCGAAGGCACCGAGCACGATCCGCGCGGGGACCGTCGCGGAGTTCGTCACCGCGGCGGTCACGGTGAGCGGGCCGCTGCCCGCGGTCAGCGTCGTGCTGGTCAGGGCCAGGGTGATGGCGCTCATCGGTCATCGCCTCTCGGTGAAGGTGTCGGGGTACTCGGAGTCGTTGAACATGTGCTCGGTGTAGCCGGGCTGGTTCTCGACGTGGGTGCGGTTGGCGGTGTCCTCCCACACGCAGACGAGGTCGTCGGGGAAGGCCAGGCGCGGCACGTAGGGGATCTGGCACTCCGTCGTGCCGGGGATCACCCGGTTGCGCTGCACGTCCGACCGGTTGTCCCACTGGGCCTCCTTCGCGCTGGCCGGCATCACGCAGGTCAGGTCGCCGGGACGGGCCAGCCGGGGGACGAACGGCTCGGGGCAGGGGTTGGACGGGGTGGGCGACGGCGTCGGCTCCGGAGGGGGGACGGGGGCGGGGCGCAGCAGCAGGAATGCCACCACGCCGACCGCCACCACCAGGACCGCGGCCACCGCGTACACCCACCACGGGATGCCCGTGGCGGGCGCCGGTGCCGGGGCCAGCACGACCCGCACCTGCTGGGCCTGGTCGCTGTACTCCTCGGGCGGCCGGTCGGCGTCGTACGCGATCAGTCGCACCACGTGGTCGCCGGCGGCGGCGTCGGCGGGCGGGGTGATCGTCACCGTGTACTGCTCGGTGGCCCCGCCGGCCAGTTCGCGCAGCGGGCGCTCGACGCTCGTCCACCCGGCGGCGCCCGTCGAGGCCGGCCCGGTGGCCACCGTGCCGGCGAGCGGGGGATAGGCGCCGAGGACGACCCGCGCGGGCACCGCCGCGGAGTTGGTGACCGAGGCGGTGAGGGTGCTCGCCATCGCCCGGGTGGCGCGGACGTCGGTGGCGGTGAGGGTGAGGGTGAGGACGCTCATGGTTGCCCTTCGGCTGCGGCGGGGGTGGGCGGGACGGATGGTGGAGCGGGTGGGGTCGCAGGGGGCGCGGGCGGGCCGGGATCCGGGCCGGCGGGCGCGCGGACCGCGGTCGCCCCGACCGGCGCGGACGCCGTCGGGCTCGGCGCCAGCGCGACCTCGCTGATGTCGGTGGCCGGCGCGCCCGCGGCCAGCACCTCCGCGGTGACGTGCGCGGGCTTGGTCGCGGCGACGATCCGCGCCACGGTGTCGGCCAGGTCCTCGCCGCCCTCGGGCAGCCGGACGCGCAGGTGGAAGCCGCCGGCGTCCTCCACGGCGAACCCCGTCCGCCGGGTGGCGACCTCGAGGAAGCGCACGATGCCGCCGACCGTCCCGCGGCGCGCGGCGAGGTCGGCGGACGCGCACAGCAGGTCGCGCAGCGGGGCCGCTCCGCCGGGCAGCGTGCTGCGCGCGCGGGTCGGCGACTCCGGCAGGGTCAGCCAGTCGAGGTCGACCCAGGAGGCGAGGTAGCAGACCATCGCGTCGGGCGCGCGCATCGGGTCGAACCACCCCTCCAGGTGGTCCAGCACGGCACCCACCGGCTGGTGCATGCCGTCGCCCGCAGCCAGGAGCGCCGGCAGGGGACCGGCGCCGGCGCCGGCCACGATCACCTGGGGCAGCGTGTCGCGCAGCGACGTCCTAGCCATGGGCGCGCACCACCTCGACGCGGTGCTCGCCCGAGCAGAACAGCCACGACGGCGGCAGGGTGACGACGTCGTCCACCACGCGCGCGGCGCAGGGACGCCAGCGTTCGCCACCGTCCACCGAGCGGTGGACGCCCGCGGCGCCGGCCGCGAGCACCAGCCGGTCGCCGTTGTCGAGCACGGTGCCGGACACCGAGGACAGCGCGGTGAACCGGCGCCGGTCGCGCAGCGGCAGGCCGCAGTTCACGTCGGGCGCCACCCAGGTGGGGTCGGCCGTCCCCAGTTCCAGGGCGAGGATGCCGCTGCTCTGGCTGGCGGCGAACGCCGTCGTGCCGATCACGCGCACCATCCAGCAACTGCCGCCCGTCCAGCCCTTGGAGAGCTCCTGCCACTGCCCGGACATCGTGGGCACGTCGACAGCGCCGAGCTCGTCGATCGGCAACCGGGCTGCCCCCGTCCCGTCCCCCTCCGGCGCCGCCCGCGGCGCCCACAGGAACACCCGCGGGCCGTCGTACTGCACCGACAGCGAGCGGATCTCCTCACCGGCGGGGCGGACCAGCCGGAACGAGTCCGGGGCGCCCGCGCTGGCCGACAGCCAGACCCCGCCGGCCGCCTCCGCTGCGAGCGCGACGCCCACGCGTCCGCGGACGTCGGTGAACGCTGCGACGGCGTGGAACCCCCGGTCGGGCTGCGTGGGGTCGACGAGGTTCGGTACAGGCACCGCCCCGGGCGCCATCGCGATCTCGTACAGGCCCTTCGTGCCCGCGGCGAGGATCGTCGGCGTGCCGCCGCGGTCGAGCCAGAGCATGTCGTTGATGCCGAAGCCGAGGTCGGCGACGGTGAGCCAGTTCGTGCCTAGGTCGGTGCTCACCCGGATCCGGCAGCCGTCACCGTGGTCGGTGGCGATCGCGACATGCCCGGGCAGGTTGCGCCCGCCCCCGCGCCCGGCGACCGCCTGCGGCCAGGTGGCGACAGAGCGGACGGTCTCCGCCCCGAACACCCCGCACGTCTCCCAGCCCTCGCCGTAGTTCGTGGTGCGGAACAGCCGGGGGCCCTGGGCGACGAACCACGTGCCGGGCTGGCCGTCGGCGCGGACGAGGTCGGTGGCGTCCGCGTCGGGCACCTCCGCGAGCTCCAGGCGGACGCGCTCCACGTACTGCACGCCGGGCTCGGCCTGTTCCAGCGACCGGTAGAGGTTGGACACCCGCAGCGGGCGTCCGAAGCCCGCCCCGGTGTCGTCCCCCGGCTCGGGGACGGGGGTGATCGTGCGGGCCAGGCGGGCGAGGATGCGTTCGCGCACCGCGTCGGCGTTCTCGTCGGGACGCACGACCACGCGGGCGTCCACGGAGACCTGCTTGTAGCTGCCCCAGGTGACGATCGGCACCGCTCCGATGGTGGCCCGCTCGGCCAGGTGGGCGGCCACCTCGCGGCGCACCTCCTCGCGCGCGTTGGCCTCGAGGGCCTCCCGGGTCACCCGTCCCTGGGGACGCTGGGCGTGGGGCACGTGCGGCACGAGCACCACCTCGACCTCGCCCGGCGCGGCGAACGCCCACGCCTCCCTCCGGGTCACGGCGTGCGCCCGCTCCACCCCGCCGTTGCGGGTGGCGAGCACCTCGTAGTCGCGGGCGGTGACGGCGCGGTCCCGCGCCTGGAAGTCGGCCGGGCCGCGGCGCAGGGCACTGCCCAGTTCCTCCGCGTCCCGCCCGCCGGTGGCGGCCTCGTGATTGGCCACCTTGGTGCCGTCGGGCAGCGCGTCCCGCAGCACGGTGAGCGTCCCCGGTCCCACGTTGCCGCGCTCCCCGCCACCGGTGCGGTAGGACGCGATCACGGCCATCCCCGCGCCGGGGACCACCGGCGGCGTCTCCTCCGACGGGTCGTACCAGGCGAAGCTCAGCGTCCCTGACGTCCGGTCCAGCCGGTACACGGCCTCACCCGGGCGGGCGTCGGCGAACACGGCCACCTCGCGACAGATCCGGAACGAGCGGTCGCCGACGACGACCGCCTCGCCGGAGGCCGTCCCCGCGGTGTCGGCGACCTGGATCCCGATGCGCACCCCGGGCCCGGCGACCAGCGGCGCGGACGGCAGGAGGAACGACTGCCCGGGGCCGCCGTTGCCCGTGCCGACCTCCACGTCGTCGTGCAGCAGCACGTCCGCGGCCTCCACCTGCGCGGTGGTCTGGTCGGCGGTGAGGCTCGCGTCGGCGAGCGTGACGAAGACGGGCGTCGGCGCCCCCGGCACCCCCGGCGGGCAGGTGACGCGGGTGCCGCGCGGGATCAGCATCGGTCGCCCGGGCTTGGGGCGCGTGAACTCCAGCACGGTCGAGGCCGCCCCGGGCGGGCCGAGGCTGGTGCCCAGCAGGTTCAGGAACGTGGCGTACAGGCGGTCGGGCACGCGGTTCAGCCGGTACAGCAGCACGTCGGTGAGGTGGGCGAAGGCCTCCACCAGCACGACGCCCGGGTCGTGAACGGTGAGGTCGGTCCAGGCGGGGTCGAGCTGGCGGATCCGGTCCACCGCCTCCGCGACGAGGTCGGTGAAGTTGCGGTCGTCGAGGTTGGGGACGGGGACGCTCATCGCCGTCCGCCCTGGGTCGGCACGGCGACGGCCACCGCGTCGGTGGCGAGCGTGGACTGGATCCGGTAGGTCATGCGAACCTCCAGCAGGGACGGGTCGTCCTCGGGCACCTGCGCGACCACCTCGAGGATCTTCACGCGCTTCTCCCAGGTCTCGACGGCCTGGGTGACGTAGTGGATGGCGAGTCCGGCGGTGGTGTCGTCCGCCCCCTCGAAGGCGAGCCGCCACAGGTGGCAGCCGTACGCCGGCCGGTTCACCCGCTCGCCCGGACGGGTGCTGAGCAGCAGCAGGAGCGCCTGCCGGATGGATGCGGCGTCGTCGACGGTGGCCAGGCGCCCGCGCGGGTCGAGCCGCATGCCGGGAGCCACGTCGTCGTCGAACCCGGGGATCGCGAACGCGACGGCCCGGAAGCGGGGCGCGCTCATCGGTCGGCCCCCACGAACCGCTGGCCGGGCTCACGGACGGTGTAGTGCGTCGGCGGGACCCCGTCCGTCATCCCGTCGATGCTGTCCAGGCACACCTTCGCCCCGCCGATCCGGACGAACTCGGAGTAGCCGCGGATGACGGCGAGGGTGTGGTTGCACTGCTTGGTGTTGGTGCTGATGTTCGGGCACATCGAGATCTCCCGGCCCTCCGGGTCGGTGGCGACAAGCACCGGCTCGGCAGCGATCCGCACCCACTCCTGGCTCGCGGTGTTGGCGACCTTGCCGTCGTGGCCGCAGCGCAGCACGCCGGGAAGGACGAGCATCATCATGGCGCCTCCTCGAAGTCGACGGTGCGGGCCCGCACCCTCAGCGCACGACCGGGTGCTTCGATGAGCACGTCGGTGGCCGCGGTGATACGCACCAGGGCCGGCCCCAGCTCGACCGAGGAGCCGTGGCCGTCGGTGAGGGAGAGGATCCGGTTCGTCCCGTCGAGCACCACCTGCTGCCCGTCCCGGGTGCGCACCAGCGCCGTCGCCCCGCGCTCCGGCGCACCGCCGGCCAGCGCGGGGGCCGCCTGGGCGGAGTTCCTGGGACGCTCCGTGCGCGGCAGCGGCGGGCTGTCGGGGCCGTACAGGCCGCCCAGCACGATGGCGTGCGCCGGGTCGTGGCCGGGCAGCAGCACCAGGACGTGGTCGTCCACCTCCGGTAGCGCGACGACGCCCTTGTCGGCGCCCGCCGCCGGGAGCAGCACCGGGGCCCAGCCGGTCTCCAGGTCGGGGTAGGCCGGCAGCCGGACGCGGACCCGCCCGCGGTCCTCGGGGTCGTCCACGTCGCTCACCACGCCGAGCGTCACCTGGTCGCGCGCCCGCGGCCGTGGCGGGGCCGGCGGGCGGGACGACAGCGTGGTCTCGTAGCCGGTCACGGTGATCTCGTGCGTCGCCTCGGTGACGGGGTACACGCCTTCGACCGCGGAGCGCACGCCCTGGAGCCGCACGCGTCCGCCGGCCTGGAGGGCGGGGTCACCGTCCACCACCAGCACGGCCGTCACCTCGCCCTGGCTGCGGACGTCGAGGTCGGCGCCGGCCAGCGCGGTCGGCTGGGTGAGCGACCCCTGGCGGAGCTCGTCGGCGCGCACCAGGTCGCCGCCGCCGCCGAGGCGGCCCGGCCCCGGGTCGGCGCGCACCTGGGCGACCGGTCCGGACGCCGAGGCGCGGCCGGTGTCGGCCTGCGTGCTCACCGGGTCCCACCAGGTGGCCTCGGCGCCGCGGAAGGCCGGTTCGGCCGACACCTCGATCTCCGCGGCGTGGAGGGTGGAGCCGTACGCGACGGTGGCCGGCTCCCCGTCCCCCGCGGTCGGCACCAGGTGCAGGGTGCCGCCCCGCACGACCGGGTGCCGCCCGTGGCGCCCGGCGACCTCGACGAGCAGGTCGAGGTCGGAGCGGGCCACCTGGTACACCGGGCCGAGCGGGTCGGCGGGCGCTTCCACCGCCAGGCCGGTGCCGGCGGCCAGCGCCTCGGTGAGCGCGCGCAGGTCGGTGTCCTCCAGCAGCCGCGTCGACTGCCTCTTCCGCAGCCGGTGCAGGGCGTCGTAGGCGCGCACCCGCACCTGGCGGCCGGTGTCGGCGCGGTAGCTGTACTCCACGACGGTCACCTCGCCGCTGAACAGCGGCGTCCGGCGTCCGCCGAGCTCGATGCGCAGCGCGTCCCCGGTGTCTGGGGACACTCCCAGCGCGTCCTCCGCTGCCCACGCCACCTGGCACTGGGTCGGCTGCCCGAGCGCGGAGTGCACCAGGATCCGGACGATCCGGGCGGTGTCGGCCGCTGCGAGGCGCTGGCCGCCGAGGGTGACGATCAGCTCCGGGAGCCCCTGCACCTGCCTCATCGCGGACCCTCCCCGCTGGGCGGCACCGCGAGCGGCCCGACGAAGTCGAGGGGGTCGTCGATGTCGTTGTAGAGCAGCAGTTCCTTCCACTGGAAGGGGTTGCCGAAGGCCTCGAGCGAGAACAGCCCGAGCCGGGTCGGGCTGATGGTGGCCTCCCCCTCCTCCACGGACGGGCTGCCCTCGTCCACCACGTCGAGGGCGGCGACGGCGGGCGCGGACAGGTCGATGGCCGGCAGCCGCTGGGCGAGCTCCCAGGCCTCACCGCCCTCCTCGTCCGCGGCCGTGCCGACGCGCACGAAGGTCAGCCGGAGCCAGGAGCGCAGCGGCGAGCCGTCCGTGGCGAACCGGTCGAACCGCTCGGCGACCTCGGTGATGATGCCGGGGATCGACCAGGCCTGCCCCCACAGCACCCGCACCAGCGGGGGCCGGCGCTGACGCTGCACCTCCGCGGAGTTCTCGGCCAGCGCCCAGATCCTGCGCGTGAGCTGGCGGACGTCGGAGGCCTCGAGGTTGACCGGCAGCAGGTCGATGTCGAACAGCAGGTCGAGCTTCAGCTCGGTGCGCCCGCCGCCGGTGAACAGCAGCGGGTCGTCGGCCAGCCCCGACCCGGTGAGCCGCCCGCCGGAGGACTGCCGTGCCTCCACGCCCGCGGTGCGCGTCATCACCACGGTCTCGGGGTTGAGGAGGCAGAAGATCTGCTCCCCGGTCTCCTCGACGAGGAAGGCGATCGTCTCCATGTCAGGTCGCCGCCTGTTCCGCGGTCAGCCGGACGCGGCGCTCCAG
This sequence comes from Propionicimonas sp. T2.31MG-18, assembly GCF_964266745.1. Lineage (NCBI taxonomy): Bacteria > Bacillati > Actinomycetota > Actinomycetes > Propionibacteriales > Nocardioidaceae > Propionicimonas > Propionicimonas sp. T2.31MG-18. The sequence goes on from NZ_CAXWGX010000003.1 coordinate 19,539, forward strand.
CGCCGGCACGGGGTCCGGGACGGCCGGGGCGGGCGCGCGCCGCGTGGGCAGCGGGGGCCACAGGTGTTCGGGGAGGACGCCCGGCAGGTCGGGGACGGACTGTCCCGGGCCGGGTCGGACCGGCGGCGGCACGGGGAGGGGCGTGGCGTCCGATGCCGGCTGCTCCGCCACCTCCGGCGAGGGCCACGCCCTCGGCCGGACGGGCCCGGCTGCCTGCTCTGGCGGGCCGGGCAGGTCCTGCGGCGGGACGGAGCCGGTCCCGCGATCGTGTGGTGGCGCGGCGTCGCCGGGGCGGTGACCGACCTCCTGCGGGCCGGCGGTGTGTCGCGCGTCCGGACGGACCGCCGGGGCAGCCGAGGCCCGCGGGCGGACCAGGGGCGCGAACCCCGCGCCCGGCTCCGGGGCAGCGGGTGGCGCCTGCGAGGGACGCTGCGCGACTGGTACCGCCCGGGATGCGGGCGGGTCGGGGCGGCGCAGGCCGCGCGGACGCACCCACGCCCCGGCCTCCTCGCGACGCGGTCGCACGACCGGCGCGGCCGGCTCACGGGCGGCCTGTGCGGCGCCCTCCTCGCTGCCGGGACGGAGCGGGGCGGCCGGGTCGTCGGTGTGCCGGTGTGGCCCCCGTGCGCGCGGCGGGCCGGCGGGCCGGGGCGGCTCCGGGACGCTCCGGGTGTCCCGAGTGTCTCCGGCCGGCCGGGCGGGCGCGGGCCTCATGGGACGGCCGGGTGCCGGGGCCGGCGGCGCGACGGTGTCCCGCGGCGGTGCAGCCGCGGACCCGGACGGCGGCTCGGTGTCCCCGAACCGCCAGCGGCGCATCCGGTAGGTGCGCCCCTCACGGCCCGCCCGACGTGCCGCTGCGCGGACGCGCTCGGCCCAGAAGTCGGGGGCGCCGTCCAGGACGACGCCCTCGGGGGCGGGGTCGAGCGTCTCGGCGAACCCCCTCAGCCAGCCGGCGAGCCGGCTACGCCATGGGGGTTGCCGGAGCACTCGTGGGTGCTGCCGAGGCATCGTCCAGCTCCAACCGGTCGTAGGCGAGCGTCAGGGACTCGATGGCGATCTCGTTGCCGCCGGCGTCGAGGTCGGGCGCGAACAGTGCGCACGGCCAGGAGCCGATCAGGTTCAGCCGCCGCACCTCCCGCGAGCCGGAGTCGTCGAGCATCGCGATCGAGACGTTCTCTCGGCGCACGCGGCCCTCGATGGCCTCGAACAGCCAGCGGATCATCGCCGTGGAGTCGGTCAGCCCGTACCTCAGCGTGACCGGCAGGTACTCCACCCGTCCGGGGATCGCCCGCACCTGGGCGTGCTCGCCGCCGGCCCGGTAGAGGATGCGCTCGAGCTTCACGCCGAGGCCCTCGATCTTCACGAAGTGGGCCTGCACCGTCCCCTGGAACTCGAACTTGAAGTTGTAGGCGCGGTACGGGTCCTGCGGTGCCCCCGGAGCGGCCTGCGGCTGGGGCTGGGGCTGGATGGTCATCTCACTCCCGTCGACTGGACGGCGGCCAGGTCGGCCGACTGGCTCAACTGGAACACCACGAACTCGGCCGGCTTCACCGGCGCGATCCCGATGAGGGTGACCACCCGGCCGGCGTCACGGACCTCGGGCGGGTTGGTCTCCGCGTCGCACTTGACGAAGAACGCCTGCTGCGGTGTCTCCCCGACCAGGGCCCCGTCGCGCCACACGTTGGTGAGGAACGCGGTGACGTCCCTGCGCAGCGCCGCCCACAGCGGGTGGTGGTTGGGCTCGAACACGGCCCAGCGCGTGCTCTTCAGCACGGTCTCCTTGATCATGTTCGTGAGTCGCCGCACGTTGATGTAGCGGAACTCGCTCGACTCGGCGGCGAGCGTCCGACCGCCCCAGACCAGGAGGCCCTCGCCCGGGAAGAACCGGATGCAGTTGATGCCGGCGGGGTTGAGCACCTCCTGCTCGCCCTTCGACACCGGGCGGACGATCCCCAGCGCCCCCGCGATCGGGGTGTTGGCCGGCGCCTTGTGGACGCCGCGGGTGGCGTCCGTGCGGGCCCACACGCCGGCGAGGTGCCCCGACGGCGGTGCGGTGACCTGCTTGCCCGAGACCGGGTCGTTCACGATCAGCCACGGGAAGTAGGCCGCCGCGTACCCGCCCGGCGAGATCGGCGGACGCAGCCCGCGCCCGGCCGGCGCGGCGGAGGCAGCGTCCCCGCCGCCCGAGGCCGCCGGGGCGGTCACCGTCCCCACCTCGGTGAGCTGGTTGACGTCGTCCACCTGCTCGACGGTGTCGAGGATCGCCACCCGGTCCTGGCGGAGCTCGTGCTCGCAGTGGGTGATCAGCGCGTCGTAGGACGCCGGGTCGGTGTAGCCGGGGGCGGCCACGATCGCGACGTCGTCCACGGCCTCCAGCAGGGTGAGCCCGGTCGGGCGCTTGGCGGTACCCGTGAGGCTGCCGCCCGTCCCGACGTTGACGACGTAGGCCCGGGTGCCGCCGTTGGAGAAGAACCCGTACACGGCCGTGCTCAGCGGTGTGCCCTCCGTGGCGTCGCCGACGAACGTCCTGACGAACTGGGTCCAGTTGTCGATCGGCACCACGACGTCCTTGGGGGCGTCCTTGCCGGGCGCGACCCCGACCACCCCCAGGCTGCTGGTCCCGACTCTCCCGAACGGTCTGGTACCGCCCGGCACCTCTTCGACGTACACCCCTGGCGCGCGGTAGTCCGGCATGGGTCAACCCCCTTCGTGGTTGGGTAGGACGAGACGGAGCCCGGTGGGTGACGCGGGCACCTCGACGGTGGCCCGGCGGGCCCCGCGGGAAACGGTGAGCGTGGTGGGGCGCGACAGCCCGGGCAGGCTGAACGCGCCGGCCGCGTCGGTCGTGACCCGCTGCCGGGTGAGCCCGGAACTCACCTCCGCGCCGGGGACGGCGGCGCCGTCCGGGTCGACGACGGTGCCGGTGAGCGCGACCAGCGGCTGGAGGTCGACGACCACCTGCTCCACCGGCGGCGCTGTCGGCTCGGGGACGGCCACGCTGACCGGCAGCCCGATCAGGAACCCGAAGCCGGGGCGGTCCTTGGGCAGGGACTCGAGCCGGGTGTGCGTCACCGACTCCGCGGCCAGCAGGAGCGCCTCGGTGAGCCCGAGGACGTCGTCTCCGGAGGTCTCGACGGCCACCCGCAACTCGAGGTCGAGCAGGGCGCCCGCGCGGCGTGACCGCCCGACGCGGTCCAGCGCGAGCGGCGTGACGAGGACGGCGGGCCGGGGGCCGTCGTGCGGCTGGCCCGGCCGGACGAGCTGGAGCCCGGCCGTCCCGGACGCCGCGGTCAGGACCGTGACGAGGCCGTCCAGAGCCTCCTGGGTGGCGCTCATGGCGACCCCAGCACGGGAGTGCTCGCGTGTTCCACGGCGATGTCCTCACACGGTGGGCGTTTCGGACAGTAGAGCGGCACGCGAGGCGGGCGATAGGTGTGCGGCGGCGGTAGTAATGCCCAACCACCGCAGGTATCACCCGGCCCGTGAGACGCTCCGGGCGCGCGGCCTCAGCCGGGGGTCGAGGCTCCGGGGCTTCGGTGGGGCCGGCTTCTGGCGTGTCCCCGCGCGGCAGGGGAGAATGCGTCCCATGTCCCCCCGGCATCGCACGTCCCCCTCGTCCCGTCACGCCCGGCGCTGGCTGGGCGGCGCCGTGGCCGCCGGTCTGGTCGTGCTCTGCGGGCCGGGGGTCGCGCCGTCGGTCGCCGTCGTGCCGCCCGCCGCGCCCCTGGCCGCGCCGCGCGCCGTGCCAGCGCCCGCTGTCGCACCGGCGGCACCGCTCGCCGTCCCGCTCGCCGCGGACGCCCCGCTGCCGGATCCCGCCATCCTGACCGCGCGGCTGAAGAAGGTCTCCACGAAGGGCATCCAGAAGGTGGGGGTGGTGGTCACGACCACAGACGGGCAGGTGCTCGCCGACCGTTCGTCGGGCACGCCGCTCACGCCGGCCTCGACGATGAAGCTCTTCACCACGATGGCCGCCCTCGACGCGCTGGGGCCCGAGCGCACCTTCGCCACGCGGGTGGTCGACGCGGACGGCAAGCGGATCGTCCTGGTGGGCGGCGGCGACCCGCTGCTCACCGACAAGACGTCCACCTCCTCGTACAAGACGGCCTCGCTGCAGAAGCTCGCCGCGGCGACCGTTGCCGCGCTCAGGGCAGCCGGACGCACCAGCGTCGGCCTGCGCTACGACGCCTCGTTGTTCACCGGGCCCACCTTCAGCCCCGACTGGAAGTCGAAGTGGCTGGGCTGGGAGGCCCGCGTCGCCGCGCTGGAGATCAACTCCGGCAAGGTGTCGGGTGGACGGGCCGCGTCCAACCCGCCGAAGACCGCGGCCAAGGCCTTCGCCGCGCGGTTGCGCGCCGCGGGCATCACCGTCACCTCCATCCTGCCCGCCACCGCGCCCGCGGGGGCGACAGAGCTGGCTCGGGTCACGTCCACCACCACCGCCCGGATCGTCCACCGCACCCTGCTGCTCAGCGACAACGTCGCCGCGGAGACGCTCTCGCGGCACGCCGCGCTCGCCAACGGGCGGGCGGGGAGCTTCGCCGGGGCCGCGGCGAACGTCACGGCGTGGGCGGCGGACAACGGCCTGTGGGTCACCGGGCAAAGGATCCTGGACGGCAGCGGGCTCGCTCCGGGCAGCCGGCTCGCGCCCGCGGCGCTGGCGGCCGCCGTCCGGCTCGCGCTCGCGGAGGACCGGTTCGCCCCGGTCATCGGCGGACTGCCGGTGGCCGCGGAGTCCGGCACCCTCAAGTACAGGTTCGATGACCGGTCCGAGGCCGCCGGGCGGCACGTCGTCCACGCCAAGACAGGGACGCTGAGCGGGCTCGCCGGGCTCGCCGGCTACGTGACCACCGCGGACGGCGCGCTGCTGGTGTTCGCCGAGCTGGGGAACAAGGCCACCAGCTACTACCGGGTCTACGACTGGCTCGACCGTGAGGCGGCCGTGATCGCCGGGTGCGGCTGCCGCTGAACCCTGGAGCGCGGCTGGGCCCGCGCGCGGCGTCCGGGGGTCAGGCGGTGAGCCGGACGCCGACCGGACGGGCGTCCTCTGCGCTCCACAGCGACGCGCCGGCCGTCCGGTTGGTCCACGTGGGCCGCCAGTCCTCGACGCTGGCCTCGGCATCGTCGGACTCGTACACCACGACGCCCTGGAACTCGGGGTGGAACCTCAGGAGGTGCTCCACGCCCTGGAGGCGGGTGTGGAAGCGGTCGTCGCAGCCGCCGCAGACGTAGCGGGTGTCGGGCTCGACGAGCTGGTCGAGCCAGTTCTCGAGGCGGCTCAGCAGGCGCTCGGTGATCGTGCTCATCTCTGGTCCTCCAGTCGGGGGTGGTGGAGGTGTAGGCGGCCCCGCCGCGACGGCAGTGTGCAGCGGGGCCGGTGTACCACACCGAAGTGTGGCCGGAGTCGGAGGGGGGACGGCTCCGGCCGATCTGGCCCGGGTGGGGGGTCCTGCCCGGGGTCCTGCCCGCCGCGCCCGTGGGGGTCCGGGACGTCGTCGCCGGGGGAGTGCGACGACGCGTGCGACGGAGTACTTCGCCTCTTGAGTTGTGCCGCCTCTGCGGCGCACCACCAGATTCACCCATCCCCGAGCGCCGATCCAGCCCCGACGGCCGCTTGGTCCCGCTGTTGGTTACCCAAATAGCCGCGCCCTTGGTCATCCCGGCCGCGCGCGTCCCCACGCTCCGCCCGCCCTCCCCTCGCCCCCGGTTTGCTCCCGAACGCAACTCCTGCCGCCGAAAAACCGGCAGCGAGCGTTGCGTTCGGAAGCGAACGCAACGCGTGCGGCTGCTGGTACGGCGGCTGCCCAGCCCTGGGGCGCGGCTACCAGGGTCGGTCTGTGGCACGCCGCTCGCGGGTGCCCGCCTGGCTTCGCCTCGCCCTCCTCCCCGTTGCACCCGAATGTCACTCTTGCCGCCGGAATTCCGGTAGCGGGAGTTGCTTTCGGGAGCGAGCGCGGCGGGTGGGGCTGGTGGGATGGGGGCGCGGGGAGCGGCGCGGCCTGCGTCCCTCTCGGTTGGCGCTCCCGATTGTCACTCTTGCCGCCGGAATTCCGGTAGCGGGAGTTGCTCTCGGGAGCGAGCGCGGCGGGTGGGGCGGGTGGGACGCGGGCGTGTCAGTGGTGGACGGGCTGGTGGGACGGCGTGGGCGCCGCGGGACGCGTCCCTCCCGGTTTGCCCCCGAATGCCACTCTCGCCGCCGGAATTCCGGTAGCGGGAGTTGCTTTCGGGAGCGAGCGCGGCGGGTGGGGCTGGTGGGACGGGGGAGCGGCACGGCGTGGGCTGGTGGGACGGGGGAGGGGGAGCGGCGGCGCCCCCGGGCGGCGGACCGGGCGGCCGGAAGAGGCGGCTCGGCGGCGCGGCTCACGGGAGCGCTGGGTGGGGCCGGTAATACTGGACGGAGCCCGCTCGCCTTCCCCGCAGGAGTTCCATGGCCACGACAGCACAGCCCGGCGTGGCACTGCCGTCCCCGCTGCGTCGCAGCCAGGGCGTCGCATTGCGCCGCTCCCTCGTGCTGATGGGCATGACGGTCGTGCTGCCGGGCTCCGCCCAGCTGGCGGTCGGCAAGCGCCGCCTCGGCCGTGTCGCGGTCCGCACCTGGCTGGCGATCGTGGTCGCGGTGCTGGTGCTCGCGCTGCTCCTGCTCACGCCCGCTCGCGCGCTGCTCATCGGCCTCTACGCCAACCCGGTCACGCTCACCGTCCTGAAGTGGGTCGCCCCCGTGCTCGGTGCCGGCTGGATCCTGCTGCTCCTGGACGCGTGGTGGCTGGCCAACCCACGCCACCTGTCGACGGCCGGACGGTGGGTCTCTGGCATCGTGGCCCTCGCGCTCGCGATCACCAGCGGCACGATCGCCTGGACGGCGTCCTCCGCGTTCGGCACCCAGGCCAAGCTCTTCGGCAACGTGTTCGGTGGCGGCGGCACGTCCCAGGTGCAGAACGGACGGATCAACGTCCTGCTGCTCGGCGGGGACGCGGGCGCCGACCGCACCGGCCTCCGCCCGGACTCCATGACGGTCGCCAGCATCGACGCGGAGACCGGCCGGACGGTGCTGTTCAGCCTCCCGCGCAACATGCAGCACGCGCCGTTCCCGGCGGACTCCCCGCTGCACGCGAAGTACCCGAACGGCTACTTCTGCCACGTCAAGAACCTCGCCGACGCGTGCATGCTGAACGGCGTCTACACCCTCGCCGTGCAGAACAAGAAGCTGTTCCCCGGAGTGAAGTACCCCGGCGTCGAGGCCACCAGGGGCGTGATCGAGGAGACCCTCGGACTGAAGATCAACTACTGGGCGATGATCGACCTGAAGGGCTTCCAGCAGCTGATCAACGCTGTCGGCGGCATCCGGCTCGACATCGGCAAGCGCGTGCCGATCGGCAGCCTGCACGGCCCGAAGGGCGTCTACGACTGGATCGAGCCCGGCAAGAACGTCAAGCTCGACGGCTTCCACGCCCTCTGGTTCGCCCGCTCGCGGGAGTACTCCACCGACTACGAGCGGATGATCCGCCAGAAGTGCGTGATGAACGCCATGCTGCGCCAGCTCAACCCGACGACGGTGCTCACCAAGTTCCAGGACATCGCCGCGGCCGGCGAGCAGATCGTCGCGACCAACGTTCCGACCTCGGAGCTGGGCACGCTGCTCGACCTCGCCGTGAAGGGCAAGAGCCTGCCGATGGCCTCTGTCAGCTTCACCCCGCCACTGGTCGTCCCGATGGACCCCGACTTCGCCAAGATCCGCACCGTGGTGAAGGACCGGATCGCCGAGTCCGAGGCCGCGGACGCCGCGCCGACCGCGTCCGCGTCCACCTCCGCGCCGGCTGATGGCACCGCGTCACCGAAGCCGACAGGGACGAAGAGCGGCAAGCCCAGCAAGACCAACACCGACAACCTCGACAGCGTCTGCAAGGTCAGCGGCTGACCCGCCCCGGCCCGCGGCCCGGGAAGCGGGGCAGGCTCAGAGCTTGCCCGATCCCAGGATCGAGAACACCCAGGTGCCGACCTCGCTGGTGACCTCGCGGCCGGTCGGGAAGTCGGTCACCCGGGTCATCACGGCCATCCGGTAGTCGCGGCCGTCGCCCTGGACGCCGCCCATCGAGTTCACCGCCCACAGGTTGTCGGTGGACTGGAACTGGACCCAGCCGTTCTTGAGGTGGGCCGACACGGTCGCGGACCGGGGCTTGCCGATTCCCCAGGCCTGGTCGTCCTGCACCTGGCCCATGAGGTCCCACACGAACCGGCACTCGTCGTCGGTCAGGGCCGTGGAGCCGCCCGTGGCGAGGGTCCGCGCGAGCAGCACCTGGTCCTGCGGGGTCGTCCAGGTCCAGCTCCACTGGTCGGACTTCTTCTCGTCCAGGTGGGTGTGGGTCATGCCGAGCTCGTCGGCCAGCGACTGGTAGCCCTGGTAGCCGGCGTAGGTCCACAGCGCCGTGGCCGCGTCGTTGTCGGAGTTGCGGATGGCCTTCTGCGCGTGCTCGACGTTCTCGGGGCTCAGCGTGCCGCCGTCGGCGCGCGCCTTGCGCAGCGCCATGCACACGATCATCGGCTTGGCCATGGACGCGCTCTGGCTGGCGTAGTCGCCGTGGAAGCTGTAGGTGCCGCCGCTGCGGACGTCCTCGACGTACACCCCGAACGCCTGGTTGCCGTCGGCGATCGTGGCGAGCACGTCGTCCAGCTGCTCGGGCAGGGATCCGGTCGGGGAGGCGGTCGGGCGGGCAATGGACGGCCCGCCGCAGGCGGCGAGCAGGGACGCGGCGCCCGCGCCGGCGGTCGCCAGCCCCACGCGGGTGAGCAGGGTGCGGCGCGAGAGCATGCGGCCTCCGTCGGGTAGGGGAGTGGCGCTGGCCATCATGCCACCGGGCCCGTGGTCCGCTCGGCAGCGACGATCCGTGCCAGCGCTTCCGGCTCCACCGGGCCCTCCACCACGACCGCGGAGCCGCCGCCGAGCACCGGCCCGAGGAGCGCGGAGGCCAGCGTCTCCCACGCGGTCGACGGGCGCACCAGCACGCGTCCGGCCCGCGGCGCGACGAGGCCGGTGTCGCCGTGGCTGCGGGCACTCCCGTCGCCGGACCAGGCGAGGGCGGACGCGGGCACGGCCACGGCGGCGTGCGCGTCGGGCTGGGCGAGTGCCTCCGTGCTGAAGTCGAGGACGCCGTCTCCGAGCCCGCGCAGACCCAGCCCGAGGGGGTGCAGCGAGCAGGCGAGGGTGGTCAGCCCGGCGTGTGCGCGGGGGTCCTCGGGGCCGGTGACCACCACCTCGCACGTGGCGTCCGGCGCTCCGGCGACGTACGCCAGCCCCCGCTGCCAGGCCGCCAGCGGCCACACCAGGCTCATCCAGTGGCCGGGGTGGGCTGCGCTCACCGGGCCGGCGACCGCACGCTCCGCACCGAGCTCCTCCAGGAGGTTGGCCGTCTTGTCCACCCAGTTGGCGACCGTGCGCACGCTCAGCTCGGTGCGCGCGCCGGTCTCGGGGCGGTACCAGGTGAGCAGCGGGTCGGCGCCGCCTCCCCTCGCCCGTCGGGAGAGCGCGCTGACCACGGGATTCTCACCAACCGGAGTACCTGCCACCCGGTCATGGTAGGCGTGCCCTACCCTCGAGGCGTGCGATATGTCGTGATCATGGCCGGTGGGTCCGGGACGCGGTTGTGGCCGCTGTCCCGGCAGGGAACGCCCAAGCAACTGCTGCCGCTGGTCGGCGGGAAGAGCCTGCTGCGGCTCGCGTTCGAGCGCTCGCTGGCCTCCGTCCCCGCCGAGCGGGTGTGGGTGGTCACCGGGGCTGCGTACGCCGACGTGGTCGCCGCGCAACTGCCGGAACTGCCCGCGGGCAACATCCTCGGCGAGCCGGTGGGACGCGACTCGCTCAACGCCGTCGCCTGGCCCGCGGCCGTCCTGCACCGGCTCGACCCGGACGCGGTGATCGCGCAGGTCTCCGCCGACCAGGTGATCGAGCCGGTGGACGTGTTCGCCGGCTGCCTCGGCACCGCCTACGCCGTGGCCGAGGCGGACCCGTCCGTGCTGGTCACCCTCGGCGTGGTGCCGACCAGCCCGCACACCGGCTACGGCTACCTGCACCGCGGGGCGGCCCTTCCCGGCTTCGAGGGTGCCCATGCCGTGCTCGACTTCGCGGAGAAGCCCGCGCGCGAGGTGGCAGAGGGGTACCTCGCCTCCGGCGAGTACTGGTGGAACTCCGGCATGTTCGTGTGGCGTGCGGCCACCCTGCTGGAGCAGCTGCGACTGCTGCTCCCCGCCACCCACGCGTCGATCACGGAGCTCGCCGAGCACCCCGACCGGCTCGCGCAGATCTTCCCCGGCCTCGCCAGGACCTCCGTCGACTACGGCGTGATGGAGCCGGTGTCGGCCGGCCACGGCAGCGCGCACGTCGCAGCGGTCGCGCTGCCGGTCTCCTGGCGTGACGTCGGCGGCTACCAGAGCCTGGCCGAGATCCTCGGCACCGACGCCGCGGGCAACGCCGTGTCGGGGCTGAGCGTGTCGATCGACGCAGCGGACAACGTCGTGGTCAACGACGACGACGGCTCGGTGGTCGCGCTGCTCGGCGTGAGCGGGCTCGTGGTCGTGCGGACGCCGTCCGCGACGCTGGTGGCACGCGCGGAGGACGCCGAGCGGATCAAGGAACTGGTCGCCGCGGTCACGCTGCAGGCCGGGCCGCAGTTCGCGTGAGCGCGACGTCCCGCCGGTAGCGGGCGGCGCCACCGCAGGCGCCCGGCTGGCTAGGCTGGCCGGTGCACCCCTGGGAGGAACCTGAGCATGATCGAGAACCTGAAGCGGATCCGCGAGCCCCTGGCCTGGATCCTGATCGCGCTCGTCGCCGCCAACCTGGTCCTCGGGATCGTTCAGCTGGTGCTCCAGGTGCAGCAGGCCGTCCCGCCGTTCGAGGCGTTCCAGGCCATCGGCGGCTCGCTGATGAACATCTCGCTGCTGGTCGCCGTGATCGTCGTCGTCTGCACCTGCTTCTTCATCGCCCCCGCGACCCGGCACGCCCGCACGCTCACCCTGGTGGCGGCGTGGGTGCTCACCATCGGGGTGATTCTGACGCTGGTCAGCTACGCGCTCGGCGCGGCGGCCGCGGACAACGCGCTGGGGCGCGTGCTGGAGATCGTGGGCGCGCTGCTCGACCTGATCCTGAAGGGCATCGCCGCGGGCTCGCTGTGGGTGCTGCTGAGCGGGGTGAACGCGGGGCGCATCGACACCGCGCCGCTCGCGCTGCCTGCGCCCGAGGAGGCGGAGGACACGGCCGGCGAGCTCCCCTCGGAGACCGAACCGCGCACCACCTGGCAGCGTGGCGAGGCCGCCGGCGCCGTGTGGCGGACCGCGGACGAGGCGGCCGCCGGCGCGCCGGGGGCGACCCGGATGCCGTCCGGCCAGGAGGCCCCGATCTTCCGCGACGAGGCCGCGTCGGCGGCCCGGGACGAGCCCGCGGGGCAGTGAAGGCCGCCGGGGTCCCCCGTTCGGGGGACCGGGCGACCGGGGGCCGAATGGTAGCCCACCGGGGTTGACTTATCGCGAATGACAGGCGTGTAATTCTCTTCAAGTAGTTCGCGCTTTTTCGGGCGGGCTGGGTCGAGGAGTTGGTCGCATGCAGGAACTGTTCCTGGTCACGGAGCCGGACGCCGAGGGCGTCCTCGGCTGGCAGGACCGCGCTCTCTGCGCCCAGACGGATCCGGAGGCCTTCTTCCCCGAGAAGGGCGGTTCCACGCGGGAGGCCAAGAAGGTCTGCCTCTCCTGCGACGTCCGGTCCGAGTGCCTCGAGTACGCCCTGTCCAACGATGAGCGGTTCGGCATCTGGGGCGGGCTCAGCGAGCGCGAGCGCCGCCGCCTCAAGAAGCGCGCGATCTGACCCGTCCCCGGGGCGTGTCCGTGCCCCGGCGGTAGGCTGTGCCTCCGGTCGAGCCGATCTTCCGGAAAGGGTGTGCGTGAGCGAGGGCAGTGTCGAGTCCGGTGAGGACCCCTGGGCCTGGTTGCACACCATCGACCACGAGGCTCCCGCCGACTACAGCGCCTTCCACGTCGTGGCGGCGATCCTCCCCGTCGCCGGTGAGCCGTCCGCGGCCCGCTGCCGGGCAGCGGTGGAGGCCTCGGACGTCGTCGTCGAGGACGTGGTGGACGACCTCGCCCCCGATGCGGACGGCGACTGGTTCTGGCTCCTCCCGGACGAGACCGAGCCCGCTCCCGGCGCCCTCGCCGCCCTGCTCGAGCGCGTGCGGCGCGATCCGTCGGCCGCCGTCGTGGGGGCGTTGCTGATCGAGCCGCGGCGTCGTGGGGCGGGGACGCTGGTGCGCGACTGGGCCCAGACCATCAGCGGCAGCGGGCGGCTGCGTCCGCTGACCGAGCCCGGCGAGCTCTACCAGGGCCAGCTCGGCGCGGTGCCCGCGCTCGGCGTCCCGCTGGGCGGGCTGCTGGTGCGTGGGGACGCGTGGCGCTTCCTCGGCGGGCTCAATCCGGAGCTTCCCCGCAGCCACCAGGGTCTGGACCTCGGCTGGCGGGCGAACCTCGCCGGCTACCGCGTGCTGGCCGACCCGGAGGCGCATGTGGTGGACCACTCCCGCGCCGACGACCCGGCGGACGAGCGTGCCGCGGGTCTCGCGCTCGTCGCGGGCAACACACGCGCGGCGCGGCGCTGGCTCACCTCCGCGCGCCTGGTCGTGGTGACCCTGCTCACCGCCCTCGGCTACCTGCTCGGCAAGGACCCGGAACGGGCCTCCGAAGAGGTGCGGGGTCTCGGTCGCTGGCTGGGGGGTCGCAGCCTGCGGCACTCGGTGACCGACCGGCTGGCCGCCCTGCCGATCACGCCCGCGGCCCGCCAGGCGACCCGACGGCTGCGTCCCGGCCGGTGGGCCGGGGTGCAGCGGGGGGCCGAGCAGGTCGCCGCGCGCCTCGTGGAGTGGGTGCAGACCTTCACCGGTCGCGGCAGCGGGGTGAGCCTGGACGAGATGACCGGCGACGACTTCGCCGCGACCGGCGACGTGCGCTACCGGCTGCCGCTCGCCGCCACCGGCGTCCTGGTTCTCTGCGCCGCAGCGCTCGTGGCTGCCCGGACGGTGTTCGGCACGGGCTCGCTCACCGGGCCGCAGCTGCTCGCAGCGCCGGACGACTGGACCGGCCTGCTGGCCTCCTACCTGTCCCCGGTTCCCGGGTCGGCGCACGTCTCGGGCGCGCCGTGGGCCGGCCTGGCGTCGTTGTTCTCGCTGGTCACCCTCGGGCGCCCGGAGTGGCTGGTAACCGCCACGTTCCTGCTGGCCGTGCCGCTGGCCTGGCTGATGGCCTTCCGGCTGCTGCGACAGGTGGTCGCCGACCGGAGGCTCGCCGGTCTCGGCGCGCTCGGGTACGCGCTCGCGCCGGCCCTCCTCGGCGGGCTCAACGCCGGCGCGTTCGGGCTGGCCGCCACCTCCGTCCTGCTGCCCATGCTGGGGTACGGCTGCTGGCTGTGGCTCGCGGACGGTGGGTGGAGCTGGCGTCGCGCCGGCGCGGTCGCCTTCTGGATGCTGCTGGCCTGTGCCCTCGTCCCGGCGTTCTGGGCGGTGGGGCTCGCCGCAGCACTCCTCACCGCGCTTCCTGCGCGCCGCGCCCGGGCGTGGGCGCAGTGGGGCGTGGTGCTCGCCGCGCCGCTGCTGCTGCTCGTCGGCCCGTGGGGGCCCACCGTCCTGCGCTACCCGGGACGCCTGCTCACCGGCATCGAGGCCCAGCTCGCGCCGTCCGCGGCGGTGGAGCCGTGGGACGTCCTGCTCGGCCGCACCCTGGCCGGTTCGCCGCCGCTGTGGCTCTCCCTCGCCTTCGTCACCGTCTTGTGGATCGCGGCCGTTGCCGGCGCCGTCCGCAGTCCCGGGATCTCGGGCCGGGCACTGCTGGGGGCGGGCGCTGCCGGCCTCGTGGCGCTCGGCCTCACCCGGCTGGTCGTCGAGGTGCCGCCCGGCGCCTGGGTGCGCCCGCAGGCGCTGGAGTGGCAGCTGGCCCTGGTGGGGGCGCTGGTGCTGGCCGCCAGCGCCGGTCTCGACGGGATCGCCACCGAACTCCAGGGCCACGACCTCGGCGTCCGCCACCTGGCCAGCCTCGGGCTCGCGGTCGTGTGCGTCGCGGCGATGCTGCTCGGTGGCGGCTGGTGGGTGGTCGCGGGACAGGTGGGGGTGACGCGCCAGCCGGTCGGCGGCGTGCCGGCCTTCGTCCGCAACGCCCAGCTCTCCGACACCCCGGGTCGCACGCTCGCCCTCGTCGCCGGGGAGGGGACGGTGCGCTGGGCCCTGCTCGAGGGCGACTTCGCCCGGCTCGGCGACGCCGAGCGCGGCACGGCCTTCGGCGGAGACCCTGCCGCCAAGCAGCTGGCCGCCTCGGTGGCCGCGCGGCTCGTCGGCGACAGCGCGGACGACCAGCTGCTGCCCGACCTCGTCACGCTCGGCGTGTCGTACGTGACCCTCACCGGCGGGGACGCCGGCCAGCGGCTGGCGATCAACAGCGTGCCCGGCCTCGGCCTGGGCACCGGTGACGCCACCCAGTTCGTGTGGCCGGTGCCCGACTCCGCGATCGCGGTCGTCAGCGGCCAGGAGTCGAGGGTGCCGGTGGGGCAGGGCGCGGTGATCGCGCCGGGTGCCCCCGACCGGCTGTTGCGCCTCGCCGAGCCCCCGGACGACCGGTGGGAGGTGAGCGTCGGCGCCGGCCGCCTGGAGCGGGCCCCCGGCGGCGAGCCGGGGACGCAGTTCGCCGTGGGCGCCGCGTCCGGCCCCCTGGACTACCGGCTGCGCGACGGCGCGGCGTGGTGGCTGTGGGTGCAACTGGCCGGCCTCGTCCTGCTGGCGATCATGGCCGCGCCGTCGGTGCGGCGCCGGAGTGAGGACAGCGGCCCGCGCCGCGCCGCGGGAGGTGCGTCGTGAACCGCTGGATCGGGCCCGGCGCCGTCGTGGCCGTCCTCGCCGTGGCGACGGCCGCCTCGGCGCTCGCCGGCCCCCCGCCGCTTCCGGAGACGCCGTTCGCGGCGACCGAGACGCGCTCGTCCGTCGTCTGCCCGGGCTTCGCGTCGGCGACGGGCGCGGTGCGGGTCGCCGCCACGGCGACCGGGCCCGGCCTGCGCACCGCCCCGGTCACCGACCCGGGGAAGGCCACGGACGCCTCCGGCCTGCACGTGGTGGACGCCCCCGGTGCCCCCGTGCGCGTGTCGGCGCTGTTGCCGGCGCCCTTCGGCGCCACCACGGTCGTCGCCGCGGCCACGGGTCCCGACCGCGGGCTCTCGGCCGCGGCCTGCCTCGCGCCGGCGACCGACCACTGGTTCGCCGGGGCGGACATCCGCACCATCGCGCAGTCGGAGGTCGTGGTCGCCAACCTCGACGGCTCCCAGGCGTCGGTGGACGTGCTCGCCTACGGGGCCGACGGACGGATCACGGCCCCCCGCGGCGTGCTGGTGGACGGTAACGCCGTCGAGACGATCTCGCTGGGCGGCCTCGACCGCGTCTCCGGGCCGATCACGCTGCGGGTGAGCAGCGGCGACGGTCGCGTCGCCGCCTTCGTCCGACAGCGCACCTGGCAGCTGGACGTGCCGCTCGGCGCCGACTGGCTCCCCGCGACCGTGGCACCGGCCACCGACCTGGTCGTGCCCGGGATCCCCTCGGGCGAGGGCACCCGCTCGCTGGTGCTGACGAACCCGGGCGACCGCACCGCGACCGTCGCCGTCAGCAGCCTCACCACCGACGGCCCGGCAGACCTCGTCGGCGTCGAGCAGGTGGAGGTGCCGCCGGAGACGACGCGCACCGTCGACCTCCAGGCGGGCCTGGACGCGCGCCCGGCGGCGCTGCGGATCACCGCGACGCAGCCGGTGGCCGCGGCGGTGTGGCTCGACACCGGTGGCGGCGACGCCCGCCGCGACCCCGCCTACACCGCGGCGCTGCCGCCGCTGCCGCAGGACTCCGTGTGGCCGGTCGCGCTGGGACGCGGAGCGGCCACCGTCCTCCAGCTCGCCAACCCGGGGGCGTCCGACGCCGTGGTGACGCTCGCCACGGGAACCGGAGCGGAGCCCGGCGCCCCGACGGACGTCACGGTCCCCGCCGGCGCGATCCTCGAGGTGCCGCTTCCGAAGGCGGCCGCGACGGTGGTGCGCGTGCAGACGGCGGCCGGCGACCTGCGCGGGGCGATCGTCAGCACCGAGAAGCTGGGCAAGGTCCGCGGCCTGGCCGTGCTGGACCTCGCGGCCGGGGGCAACCGTACGGAGGTGCCGGTGGTCTTCGACCCGCACGCGGGCAGCTGACCCCCGGGCCGACCGGTGAGGTCAGTCCTCGTCGTCCGGGTCACCGGCGGACGGGTCGAGCTCGTCCACGGGGATGCCGGTGAGCGCCGACAGCTGCTCCAGAAGTGCCCGGTGCACCAGCCGGCGCAGCTCCGAGCGCGACGTCGCCCGGTGCTCCAGCGGACGGCGGAACAGCACCACCTGGCCGTTGCGGCCGGGGCCGGCCGGCACGGCTGCGGCGAGCGGCACACGGGCGCTCTGCCAGCCGTCGAGGTTGCCCGGCACCTCCTCGAAGCCGACGTCGATCCCGACGAGCGACCGCGGGCACGACCGTGCGGTGCGGGCGACGGACGCGCGCACGCAGGCGGTGAAGAACTCCGCACCGCGCGTGTGCTGCCGCAGCGGGACGGGCGCCCCGGTGAACGGATTGGGGGCGGCCAGGGGGCCGCGCAGGCCGCGTCCGTGTCGCTCCCGTCGCCTCATGGGGCCACCCTACCCAGCTGCGGGGCGGCCGGTGGCGGGCGGGTCGCCACACCGCCGCGGCTCCCGGGAACCGCGTTGGCCCGACGGTAACGTTGCGCCGTGATCAACCGGCGCTGCTCGCGGACCGCGTGCACCGAGGCCGCCGTGGCCACGCTGACCTTCGTCTACGCGGACTCCACGGCCGTGGTCGGGCCCCTGGCCCTGCGCACCGAGCCGGGCACCTACGACCTGTGCCGCACCCACTCCCGCGGGCTCAGCGTGCCCCGTGGCTGGGAGGTGATCCGGCTCCCGGGCGACCTGGACAGCCCGCGCGCGTCCACGGACGACCTGATGGCACTGGCCGACGCCGTGCGCCGCGCGGGGCTGGCCGACAGCCCGCCCGAACCGGTGCAGCCCGCGGTCACCCGGCGCAAGGGACACCTGGCCGTGCTCGCCGACCCCGAGGACGACTGAGCCTCCCCCTGCCAGTGTCCGGCGCGCGAGCGAGCGGCCCGCCGGGACGCCGGCAGGTAGGCTCACCAGCGTGATCCAGCCCCAGGTATTCAAGGCCAACGACATCCGCGGAGTCATCAGCGGCGAGCATCCGGAGTGGGACCTCGACGGTGCCCGCGCCATCGGCGCGGCCTTCGCCGCAGCCTTCGGGCTCGAGGGACGCGAGTTCGTGATGGGCCGCGACATGCGTGCCGGCGGCCGGGAACTCAGCCTCGCCTTCGCCGAGGGGGCCCGCGGCCAGGGTGCGAGCGTCCTCGACGTCGGGCTGGCCAGCACCGACGGCCTGTGGTTCGCCTCGGGGCACACCCACCTCCCGGGCGTGCAGTTCACCGCGTCCCACAACCCCGCCGCGTACAACGGCGTGAAGTTCTGCCTGCCGGACGCGGCGCCGATCACCCCGGAGCTGATGGCCCGGATCACCGAGTTGTCCTACGTTGAACTACCCCCCGTCGCCCGGCCCGGCGGGTATCGTGAGGACGACCTGCTCGGCGCCTACGCCGCCCACCTGCACGGCCTGGTCGACCTGTCCGGCCTGCGGCGCCTCACCGTGGTGGTGGACGCGGGCAACGGCATGGCCGGCTACACCACCCCCGCTGTGCTCGGCCCGCTGGACGTGGAGATCATCGGGCTCTACACCGACCTCGACGGCAGCTTCCCGAACCATCCGCCGAACCCGCTCGAGCCGGAGAACCTGGTGGACGCGCAGCGCGCCGTCCGCGAGCACGGCGCCGACCTCGCCCTCGTCTTCGACGGCGACGCCGACCGCTGCTTCATCATCGACGAGCGGGGAGAGGTCGTGAGCCCCTCCGTGGTCACCGCGCTGATCGCCCGGGCCGAGCTCGCGCGCGAGCCCGGCGGGACGATCGTGGTGAACACCATCACCTCCCGGACGGTCGGCGAAGTGGTGGCCGCCGCCGGCGGGGCACTCGCAACGAGCGCCGTCGGCCACACGAAGATGAAGGCGGTGATGGCCGCCCACCACGCGATTTTCGGCGGTGAGCACTCCGCGCACTACTACTTTCGCGACTTCTGGGGCGCCGACACCGGCATGCTGGCCGCGCTCCACGTGCTCGCGCTGGTGGGCCGGTCGGGACGCCCGATGTCCGCCCTCGCCGCCGAGCTGCCGCAGTACGAGGCGTCCGGCGAGATCAACAGCACGGTCAGCGACCCGAAGGCCGCCATGGCCGAGGTCGCGGAGGCGTTCGCCGGGCGCGGGGAGGTGAGCTGGGTGGACGGGCTGCTGGTCACCAGCGTTGACTGGTGGGTGAGCGTCCGCGAGTCCAACACCGAGCCGCTGCTGCGGCTCAACGTCGAGGCAAGGGACGCCGGTACCGTCGCGGCCCTGCGTGACGAAGCACTGTCGATCATCCGAAAGGACCGGTCATGAGCGACCTGCCCGCAGAAGTCCTCGAGCTTCTGGTCTGCCCCGCCTGCCACGCCACCCTCGCCTGGGACTACGAGGCCTCCGAGCTGGCCTGCACCGGCCCCGACTGCGGGCTGGCCTACCCGGTGCGCGACGGCATCCCGATCCTCCTCGTCGACGAGGCCCGGCGGCCCGGCACCGCCGGCTGAGCGCGATGTACGAGTTCGATGACTCCCGGCTGGAGGACCCCGACGCCCTCCGGGCCGCCGACCACCTGCTGCGACCGCTGGCGGAGGCCGGGGCGCGGGTGCGTCGCGAGTCCGTGTCCGCGGAGGGCCCCCTGGCCGCGCTGGACGCCGACGAGCGTCCCCGCGCCCTGATCACCTTCGGGCCGGAGGCGCGCCTGCTGCGCGCCGTCCTCGAACCCACCTGCCCGGTGCCGCTGGTGGCCTGGCCGCGCCTGGGCCTGCCGGGCTGGGTCGGCCCGCTCGACATCGTCGTGGTGATGGGCGGGGGCGACAAGGTGAGCCTCGCCGCGGCCTTCGAGGCCGTCCGCCGCGGGTGCCGGCTGCTGGTGGTGTGCCCCCAGGACTCGGTGCTCGCCCGCCAGTCCGCGTCGGCGTCCACCACGCTGCTGCCCACGGTCACCGGCGATCCGCTCGCCGCGGCCGTCGTCGCGCTCGTCGCGCTGCACCGGCTGGGCCTCGGCCCCTCGGTCAACCCCGAGGGGGTGGCCGACGCCCTCGACCAGGTGGCGACCGACTCCTCGCTCGCGCTCGACGCGACCCAGAACCCCGCCAAGGCCGTGGCGCTGGAACTCGCCGACGCCAAGCCGATGGTGTGGGGCGGCTCGATCCTCGCCGCGCGGGCCAGCCGCCGCATCGCGGAGGCCCTGCGCTCGGCGAGCGGCCGCATCGTGCTCTCCGCGGACGCCGGCGCGCTGCTCCCGCTGCTGACCGAGGTGCCGCCGCGCGACCCGTTCGCGGACCCCTTCGAGGAGACCGGCGCCGAGCAGCGCCCCGGCCTGGTGCTGGTGGACGACGGCATGGACGACGAGCACGCCGCAGAGGAGCGCGTACGGCTGCGCTCCACCGCGCTCGCCCAGGACGTGCTGGTGTCGAACCTGTCCCACCAGGCGGGGACGGCGGTCGAGCGGTACGCGACCGTGCTCCAGCAGGGCCTGTTCGCCGCGGCGTACCTGCAGGTGGGCCTCGGCCGGGCGTGAGCCTGCGCCCCCGCGCACCGAACGGTGCGAGACGGTGGGCCCCCGCCCACCTCTCTGGCAGGATGTGACCCCGTGAGCAGTCATGGCGGGACAAGGGCGATCATCGCGGCCCTGACGGCGAATGCCTTCATCGCGGCCACCAAGTTCGGCGCCTGGGCACTGACCGGTGCCGCGTCGATGCTCGCCGAGGGCGTGCACTCCGTCGCCGACACCGGCAACCAGATCCTGCTGCTCCGCGGGGGCAGGGTGGCCCAGCGCGAGGCCACAGAGGAGCACCCGTTCGGCTACGGGCGGGCCCCGTTCATCAGCGCGTTCCTCGTGTCGGTGATCCTGTTCAGCCTGGGCGGCCTGTTCGCCCTCTACGAGGCCTTCCACAAGCTCGAGGAAGTCCTGCACGGCGTCCCCAACGAGCTGCTGGAGGGCGGCTGGTGGTGGGTGCCGCTGGTGGTGCTGGGCGCGGCCATCGTCGCGGAGGGGTTCAGCTTCCGCACCGCCATCCGGGAGTCCCTGCCGCTGAAGGGGACGCAGTCCTGGCCGCGGTTCATCCGGACGTCGAAGTCGCCCGACCTGCCGGTGATCCTGCTGGAGGACTTCGCCGCGCTGCTCGGCCTGCTCTTCGCCCTCTTCGGCGTCGGACTCACGCTCGTCACCCACAACGGTGTCTGGGACGTCGTCGGCACCTCGCTGATCGGCGTCCTGCTGATCATCGTGGCGATCACCCTCGCGATCGAGACCCGTTCCCTGCTGCTGGGGGAGTCGGCCACGCCCGAGGCCGTGTCGGCGATCACCGCGTCGCTGGCCTCCGCGGCCGGCGTCCAGCGGGTGATCCACCTCAAGACCCTGCACCTGGGGCCGGACGAGGTGCTGGTGGCGGCGAAGATCGCCGTCGAGCCCACGGAGTCCGCCGCCCGCGTGGCCGAGGTGATCGACAACGCGGAGGTGGCGATCCGCGCGGCGAACCCCCAGGTGACCGCGCTGTACCTGGAACCGGACATCGACCGGGGCACCCCGGGGGACGCCGCGCCGGCCACCGGCACGAGCGCCGGCTGACCCGGGGGGCTCCCCGGGAAGGGCCGGTTGTGGGCCCTTCGCGGGCGTCGCGTAGTCTGACCCCTCGTGGACTACACGGTTGCTGACCTGAACCTGGCCGCCTTCGGGCGTGAGCAGATCACCCTCGCCGAGCACGAGATGCCCGGCCTGATGGCGCTGCGGCGGCGCTACGGCGACAGCCGGCCGCTGCGCGGCGCCCGGATCGCCGGCTCCCTGCACATGACCGTCCAGACGGCTGTGCTGATCGAGACGCTGGTCGCCCTCGGTGCGGAGGTGCGCTGGGCGTCCTGCAACATCTTCTCCACCCAGGACGAGGCGGCCGCGGCGGTCGTCGTGGGTCCGGACGGCACCCCCGACGACCCCAGGGGCGTGCCCGTGTTCGCCTGGAAGGGCGAGACGCTGTCGGAGTACTGGGCGGCCACGGAGCGGATCCTCGACTGGGGCGACCGCCGGCCCAACATGATCCTCGACGACGGCGGCGACGCCACGCTCCTGGTGCACAAGGGCGTCGAGTTCGCCAAGGCCGGCGCCGTGCCGGAGGCGTCCGCGTCCGACTCGGCCGAGTACCAGGTGGTGCTGGCCACGCTGCGCCAGTCCCAGCTCGACTGGGTGGGCATCGCCAACAGCATCTTCGGGGTGACGGAGGAGACCACCACCGGCGTCCACCGCCTCTACGAGATGGCCCGCAACAACTCGCTGCTGTTCCCGGCCATCAACGTCAACGACTCGGTCACCAAGAGCAAGTTCGACAACCGCTACGGCATCCGGCACTCCCTCATCGACGGCATCAACCGCGCCACCGACGTGCTGATCGGCGGCAAGCTCGCCGTCGTGTGCGGCTACGGCGACGTCGGGAAGGGCTGCGCGGCCGCGCTGTCCGGGCAGGGTGCCCGGGTCGTCGTGACCGAGGTCGACCCGATCTGCGCGCTCCAGGCGTCCATGGACGGCTACCAGGTCGCGACGCTGGAGGACGTGATCGGCACCGCGGACATCTTCATCACGGCCACCGGCTGCGTCCACGTGATCACCGCGGACCAGATGTCGCGGATGAAGCACCTGGCGATCGTGGGCAACATCGGCCACTTCGACAACGAGATCGACATGGCCGGGCTGGAGGCGCTCGAGGGCGTCACCCGGACGCCGGTCAAGCCGCAGGTCGACCGCTGGAACTTCCCGGACGGCCACGCGATCATCGTGCTCAGCGAGGGGCGCCTGCTGAACCTCGGCAACGCCACCGGGCACCCGAGCTTCGTGATGAGCACGTCGTTCACCAACCAGGTCCTGGCGCAGCTGGAGCTCTTCACCCGGCCCGAGACCTACCCGGTGGGCGTGTACACGCTGCCCAAGCAGCTTGACGAGTACGTCGCCCGGCTGCACCTCGACGCCCTGGGGGTGCGCCTCACCGAGTTGTCGCCGGAGCAGGCCGACTACCTCGGCGTGCCGGCAGAGGGCCCGTTCAAGGCGGAGAACTACCGGTACTGAAGCCCGGGCTCAGCCCCGGGGCACCTCGAAGCGCTTCAGGGTGGCCTTGCCGTCGGCGAGGGTCTTCCACGCGCCGCGGTAGGTGAGCACGGCCAGCCCGGCCGTCGGGTACTTGGCCTGCACGCGCTCGGCCAGGGCCGACGGCTTGGCGAGGCTGGTCACCAGGTCGCCGAGCGTGGGCTGGTGACCGATCAGCAGCGCGGTGTGGACGGTCTCGTCCAGCTCGCGCAGCTCCGAGAGGAGTTCCCCGGGCCAGGCGTGGTAGATGAGTTCGGAGACCCGGACGTCCGCACAGCTGGCGCCGCCGTCCACCGCCCCCGCCCAGGTCTGCTGGACCCGGGTCGCGGTCGAGGCCAGGACGACGTCGAGGTCGTACCCGGCGAGGACCTTGCCCGCGGCCACGGCGTCCCGCTCGCCGCGCTCGGAGAGCGGGCGGCGCAGGTCGGCCTCCGCGGTCTGCCAGGACGACTTGGCGTGCCGCAGGACGATCAGCGTCTTCGATGCCATGCCCACATCCTAGGGGTGACGCGGACGCACCTCCCGCGGCCCAGGCCCTAGGCTGCCCCTGGCAGGGATCCGCCGCGGAAGGGGCCAGCATGCGACAGCTCGACTTCACCCTCGACACCACGTCGCGGGAGGCGGTGCTCCAGGTCAGCGCGCGCGGCCGGCTGATCCTGGTGCACCCGATGGCCAACCGGGGCACAGCGTTCACGATCCAGGAGCGGGAGCAGCTGGGACTCTCCGGGCTCCTGCCGAGCCGCGTGACCACGATCGAGGAGCAGATGCGCCGCTCCTACGCGCAGTACCTGCGCTCCCCGTCGCCGCTGGCCAAGTTCATCCAGCTCGCCCAGTTGCGCGACCGCAACGAGGTGCTGTTCTACCGGCTCCTCAGCGAGCACCTGGAGGAGATGCTGCCGATCATCTACACCCCGACGATCGGCGAGGCGATCGAGCGGTTCAGCCACGAGTACACCGGCGCCCGCGGGGTCTTCCTCTCCATCGACCACCCCGAGCAGGTCGAGCGGTCGCTGATGGACTTCGAGATGGACGCCGACGACGTCGACCTGGTGGTGGTGACCGACTCCGAGGGCATCCTCGGCATCGGCGACCAGGGCATCGGCGGCTTCCAGATCGCCGTCGGCAAGCTGGGCGTGTACACCGCGGCCGCGGGCATCCACCCGCGCCGCGCGATCCCGGTCGTGCTCGACGTGGGCACCGACAACCTCGGCCTGCTGAACAGCGACCTGTACCTCGGCGAGCGGCACGCGCGGGTGCGCGGGGAGCGCTACGACGAGTTCATCGAGCTGTTCGTGCAGACCGTCACCCGGCTCTTCCCGAACGCGATGCTGCACTGGGAGGACTTCGGGGCCGGCAACGCGCACCGCATCCTCCAGCGCTACTCCGGCAGCATCTGCACCTTCAACGACGACATCCAGGGCACGGCCGCGGTCGTCCTCGCCGCGGTCCTTGCCGCCGTCCGGCTGACCGGCGTGCCGCTGCCGGAGCACCGGGTGGTGATCCACGGTGCCGGCACGGCGGGGGTCGGGATCGCCGACCTGATCCGGGAGGCGATGGCGCGGGCCGGGACGCCGCCGGAGGACACCCACGCCGCGTTCTACACCCTGAACAGCCGGGGACTGGTGGTCGAGGACAGCGAGGGCGTGCGCGACTTCCAGCGTCCGTACGCGCGCACCCGCGCGGAGGTGGCGGGCTGGACCGTCGCCGACCCCCACCGGATCACGCTGGAGGAGGTCGTCCGCGAGGTGCGGCCCACCATCCTGATCGGCACCTCCGCCCGCCACGGCGCCTTCAGCGAGGAGGTCGTGACCACGATGGCCGCGCACTGCGAGCGGCCGATCATCATGCCGTTGTCGAACCCGACCAGCCGCAGCGAGGCCCACCCGGCCGACGTACTGGCCTGGACCGACGGGCGCGCCCTGATCGCCACCGGCAGCCCGTTCGGCACCATCCGGCACGGCGAGACCTACCACACCATCGCGCAGGCCAACAACGCGCTGATCTTCCCCGGGCTGGGCCTGGGGGTCTCCGTGGTGCGGGCGACCCGGGTGACGGACGAGATGATCTACGCCGCGGCCGACGCCCTGGCGGGCCTGATGAACGAATACCGGCCAGGGGCGTCCCTGCTGCCCTCGATGAGCGACCTGCGGGTGGTGGCGGCCACGGTGGCGAAGGCGGTCGCGGAGACCGCGGAGCGCCAGGGGCTGGCGCGCCGGCCGATGACCAACCCGATCAACGACATCTACCAGCGCATGTGGAAGCCGGAGTACCCCCGGCTGGAGATCCTCCCCGCCAGGGAGCCCTGAGCGGGGCTACTCCTCGCCGTCGCCGCCGGGACGCAGCGACTGCCAGATCTCCTTGCACTCCGGGCAGACCGGGTAGCGGTCGGGGTTGCGGGAGGGCACCCACACCTTGCCGCACAGGGCGATCACCGGCGTGCCCATCACCATCGCCTCGGTCAGCTTGGCCTTCGGCACGTAGTGGGAGAAGCGCTCGTGGTCGCCCTCCTCGGGCCGCAGGTCCGGGCGCACATCGGTGCGCTCCTTGACGATCGTGGTCACCTGCGGGTTCTCGGTGGTCATGGGGCCCTCCTCGTGACAGCTTCCGCTACGTCCCAACCTACCCAAGGCCGGCACGGTCGCGCCCCCGGCGGTTCGTGAGAGACTGGTCCGCTGTTCGGCAGGAGGGCGTGGCGATGGGTGAGGCGGAGCGGGTGGCGGACGCGCCGGCGCGCACGTCCCGCCGCGGGCTCACCGTCGGGCTGCTGCTCAGCGTGGGCGCGGTCGCGTTCGAGGCGATGGCGGTGGCCACGGCGATGCCGGCCGCCGCTGCCGACCTCGGCGACCTCGACCTGTACGCGTGGACCTTCAGCGCCTTCATGCTGGCGAGTACCTTCGCCACGGTGGCGGCAGGGCGCTTCAGCGACCGCTTCGGTCCCAAGCCGCCGATGGTGGTGGGCTTCGCGGTGTTCGCCGTCGGGCTGGTGGTGTCCGCGCTGGCGCCCACGATGCCGGTGCTGCTGGCCGGACGGTTCATCCAGGGCCTCGGTGGAGGCACCATGAACCTCACCGTGATGGTCCTCGTCGCCCGCGTGTTCGACGAGCGCGAGCGCGCCCTGGTGATCACCGGCTTCTCCGCTGCCTGGATGGTGCCGTCCTTCGTCGGGCCGCCGGTCGCGGCGTGGCTGACCACCGCCCTGTCGTGGCACTGGGTGTTCTGGTCGGTGCTGCCGCTGATGGCGATCGGCGGCGGCCTGATGGCCGGACCCCTGCGCAGGGTGCACCTGCCGCCCCACCACGGCGCCGGCTCCGCCCCTCGGCTCCTGCTCTGGGCCGCGCTGGCCGCTGCGGGGGCGGGCGCCCTCCAGCTCGCAGGGCAGCGCATCGACGTGTGGTCGCTGCTGTGGCTGGCCCTCGGCGCCGGCCTGTTGTGGTGGGCGCTGCCCCCGCTGCTCCCGGCCGGGTTCCGCCCGGCGGGACGCGGCCTGGACGCGGTCCTCGGCGTCCGAGCGCTGAGCGCGGGGGCGTTCGCGGGCGGGCAGGCGTTCCTCCCGCTCATGCTGGTGCAGGCAGAGCACCTTCCCCTGGACTGGGCCGGTTCGGTGCTGATCGTCGGCTCGGTCGGCTGGATGGCCGGTGCCTGGCTCCAGTCGCGGCCGTGGCTGCGGCTGCGGCGCGACCGGATCATCCTCGCCGGGACGCTGAGCACGACCGCGGGCCTGCTGCTGGTTGCCGCGTCCGGCTGGCTGCCCGGACGGCTCCTGATGGCCGCCGTCGCGGGCTGGTTGTTCGGCGGGCTGGGCATGGGCCTCGCGCTGTCGAGCACGTCGCTGGCCGTCATGCAGTTGTCGGAGCCGGTCGCCATCGGGCGCAACACCTCGTCCCTCCAGGTCAGCGAGGCGCTCGGCAACAGCATCGGCGCCGGCCTGGCCGGCACCCTGTTCGTCCTCGGGCTGACCTCCGGCAACAGCGCCCTCGGCTTCGGTGGGGCGCTCACCGCGATGGCGCTGCTCGCCGCCACCTCGGTCGCAACGTCCGTGCGCATCGGACCGGTGGAGAACCACTCCACGACCCGCTGAACGGACCGGTGTGCGACGCGCCCACAGGCGATAAAGTCTCGATGTCGAGATACCCGAGGGGGTGCGGTGGCTGACGAGGTCGACCTGATCCTCGCCGCGTGGGCGCGGGAGCTGCCCGGCGTGGACGTCACGCCGCTGGGCAGCCTGTCGCGGCTGAGCCGCCTCGCCAAGCACCTCGACCGCGCGCGCAGCGAGGCGTTCGGCGCCCACGGGCTCGAGGGGTGGGAGTTCGACGTGCTGGCCGCGCTGCGGCGCCAGGGGCGTCCCTACGAGCTGTCGCCGGGCGAGCTGATCCGGGCCACCTTGTCGACGTCCGGCACGATGACCAACCGGGTGAACCGGCTCGAGGCCCGCGGGCTGGTGGTGCGCCAGCCCAACGCCGACGACCGGCGGGGCGTGCTGGTGCGGCTCACCGATGAGGGACGCGAGCGCGTCGAGGGCGCGCTGGCCGACCTGCTGGCCTTCGAGCGCAGGGTGCTGGCGGTCGTCGAACCGGCCGAGCGCGACGCCCTCGCCGGACTGCTGCGGCGGCTGCTCGCGCCGTTCGAGGGGAGCTGAGCGGCGGGGCAGTATCGTTAACCGACCCGTCCGCTCCCACGAAGGCGTGCCGCACGACATGGCTCTCTCCAATCCGTTCCTGGCCGAACTCGCGGCCGCTTTCGGGATCGCCACCGAGTTCTGGGACTGGAAGGGCCGTCACACCGAGGTGACGGACGAGACGGTGATCGCCATCCTCGCCGCCATGGACGTGGACGCGTCCGACCCCGAGCACGCCAGGACCTCGCTGGAGGCCCTGCGCCAGCGCCCGTGGACCCGCCTGCTGCCGCCCTGCGTGGTGATGGAGCAGGGCACGCCGCGCACCGTGCAGGTGCACCTGCCCGAGGGCAACTGGGTGCGGGTCGCGGTGCGCCTGGAGGAGGGCGGCTTCCGCGACGTGCCGCAGGTGCGCGACGACGAGCCGCCACGCTGGATCGACGGCGTGCTCACCGGGCAGGCGTCCTTCGAACTGCCCGCGGACCTCCCCCTGGGCTACCACCGGCTCCAGGCCACCACGGAGGCGGGGCAGTCGGAATCGACGCTCGTGGTCAGCCCCGCGTTCCTCGGCTTCCCCCCGTCGATGGGGGAGAAGCGGGCGTGGGGCTACGCCGCGCAGCTGTACAGCGTCACCTCGGCCGACTCCTGGGGAGTCGGCGACCTCGCGGACCTCGCCGACCTGGCGACCTGGTCGGCCACCCAGCAGTTCGCCGGCTTCGTGCTGGTGAACCCGCTGCACGCCGCCCAGCCGGAGCCGCCGCTCGAGGCGTCGCCGTACCTGCCGACCTCTCGGCGCTACGTGAACCCGCTCTACATCCGTCCGGAGCTGATCCCGGAGTTCGCCGAGCTGGACGAGAAGTCGCGGGCCCGGATCGCGCACCTGAAGAGCCGGCTGAGGAAGGACCTGGCGGGCGAGAGCCTGATCTGTCGCAACGAGGTGTGGGAGGCGAAGATCGAGGCCCTGCGGGTCATCTACGAGCACGGCCTGCGTCCCGTCCGCCGGATGGCGTTCAACGACTTCTGGCGTCGCGAGGGACGCAGCCTCACCCAGTTCGCCACGTGGTCGGCGCTGGTCACCCGCTTCGGTGGGGACTGGCGCGAGTGGCCGGCAGAACTGCGGCGTCCGTCCTCCCCGACGGTGGCGCTGTTCGCCCAGCAGCACGTCGACCAGATCATCTTCTACGCCTGGCTCCAGTGGGTCGCGGACAACCAGCTGCGCGCGGCGCAGTCGGCGGCGACGGACGCCGGCATGCGCATCGGGATCATGAACGACCTCGCGGTGGGCGTGAGCCCGTGGAGCGCGGAGGCCTGGACCTTCGGCAACCTGTTCGCCGACGGCATCGGCGTGGGGGCTCCGCCGGACCCGTTCAACCAGGCGGGCCAGGACTGGGGGCAGGCGCCGTGGCGTCCGGACCGTCTCGACGACCTGTCCTACGCGCCGTTCCGCAACATGGTGGCCGGCATCCTCCGGCACTCCGGGGGCATCCGGGTCGACCACATCATGGGGATGTTCCGGCTGTGGTGGATCCCCAAGGGCCTCGGCCCGGGCCAGGGTGCCTACGTCCGGTACAACCACGAGGCGATGGTCGGCATCCTCGCGCTGGAGGCCCACCGGGCCGGCGCGCTGGTGGTGGGTGAGGACCTCGGCGTGGTCGAGCCGTGGGTGCGCACGTACCTGCGTGATCGCGGCATCCTCGGCACGTCGATCGCGTGGTTCGAGCGTGACGAGGGCGGTCGTCCGCTGGCGCCCGAGGAGTGGCGCGAGTACTGCCTGGCGTCCGTGACCACCCACGACCTGCCGCCCACGGCGGGCTACCTGGCCGGGGACCACATCCGTCTCCAGCACGAGCTGGGGCTGCTCACCGAGTCGCTGGAGACCGAGCTGGCGGCGGCGGAGCACGACCGTGCGACCTACATCCGGACCCTGCGCGAGCGCGGCTTCCTCACCGCGGACCCGGCCACGACGGAGGACATCGTCCAGGCGCTGCACCGCTACCTCGTCGCCACGCCGTCGCGGGTGCTCTGCGCGTCCCTCACCGACGCGGTGGGCGATCGCCGGACGCAGAACCAGCCCGGCACGAGTACCGAGTACCCGAACTGGCGGATCCCCCTGTCCGGCCCGGACGGCCGGCCGATGAGCCTCGAGCAGCTGTACACCGACGAGCGCGCCTTCCGGCTCGCCGGCATCATGAACGACTTCAGCGGCCCGATCCTCCTCCCGCGCTCGGAGACCGAACTGGTGGTGTAGCCCGCCGCGGGTTTCCGGCCGCACCCGGGTCCCCGTCGGGCCGTCCGCGCTGTCACCGCGGGTTTCGGAGCGCTCCGGCCCCCAATTCGGGCCTCTGGACGCGCCGAAACCCGCACCGAGAGGCAGGCCCACCGGGCAGGTCACGTCCAGCGAGCCGAAACCCGCGGTGGGGAGCTCAGGCGCCGGTGGACGGGAGGGGCAGCCCGTTGACCAGGAGGTCGTGGACGCGGTGTGCCGCCCGTCGGGCATCCTCGCCCCGGGACACCCGGGCCATGGCCGTGCTGATCAGGGCCTGGACGTAGGGGGTGACCCCGGCCGGGTCGTCCACCCCTGCGTCGGCGAGGATGGCCGCCAGCGGCTCCTGGAGGGCGTCGTGGAGCGCGGCGACCTCCTCCGCGCGGTGAGCGCCGAGGTCGGCGAACCGCAGGGTGGTGGCCAGCCCGTGCCGCCCGTCCGCGGCCATCTCCATCGTCGCCTCGATGTAGCGCCGAAGCCGGGGCAGCCCGGCAGGCACGCCGTCGAGGGACGCCGCAAGGTCACGGCTCCACCCTTCGAAGGCATCGAGGGCGACGGCCACGAGCAGGTCCTCGCGCGTGTTGAAGTAGTCGTACACGCTGGTGCGCGCCATGCCGGCGCGCTCGGCGACGGCGGTCGGCGTGACCGCGGCCACGCCGCCGGACTCGACCAGCCCGGCCGCCGCGCGCAGCAGGGCGCGGCGCTGGGTCGCGCGGTGCTCCGCGACGGTCGCGGCCGAGATCCGTGGCACCCGGCAAGTATGACCCCTCCTTGGTTTTCGACACAGTGTCGGTAACATGGCGGTGTTCCCGGCCCACGTCGACCAGAAGGACCTCCATGCGCAAGCTGTTCATCGCCGCCGCCACCTACCTCGCCGCCGGACTCGCGTCCGGGCTGTTCTACCGGGAGTTCACCAAGCTCAACGGCTTCCCGGAGGGCACCGCGACCCAGCTCGGCTTCGTGCACACCCACCTGCTCGCGCTGGGCACGCTGGTGATGCTCATCGTGCTGGCCCTGGAGAAGACGATGGGGCTGTCGGCCGACCGTCGCTTCACCTGGTTCTTCTGGACGTACAACGCCGGCGTGGCGCTCACCGCGGCGATGATGACCTGGCACGGCATCCTCACGGTGCTCGGCCAGCCCTCGTCGGCCGCCATCGCCGGCGTCGCGGGCCTCGGGCACATGCTGGTGACCGCCGGCTTCGTGCTCCTCTTCCTCGCCCTCGGTTCGGCGGTCCGCCGCCACAGCGTGGTCGAGGCGGCGGAGACCACCGCCTGAGCAGAGGCCGCCGGCGCTACAACGCGGCGCGCACCAGCGCGAGCACCGCGGCGGCGTAGGCGTCGGAGGCATCGCCGGCGACGAAGAGCCGCTCGGGCCCGCCCGGGATCTGCGCGAGCACCTGGTACTCCCCTGTGACCGCGCGGGCCAGGCTGAGGAACGCCGCCCCGAGCAGCTCCCTCAGCTGGTCCTCCCGCGGTAGCCACAGCGCCTGGTCGAGCTGGACGGAATCCAGCGCCCACTCGGTGGTGCCGTTGAAGGCGAGCAGCGTCCCGGTGGGGTACTCCCGGGCCTCCACGACCATGTCGGCGACCGTGAAGACCTCCCCGCGCACCTCTGCGGTGCGCAGGGTGAACCGGTCGCCGGCGCGCGGACGCCACCGCAGCCCGGCGCGGTCGAGGCTCTGGGCGAGCGAGATCGAGATCACGTTCGCATTATCCGCGCCCGCTCCCAACCAGGGTGGCCTCCGCCGCCTGCGAGACCACCTCGGCCAGTCCGGCGGGCGCCCTACGCCGCTGTTCGTCCGAGCCTGTCCCGCGCAGTCGCAGCTCCGACCACAGTTCGCGGACGAGGTCCCACTCACCCTGCTCGGCGAGCACGGGGCGCACGTGGACGAGCAGGGCCTCCACCACCGCCGCTGCCGCGGCGGTCCGTCCGGTGGCCGGTGACACGAGGGTGTCGCCGAGCCCGTGGCGGCCGGCCCGCCACGACGCCGCGCGCAGCAGTTCGAGCCGGGTGCCGGGCGCGGCGGTTCCCGCGAGGGCGTCCCTCGCCGCCGTCTCGACGAGGGCACGGACGAGGACGGCCAGCAGCAGCGCGTCGGCCTGCCGCAGGCAGACGTCGGCGATCCGCACCTCCACGGTGGGGTAATTGCGCGACAGGCGCGCGTCGAAGTAGACCATGGCGGGGTCGAGGGCTGCCCCGGTTGCCAGCAGGCCGTCCACGGTATCGGCGTAGGCCCGCGCCGAGCCGAACGGGCCGGCCGGTCCGGCGGTGGGCCACCGGCGCCACACCTGTGAGCGGTAGCTGGCGTAGCCGGTGTCGATGCCCTGCCAGAAGGGGGAGTTCGCGCTGAGCGCGAGCAGGCACGGCAGCCACGGGCCGAGCCGGTCGATGACGGCCACGCCCTCGTCGTCGTCGGACACCCCGACGTGCACATGGCACCCGCAGGTCAGCTGCTCGCGCGCGGTCAGGCCGAAGGCCTCGGTCATCCGCTCGTAGCGGGGGTTCGGGGTGATCGTCGGCGCACCGGGCAGCGGGGACGTGCCGACGGCCACCAGCCGGGCTCCGACCTCGGTGGCGGCCAGCGCTGCCGACCGGCGGCGGTGGGCGAGCTGCCCGGCCAGGTCGCCGGCGGCGAGGCACGGCTGGGTGCCGGTCTCCAGCATCTGCTGCATCAGCTCCAGCTCCACCGGAGCCGCCTCCGCCGCGGCCGTCGCCACCCCGACCGGCACACCGGCCAGGTCGACCAGCAGGAACTCCTCCTCGACACCCACGGTGCGCATCGCGTCTCCCTCCGCCTGGGACCGCCCCGCGGCACTCCGCTGTTACCCCGCGGACGTGCCGACTCGAACATAACCCCGGCTCCGGCCGCCGCGCACCGTGGGCGGGGGAGGGCATGATGGGCGGGTGAGCGAGGCGACCGGGCCGGACGAGGCGGCCGAGGAGCTGTACGCCGGACCGCCGGCGGAGTTCGTCGCCCGCCGCGACGCGCTCGCCGCGCAGGCACGCACCCGGGGAGACCGGGCCGCGGCGGCGCGGATCAAGGCGCTGCGGCGACCCACGGTGGGCGCGTGGTACCTCAACACCGGCGCCCGGGCGGACCTGCCGTCCCTGGGTGCCGTGCTCGAGCTCGGCGGGCTGCTGCGCCGTGCGCAGGCCGACGGCGACGTCCCCGCCCTCCGCGACCTGGCGCGCCGTCGGGGTCCCCTGGTCGCGGAGGTGGTCCGCGACCTGACCGCGCTGATGGCCGGGCAGGGGACGGTGGCCACGCCTGCGGCCCTGGACGAGGTGCGCACCACCCTTGCCGCGGCGTTGGCCGACCCTACGGTCGCGGCGCTGGTCGAGCAGGGACGCGTGGACCGGCCCTACTCCTACGGCGGGTTCGGTGACGTCCCGCCCGCTGCCGCGCCTCCCGAGCCGCCGGGCGGGTCCGGTGACGCGCCGGTCGACCTGGCCGCGGCCCGGCGCGCCCGCGAGGAGGCCGAGCGGGTCCGCAGGGAGGCGGCGGAGCAGGAGTGGGCGGACGCGTCCGCGGCGAGCGGGGCGGCCACCGCCCGGCGCGCGGCGGCCGAATCCACGGTGGGCGAGTCGCGGGCGAGGATCGAGGGGCTGGAAGCCGCGCTCACCGCGGCGCGGCGTGAACTCGCCGCGGCCGAGGACGGCCTTGCGGACGCCGCCGCGCAGGAGCGGGCCGCGACCGCGCGGCTCGACCGGGCGCGTCGCGCGTTGCCGTCCTGACCTGGTCGCGGACCCACGGGCGCCGGCACGACGGTGCAGGCTGCGGTGCCGCGCCCGGGGTCATGTCAGGGGGCGCGCCTACGCTCTTGGGCATGGCTATCGGACGCTATCCCAGTGTGGTGATCGACTGTCCCGACCCCGAACGGCTGGCGGGGTTCTACGGGGCGGTCCTGGACTGGCCGGTCCAGGCGGAGCCCGGTTGGGCGGAGGTGAGGGCGGACTACGGGCAGGTGATCTGCTTCCAGCAGGTCGAGGAGTACCGGGCCCCGCAGTGGCCCGGCCAGGAGCAGCCCCAGCAGTCCCACCTCGACATCATGGTCGACGACCTCGACGAGGGGGAGCAGGCGGTGCTCGCGCTCGGGGCGACGCTCGCCGGGCACCAGCCGGGCGAGACGTTCCGGGTCTTCCTCGACCCGGCGGGGCACCCCTTCTGCCTCTGCGTGGGCTGAGCCCGCGCCCCCCGCGCCGGGAATACCGGGTGGCCGGGCCGGGTTGGGTGGGGCGAGCACCCACTCGCACGCAAACGGAGGTTCCGTGACCACCCTGCAGGACTTCGAAGCCCGCACCATCACCGGCCAGGACCAGCGCCTGGCCGAATACCTCGGCAAGGTGGTTCTGGTCGTGAACACCGCGTCGAAGTGCGGGCTGACACCGCAGTTCACCGGGCTGGAGCGCCTCTACGACGAGTACCGGGACCGCGGCCTCGTGGTGCTCGGGTTCCCGTGCGACCAGTTCGCGAACCAGGAGTTCGACGACGACGCGCAGACCGCGGAGTTCTGCCAGCTGAACTACGGCGTCAGCTTCCCGATGTTCTCGAAGGTGGACGTGAACGGCCCGGCGGCCCACCCGCTGTTCACCTGGCTGCGCTCCGAGAAGGGCGGCCTGCTCGGCGACCTGATCACCTGGAACTTCACCAAGTTCCTGGTCGACCGCGAGGGCAGGGTCGTCCGGCGCTACGCCCCCACGGTGATCCCCGAGGACATCGCGGCCGACATCCGCGCGCTGCTGTAGCGTCCGCCGGCCGGGGTCGCGGGTCCGCTCAGGGCTCGAAGCCGATCAGCCAGTGCAGCCCGTAGCGGTCGACGACCTGGCCGTCCCACGCTCCCCACGGCCGTTCCTGGAGGTCGTCCACCACCCGGCCGCCGCGCGCGAGGCCGGCGAACCAGGCCCGGAGCGTGGCCGGCTCGGTCGTGCCCAGCAGCGACAGCATGAGGCCCTCGCACCGCAGCGGGCGCTCCTCGCCCGCGGCGTCCGCGCAGAACAGGGTGACCGGCCCCCCTGTCAGCCCGCCGTGCGCGACCGCGTCCGCGGGGCCGTCCGTGCGGCCGAACTCGGCGAAGGTGTTGAGCTCGACCTCGCCGCCGAAGACTCCGGCGTAGAAGCCGAGGGCGTCGCGGGCGGTGCCCGGGAAGTGCACGTACGGGGTGGGAGCGACCATCCGGCGATGCTAGGCGGCCGGGGTTCCCCCGGCAATCCCCGCCGGGCTGCAACGAAACCGCCCCCACCGGACGTCTTGAGGGTGTGCGACGGCGATCCACGCGGGCGCACCGCCGTCCGGCACGGGTCAGCCCCGGTCCGGTTCCGGCGGTCGGGCGGTGAGGAGGAGGGCAACGATGGACGACGCTGAGCAGGGCCTCCGGGACGCGTGGCGCCACGTCGACACGATGACGTTGCCCGCGCCGTCGGGGACACCGATCGCTCCGGCCCCCCGGCAGCGACGGGGCGCGTACCGCTGGCTCGCCGCCGCGGCCGCGCTGCTGCTCGCCGGTGGCCTGGGGGCGTGGGCGCTCGCCGGGCGCGGCGGGAGCGTCCCGTCCGAGCCGGCACGACCCGCAGGGGCGCCGACCACCGTCCTGGCGGCTGCCACCGCCGCCGATCTCGCCGGACCGCGCTGGAACGCGCTGTGGCTGCGCGGCGTCCCGGCGAGGCCGGCACCCGACGCGGTGCCCCACCTGGCCTTCGCCGAGGACGGCAGCTTCTCCGGCGGCGACCCGTGCAACGGCCTGCGCGGCACGTGGGTGGCGGACGGCGACCGGCTCGCCCTCACGATCGGCGCGATGACGGAGATCGGCTGTGACGTCGACCAGCAACGGGCCTTCACCACCGCCCTCGACGACACCCGCCGGTTCGACATCCACGACGGCCTGCTCGAGCTCCGTACCGCCGACGGTCTGCTGCTGGCCCGGTTCGCCGCGGCCGAGGGCGAGGAGCCCACGCCGGTCACGCCGAGCGGCACGGACCCGGATGAGCCGGTGAGTGCCAAGGAGGGGACGGGCGACGCCTCCGGGCGGCCCTCCCGCTGACGCCGGGGACCACCGGTTACCATGGCAGCGCCCGCCTTCCCCGGACGAAAGCCGTGCCGTGACCGCAGCAACGAAGCGCCTGTCCCTGGCCGTCGCCGTCGGCGTGGCCGCCCTCACGGTGGCCGCGTGCGCGCTCGTCGCCCCTTCCGGTGCCGCCAGCGAGCCGGCCGGCACCCGCGCGCCCCAGGCGGTCACTCCCGCTGCGCCGGTGACGACGGCCATCCTCACCGGTCCGGCGGACGCCGCGATCGGCCGCTACGGCACCCGGACGTCGGCCACCTTCGCTGTCGTGGCGCAGGGCAGCAAGCTGTCCTACGCCTGGCAGCAGCGAGCGGGCTCCTCCGGAACCTGGAAGGCGATCGCCAAGGCGACGAAGTCCACCTACGTGGCGAAGGCGGCCACCTGGAAGAGCGGGACCCAGTTCCGGGTGGTGGTCCGCGGCAGCCTCGGCTCTGCGACGTCCGCCCCGGCCACGCTCACCGTCCTCCTGCCCACGAAGACCCCGGCCAGGGACGCGGAGACCGCCTTCGGGCTCACCGGCCTGCGGCAGGGCGTCGACATGTCGGCCTACCAGTACACGCCGGCCGGGCGCGTGAAGACCTCCGCGATCGCAGCCTGGGCGGGAACTGACGGCTTCGCCCTGCTGCGCAACGGCAGCGGCGCCCGTCCGATCCGGCAGACCTACACCGACGCGTGCACCAACAAGACGAGGAAGACCGGGGCCAAGCCGGTGACGCAGGACTGCGCGTACGCCGTGCTCGCGGACAAGCTGTCGGCCGGGAAGCTCTCGCTGGGCCACTACTGGTTCAACGGCTGGATCGACGCGATCGACACGACGAAGGCCGACCTGTTCGCCGGCGGCTACACCCCGGCCGCCTCCGCACGGCAGTTCGTCACCTGGCTGAAGCGTGACGGCCACTACACGACGTCCAGGACCGACCCGCTGGTGCTCGACGTGGAGAAGGGCCACGCCTGGACCAAGACGTCCAAGGGCAAGACCTACACCGTGAAGCTCCGCGCGTGGAGACCGGCGGAGGCCGCCGAGTTCCTGACCACGGTGAAGTCCCTGCTGACCAAGGACGGTTACCACGCCAACCTCTACGTCTACATGAGCGCGAACGCCACCATGAAGGTCGACCCCGACACGGGCAGCTTCGTCTGGACGCCCGTCGCCGGGATCGCGCGCCTGTGGGTCGCCTCGTGGGGCACGAACAACGGGCGCATCCCGCCGTCCCTGCCGAAGGTCGGCCCGTGGGAGGGGTAC
This sequence comes from Propionicimonas sp. T2.31MG-18, assembly GCF_964266745.1. NCBI lineage: Bacteria > Bacillati > Actinomycetota > Actinomycetes > Propionibacteriales > Nocardioidaceae > Propionicimonas > Propionicimonas sp. T2.31MG-18. The sequence continues at coordinate 56,048 of NZ_CAXWGX010000003.1, forward strand.
GACGGCTGGTCGATCTGGCAGTACACCAGCAATGCCCGGATCGCCGGGGACGGCCTGCCCGGCGGCCTGGACGCCGACATCGCCACGGCGGACGCCTGGACCCCGCGGGCGTCCTGACCACCCCGGGCACGGGGGGCGGCGCGTCCTAGGATCGGGCCATGCCGGCGCCCATCGACCACCTCGCCGCCCTGCGCGCGTTCCAGGACGTCTTCGCCTCGACCATCCCGCTGGCGGACCCGGCCACGCCGGTTCCCTGGTGCGGGCGCTGGTGCGTGCATGACCTCGTGGTCCACCTCGCCCGCGTGCACCACTGGGCAGCGGCGCAGGCCCGGCGCACCCGTGAGGTGCCGCTCGGGCGGGGTCCGTTCGACCTGGCGGAGCTCTACGACGAGTGCGCGGCCGAACTGCGCGGGACGCTGGCCGGCCTCGACCCGGACGCCCGGGCCTGGACCCTCCTCGACGACGGCGTCCCCCGGGCGGAGCAGGCCGGGACGGTCCGCTTCTGGCACCGGCGCCAGGCCCTCGAGACCCTGGTGCACGCCTGGGACCTGCGCACGGCGTGCGGCCTGGGCTTCGACCCCGGGCCGGCGGCCTGGCTGGACTGCCTCGACGAGGTGGTCACGGTCATGCACCCGCGCCAGGTGCGGCTGGGGCGGATCGGGCCGCCGCCGGTGCGGGTGGTCCTCACCGCCACCGAGGACGGCGTGGCGCACGAGCTCTCCGGCGCGCCGGACGGTGTCGGGACGGTGGCCGTCCACGGGCCGGCGCAGAGCCTGGCCCTGCTGGCGTGGGGGCGGACGGGATCGGCAGACCCCGCCCTCACCGTCGACGGCGACCGCGCAGCGCTGGACGCCGTCCTGTCGGCGGGGCTGACGCCGTAGCCGCGCGCGGGTCCCGCCGGGGCGTCAGTGCAGGGACGCGTCCGCGTCCGTCAGGCGCCAGTCGAGGAAGCGCGCGGTGAAGCCCGCGCGGGTCGGGGCGCACAGGAACGGTCCCGCGGACGCCGGGCCGGCAGGGAAGGGGGCGACGCGCACGAGCCGGAACGGCTCGTCGTCCACGCGGGCCCGCACGACCAGCGCGTCCTCGCCGCGACTGACCCGCACGGTCACGCGCCGCCCGTTCCACTCCACGGGCGCCACCGACCAGTCGGAGCGCCCGAGCGTGACCACGGCACCCAGGTTGAGCGCGCCGTCGGCGAACTCGAGCCCGGCCTTCATCCACGTCTCGTCGTCGGCACGGACGAAGACGCCGGCCTGGTCGAACTCCCCGGTGAAGGTCGTCTCGACCACGACCTCGACCGCCTCGCCCACCTCCAGCGGGGCGAGCAGGGCGTGCTCGTCGTCGTGCACGAAGCCGTAGGCCGTGTGCCGCCAGGCGTCGGAGCCCTCCACTGCGGTCACCGCAAGGGCGTCACCGTCGGACTCGACGGCCACCGGCGGGTGCGTCCAGGCGCCCTCCGTCCACGCCACGCGGCGCGCGCCGGAGCCGTCGCCGCGGCGCACCACGACCCCGGCCCCGCGGAGCTCGTCGAGCACGGCGGGCAGGCGGTCCGGGCTCACGGCAGCGGTGAGGTCGACCAGGACGCGGGTGGCGAAGCCGTCCCGCACGGCGTCCAGGGCCGTGGCCCGCACGCAGTGGTCGGTCGCGATGCCGACGACGTCGACGGCGGTGACCCTGCGGTCGACCAGCCAGTCGGCGAGCGAGACGCCGCCGGCGGCACCCTCGAACCCGGAGTAGGCGGCCGCGTACTCGCCCTTGTCGAACACCGCGTCGAACCGGGTGCCGGCGAGGGCGGGGTGGAGGTCGGCGCCCGGGGTGCCGGCGACGCAGTGGGCGGGCCAGGAGTCGACGTAGTCGGGGGTGGCGGAGAAGTGGGTGCCCGGGTCGATGTGGTGGTCCCGGGTGGCGACGACCACACCGTAGCCGTGGTCGCCGGCGAGGAGCCCGGCGATCCGTCCGGCGACAGCGGCGCCACCGGCGACGGCCAGCGAGCCGCCTTCGCAGAAGTCGTTCTGGACGTCGACGACGATCAGTGCCGTGCTCATGGTCGTACCGCCTTGTACGGGTTGTCGGTCGGGCTGCGCGGCGTGGCCGGGAAAGCGATCCGGGGCAGCCGGCCCGCCCTGGCCCATCTTAGGGCCGGGCGGCGGCTGCCCCGGAAGGGGGTGAGGCGACCGGTGTCAGGCTGCGCCGGCCGCGGCGATCAGGGAGAACAGTTGCTCGGGGGTCGCTGCTGCCCTGAGCTTCTCCACCTCGGCGTCGTCGGAGAAGAGGATGGCGATCTGGGAGAGGATCTCCAGGTGCTCGCCCCCCTTCCCGGCGATGCCGACGACGAAGGTCGCGGGCTGTCCGTTCCAGTCGACGCCCCCGTCGTAGCGGACGAACGTCAGCGCGGAGCCGAGCACCGTGTCCTTGGCGTCGTTGGTGCCGTGGGGGATGGCGAGCCCGTTCCCCATGAACGTCGACACGGTCCGCTCGCGGTCCTGCATCGCGTCGTAGTAGGCGGGGGTCACCGCGCCGGCGGCCACGAGGAGGTCGGTGGCCTCCCGCATCGCCTCCTCGCGAGTGGCCGATCCGGGGTGGATCCGCACCATCTCGGGCGTGAGGACGTTGTTGGTCTCCATCAGTGTCAGGCCTTTCCTGTCCGGGGGTGGCGGCAGGGCGCGGCGCCGCCCTGCCGCCGGGGGATCACGCCTTCTCCGCCGCCGGGGAGGAGACCATCTCGACGACCTCGTCGTACCTCGGCGAGTTCATGAAGTTCTCGACCGAGACGTGGATCGCGTCCGGCGCCTGGTGCCTGGCCCGGTCGGTCAGCTGGGACTGGGTGATCACCAGGTCGGCCTTCGGGTCGAGGTTGGCGATCGCCTGGTTGACCACGGTGACGCCCTCGATTCCGGCGGCCTTGATCTTGTTGCGGAGGACGGAGGCGCCCATCGCGGAGGAACCCATGCCGGCGTCGCAGGCGAACACGATGTTCTTGATCGCGCCGGCCGGGGCGGTGGTGCCGGTCAGGAAGCCGGAGACCGAGGACTTCTTGCCCTTGAGGGCCTCCATCTCTGCGGTGGCCGCGGCCAGGTCGTCGTCCTCGCCGTCCTTCTTCTTGCCGAAGCCGAGCAGCAGGGAGGCGACCACCATGCTGACGGCTGCGGAGCCGAGCATGGCGAGGGTGACGCCGAGGTAGCTGTCGGTGGCGGTCTGGATGTAGACGGCGAAGACGGAGCCGGGGGCGGCGGGGGCGCGCAGGCCGACGCCGAACAGGACGTTGATGAACACCCCGGTCATGCCGCCGGCGATCATGGCCAGGATCAGGATCGGCTTCATCAGCACGTAGGGGAAGTAGATCTCGTGGATGCCGCCGAAGAAGTGGATGATCGCCGCGCCGGGGGCGGAGGCCTTGGCCGCGCCCTTGCCGAAGAACATGTAGGCCAGCAGCAGGCCCAGGCCGGGGCCGGGGTTGGCCTCGAGCAGGAACAGCACCGACTTGCCCACCTCGGCCACCTGCTGGGTGCCCAACGGGGTCAGGATGCCGTGGTTGATCGCGTTGTTCAGGAACAGCACCTTGGCCGGCTCGATCAGGATCGAGGTCAACGGCAGCAGCCCGGTGTTCACCAGGAAGCCCACCGCGGCACCGGCGGCGTTGGAGATCGCGGTGACGATCGGGCTCATGAAGAAGAAGCCGAAGATCGCCAGGATGCCGGCCCAGATGCCGGCGGAGAAGTTGTTGACCAGCATCTCGAAGCCGGGACGGATCTTGTGCTCCCACAAGGCGTCGAGCTTCTTCATCGTCCAGCCGCCCAGCGGGCCCATGATCATCGCACCCATGAACATCGGGATGCTGGTGCCGGTGATCACACCCATCGTCGCGATCGCACCCACCACACCACCACGGGTGCCGTAGACGTTCTTGCCGCCGGTGTAGCCGATCAGGATCGGCAGCAGGTAGGTGATCGTCGGCCCGACGATGCCCTTGCCGTCGAACGCACCCCAGCCACCCAGCGCCGCCACCCAGCCGTCCTCCGGCTGCGGCGACAACACATTGATCCAGCCGACCTTGATGAAGATCGCGGTGATCAGGCCCCACGCGATGAACGCGCCGATGTTGGGCATCACCATGTTCGACAGGAAGGTGCCGAACCGCTGCACGGCGACGCGGGCCCCTCCCGTCGCGGGTGTCGATGGGCTGATTGCGGTCATGGTCGATTCCTCTCGTTGGAACAGGTCGGGGAGTTCCGCATCGGTGCGGCCCGGTGGGTGTGGTCGGTGGGTGGTCGGCAGCGGTGGTCAGGCGTTGCCGGCGTCGACCTCCGCCTCGATGCGGGCCAGCGTCCTGGTGCCGTCGAGATCGGAGAAGACGGTCGCGTCGAGCAGGACGACGCCGACGCCGTGCGGGGCGGCGAGGTCGCGGATCTGCTCGAAGCGGGGGGCGAGGTGAGGGCCGAGGAGGACCAGGTCGGCGGACGGCAGTCCGGCCTCCAGGGCCGCCTCGTTGGTCGCCGTCGCGGAGTGGCCCAGGTTCCGGGCCCGCGCCGCGCTGTTGACCCGCATCGCGACGAACGTGCTGGACGCCCCTGCGCCGCACACCACCAGGATCCTCATCGATGCCTCCCTCGCCCCCAATGATGGGGAGGCGTGCACGGGCCCCTCAACCACGCGATTTTCCGGGAGGGCGGAAGGAACGATCAGCGGGGTCGCACGGGCGTGGGGCCGCCGCTCGCGGCCGGGGGGCGGCAAGATTGCCGGGACGGGCCGCGGCGGGGGTGGGTGTCCGCGCCGACCCGGACATGCTTGACTGTGGTGAACGCAGGGCCGCGTCGACGCCTGCAGGCATCTCGGCTCAGGAAGGTCGGAACGTTGTCGAGGTCGCGACAGAACAGGCTCCTCACCCACCTGGTGAGGGTCGAGGACTGGGTGACCGCTGCCTCGCTCGCCGACTATCTGGGAGTCACGCCGCGTTCGGTGCGCACCTACGTCGCCGCGCTCAACGCCCGCGTCCCCGACGGCGTCGTCGTCGAGTCGGGGGCGCAGGGTTACCGGGCCGGGCCGGCCGCGCGGGCCGCGCAGCGCGAAGGCTCCGTCGAGCCCGGCACGCCCCGCGACCGCTTCCACCAGCTCGTCCGACGGCTGCTGGAGAGCGAGACCCCGCTCGACGTGCACGACACCGCGGACGAGATCTACGTGAGTTCCGCCACCATCGAGGCCGACCTCGCCCGGGTGCGCAGCTTCATCGGCGGCAGCGGGCTCAGCCTGGAGCGGCAGGGTTCACGGGTGTGGCTCCAGGGCTCAGAGCTGGCGCACCGGCGGCTGCTGAGCCGGCTGGTGCACGACCAGACCGAGATGGAGTCGCTGGACTTCCCGGCGCTGATGCGGGTGCTCGGCGAGGGCTCGATCGGGGCGGACGTCTACGCGCGGTTCAAGACCGACCTCGTGGACGCCCTCGGCGGGCTGGGGTACTTCGTCAACGAGTACGCGATCGCCGACGTGCTGATGCACGTGGCGATCGCCGCCGACCGCATCGCCCGCGGGCGCACGGTGGCGACCGGCAGCGGCCAGCCGCGCGAGGACGAGGTCGTCATCGGCGGCGTGCTGGACGAACTCGCGCAGCGGCACCTGGGCCTGCGCTTCGGCGACGGTGACCGTGAGTTCCTGACCGCCGTGGTGCTCAGCCGGGTCGTCGCGCCCAGGGGCGACTCGGTGCAGGCGCTCGCACGGCAGCGCGTCTCGCCGGAGGTCGAGCAGGCGGTGCTGGACGCCTGCGCCGCTGCCGCGGCGGAGTTCCTGATCGACCTGTCGGGGGAGGACTTCACCTGGCGGCTGATCCTCCACGTGCAGAACCTGGTCGAGCGGGTGGCGAACGCCGCCTGGTCGCGCAACCCGCTCACCCGCACGCTGAAGGCGTCCTACCCGATGATCTTCGAGGTGGCGGTGTACATCGCGACTCGGCTGCGCGACCGGCTGGGGATCCCCCTGGTCGACGAGGAGATCGCCTACATCGCCATGCACGTCGGGGCGCGGCTGGAGGCCAGCCGGACCGACGACGCGCCGCCCACGGCCACCATCGTCTGCCCGGGCTACCACGACCTGCACAGCCTGCTCCGCTCGAGCGTGGACCGCTCACTGGGCAAGTCCATCCAGGTCGTGCGGGTGGAGACGCGCGCGGACCCCGACTGGGACGCGATGGACTCCGACCTGATCCTCACCACGATCGCGCCGCCCCGGCGCAGCGACCGGATCGTCTCGATCCCGCTGTTCCTGACCGACGCCGACGTCGAGCGTGTGCACGCCGCGGCGATGCGGGTGCGGCGGACGCGGCGCCTCGCCCGGCTGCGCGCGGAACTGGAGAAGTACTTCGCGCCGCGCTCCTTCGTCCGCGACCTCGATGCGGACGCGGGCGAGGAGGCGATCATCCGGCGGCTCGGTGCGCTGCTCGTCGCCGAGGGCGTGATCGACGACGGCTACGTCGAGGCGAGCATCGAGCGCGAGCGGATGTCGTCGACAGCGTTCACCGAGTCACTGGCCGTCCCGCACTCGCTGAGCATGACGGCGACCAGGACGGCCATCGCGGTCGGCATGGCCGACCGGCCGATCCCGTGGGGGGAGTGGCGGGTGCAGGTGGTCGTGATGGTGGCGTTCTCCGAGAGCGACCGGGCGGCCTTCCAGACGGTCTTCGAGCAGCTCGTCGAGGTGTTCAGCGAGCGCGACAGCGTCCAGCGGCTCGTGCACCGCGGCACCGACCTGCCTGCCTTCCTCGACGAACTCGTGGCCGTCATCGACGGCTGAGCCGCCGCTCAGGAACGGACGGCCTCGTACGGGTTGTCGGTCGGCGCGCCCTCGTGGTCGAGCAGGACGGTCGGCAGGGCCGGCTCGCCCTTGCTCATCTTCAGCGCCGAGAGCGGCAGTTCCGACCGGACGCGCTGGTGGCGCTCCCTGGCCGCGGCCAGCGGCTCCCGCGCCACGGCCTTGCCCTTGACCATGATCGGCACGAGGAGCGGGCGGTCGTTGCCGTCGTCGGCCGGGGGCGCGCCGATCCCGATCACCTCTGCCTCGGCCCGGCCCTTCGCGTCGAACCGGCGCAGGGCATACTTGCGTCCGCCGACGGACACCTTGTCGATGCTCTTCTTGGCCACCGGGAGCAGCTCCGCGTCCTTCTTGTCCGACGATGCGCGCGCGACCAGCTTGTAGACGAACCCGCAGGTCGGCGCGCCCGAGCCGGTGACCAGCGACGTGCCCACGCCGAAGCCGTCCACCGGGGCGCCGCGCAGGGCGGCGATCTGGAACTCGTCGAGGTCGGAGGTGACGACGATCCGGGTCTGGGTCGCACCGAGGGAGTCGAGGAGCTTGCGGACGTCGGCCGCCTGCTCGGCCAGGTCACCGGAGTCGAGCCGGATCGCGCCGAGCCTGCCCTTGCTGAGCCGGACGCCGGTGCGGACCGCCTCCTCGATGTCGTAGGTGTCGACGAGCAGCGTGGTGCCCCTGCCGAGGGTCTTCAGCTGGGCCTTGAAGGCCTCCTCCTCGCTGTCGTGCAGGAGGGTGAACGAGTGCGCCGCCGTGCCGGTGGTCGGGATCCCGTAACGGTGGCCGGCCTCGAGGTTGGAGGTGGAGGCGAAGCCCGCGATGTAAGCGGCGCGCGCGGCCGCGACCGCCGCGTACTCGTTCGTGCGGCGCGAGCCCATCTCGATGCAGGGACGCTCGCCGGCCATCGCGGTCATCCGGGACGCGGCGGAGGCGACCGCGCAGTCGTAGTTGTAGATGCTCAGCAGGAGCGTCTCGAGGATGCACGCCTCGGCGAACGTCCCCTCGACGATGAGCAGCGGCGAGCCCGGGAAGTACACCTCTCCCTCGGGGTAGCCCCAGATGTTGCCCTTGAACTTGTAGCGGCTGAGCCAGTCGGCCAGGTCGGTGTCGATCACGTTCTGCTCGAGCAGGTAGTTGAGCGTCACCTCGTCGAACCGGAACGCCTGGATCGCGTCCAGGGCCCGGCCCACGCCGGCCACCACGCCGTAGCGGCGTCCCTCCGGCAGGCGCCGGGCGAACAGCTCGAACACACTACGACGGAACGCCGTCTGGGACCGCAGCGCGGCCCGCACCATCGTGAGTTCGTAGTGGTCGGTCAGCAGCGCCGTGCTCGCCAGGGCGCCCGACGGCGACGTCAGAAGGCTCATGCGGCCAGACTAACCACTGCCGCACCGCTCGGCGGCGCACCGCGGCGCGCGTGCCAGAATGGCCGGGTGCCAGGGGAGAACGAGCCGGTCCAGCCGGGCGGGGTCACCGCCGTGTCGGAGCGTCCGGCGGAGTCCGCGCTGACCGGGTGGGTCACCATCGTGTGGGACGACCCGGTGAACCTGATGAGCTACGTGACGCACGTGTTCACCAGCTACTTCGGCTACGCGGAGGCGAAGGCGACCGAGTTGATGCTCCAGGTGCACAACAACGGCAAGGCGGTCGTGTCGGGCGGCAGCAGGGAGCAGATGGAGACCGACGTGGACGCGATGCACGGCTACGGCCTGTGGGCCACGCTGGAGCAGGGCTGATGCGCGACTTCGCGCGGTCGGGCCCGACCATCCTGATGAAGCTCACCGACTACGAGGCGACGCTCCTTGAATCGCTGGTGGAGCAGTTCTCCGGCCTGCTGGAGTCCGACGGCGAGGAGGCCCCCGAGGTTGGCGACTCGTTCGCCCGCTGGCAGGCCGAGCTCGCCGAGCCCGACCTGCTCGACCACTCCGACCCGGTCATCCGGCGGCTGTTCCCGGACGCCTATGCCGGTGACGCGGAGGCGTCGGGGGAGTTCCGGCGGCTCACCCAGTCGCGGCAGCGATCGGAGCGGCTCGCCCAGGCGGAGGTGGTGATGTCCGCGCTGCGCGACAGCGAAGCGGGCACCCACCGGGTGCAGGTGCGGGTGATCGAGCTGGACGCCTGGCTGAAGACGCTCACCGCCCTGCGGCTGAGCCTGGCCGTGAGGCTCGGCATCGAGACGCCCGCGGACGCCGAGGAGCTGGACGCGCTGGACGAGGACGACCCGCGCAGCTACATCTACCGCGTCTACGAGTGGATCGCCTACCTCACCGAGAACCTGCTCGGCCTGCGCTGACCTCCTCGCACGTTTTGCGGGACGAGGTGCGTTCGTTATTCGGTTAGGCTAACCTTACGCACATGTACGTAGGTACGGACCTCGCTCGCGCCCCGCTGGGCACCCACCTCACCCTGCTCGACTCGCCGGCGCCCGAGAGCGTGTGCCAGCGCCTGTCCTCGCTCGGGCTGAGGGTCGGCACCCGGTTCTCCCTGCTGCAGAAGACGGCCGGCGGCGGCCGCGTGGCACTGGTGAACGGGTCCCGGATCGCGCTGGGCGCCGACCTGCTCGGCCAGCTCCGCGCAGAGGTCGCCCGCTGATGGCGACCGCGGAGCAGCAGCGCCCGCGCGTCCTCGACCTGCTGGTGCCCGCGCCGTCGGTGAAGGCCTGCTGCCACACCGGGGGCGGCGTGGGGGCCGGGCCGGAAGCGCCGGTCGTTGCCCTCGTCGGGGCGCCCAACACCGGCAAGTCGACGCTCTTCAACGCCCTGACCGGGGCGAGGGTCACGATGGGCAACTGGCCGGGCACCACGGTCGAGGTGTCGCGCGGGCTGTGGAAGACCACCACGGCGGCCGCGACGTGCACCTGCGACGAGTGCACCTGTGACGACGCGGAGCAGCGCCTCGACACCACCCTCGTCGACCTCCCCGGGGCCTACTCCCTCGACCCGCACTCCCCGGACGAGGAGCTCACCCGGCAGCTGCTCGTGGGCGTCCCGGACGACGAGCGTCCCGACCTGTGCGTGGTGGCCTGCGATGCGTCCCGGCTGGCCAACAGCCTCTACCTCGTCGCGCAGCTGCGGGAGCGACGCCTGCCGATCCTCGTCGCGCTGACGATGGTGGACGTCGCGGCCAAGCGCGGCATCGCCGTCGACCCGGCAACCCTGGCGCAGGCCCTGGGCTGCCCGGTGGTGGCGATCGACCCGCGGCGGCGCGCCGGGCTGGAGGCGCTCGCCGCCGCCGTCCGCGACGGCCTGGGCGGGCCGGAGCCCGCGCCGCGTCCCGTGCCGTCGACCACCGACCAGCTCGAACTGGACGACGACCGCTTCGGCTGGATCGCCGGTGCCGTCGCTGCCGGCACGTCCGCCCCGGCCGAGCACGCCCGGACCTTCTCCGACACGGTGGACCGCTGGGTGACCGCCCCCGTGCTCGGGCCGCTGATCTTCCTCGGGGTGATGTGGCTGGTGTTCCAGATCACGACCGCCGTGGCAGCGCCCCTGCAGGACCTGCTCGACGGGCTGTTCGCCGGCCCGGTCAGCGACGCAGCGACGTGGCTGCTGGGCAGCCTCGGCCTCGGCGGGAGCTGGGTCGAGGGGCTGGTGGTGGACGGGCTGATCGCCGGCGTCGGCATGCTGCTGACCTTCGTCCCGCTGATGACCCTGATGTTCGTCCTGCTCGCGCTGCTGGAGGACTCCGGCTACCTGGCCCGCGCCGCCGTCGTGACCGACCGGCTGATGCGGGCGATCGGGCTGCCGGGGCGGGCCTTCCTCCCGCTGATCGTCGGCTTCGGCTGCAACGTCCCCGCCATCTCCGCCACCCGCATCCTGCCCAGCGCGCGGCAGCGCGTGCTGACCGCGCTGCTCGTGCCGTTCACCTCGTGCACCGCCCGGCTCACCGTGTTCGTGATGCTCGGCAGCGTGTTCTTCGGGCCGTACGCGGGCACCGCCGTGTTCGCGATGTACGTGGTGTCGATCCACCTCGTGGTGCTCGCCGGCCTCGTGCTGCGCCGCACGCTGTGGCGCACGATGGGCACCGACCCCCTGATCATCGACCTGCCCGCCTACCAGGTGCCGACGCTGCGGCTGACCGCGTCCGTGACCTGGGTGCGGCTGAAGGGCTTCCTGCAGACGGCGTCCGGCATCATCGTCGCGACGGTGTGCGCGGTCTGGCTGTTCCAGTCGATCCCGACCCAGCCCGGGCAGGCCTTCGGCGAGGTGCCGGTGGCCCAGTCGGCGTACGGCGTCGCCGCGCAGGCGATCACGCCGGTGTTCGCGCCGGCCGGGTTCGCCCAGTGGCAGACGACGTCCGCGCTGGTCGTCGGGTTCGTGGCGAAGGAGGCTGTGGTCTCGGCCTGGGCCCAGACCTACGCCCTCGAGGAGCCGTCCGGCGCGGACCCGGGCTCGCTCGGCGAGCGGGTCCGCTCCGACTTCGAGGCCTCCTCGGGCGGGCACCCCGTCCCGGCGGCACTGGCCTTCATGGTGTTCCTGCTTGCCTACACGCCGTGCGTGGCGACGCTGGCCGCCCAGTGGCGGGAGATCGGGCCGAAGTGGACGCTGTTCGGCGTCGCGATGCAGCTGGCGACGGCCTGGCTGCTCGCCGTCGCGGTCTTCCAGGTGGGAAGGCTGTTCTGGTGAGCGCGGCGCCGGCCACCCGGGGGCCGCTGAGCCTCGTGCTCGCCGAGGTGCGCGCGGGGACGCCGACCGTCGCGGGCATCGCGCTGCGCAGCGGGCTGGACGAGTCGGTCGTCCGCGCGGCCGTCGACCACCTCGTCCGGTCCGGCCGCATCGAGTCGCGCGAGCTCTCGATCGGCTGCCCCCCGTCCGGCTGCGGCGGATGCGCGTCCGCCACCGACGGCGCCCCCGGCTGCGGCCTGCCCGCCCCCGTCCCCGGACGCCGCCCCGGCCTGGTCACCCTCACCCTGTCCCGCCGCTGAGTCGCCCGTGAGGGCTCGCCGTCCTGCGTGACGGCCAGCCGTCCGGCGTGACGGCCGCCCCCCCGTGGTGAGGGCCAGCCCCCACGGGTGAGGGCCAGCCCCCACGGGTGAGGGCCAGCCTTCGCGCCGAGGGCTCGCTCCTGTGTGCTGGCCCTCGGCAGGAAGGCTGGCCCTCGGCGTGCTCGGAGCGCCGATCGGAGAGGACGTGGGTGGCGCGCCGGCTCGCCGTCGGCCGCGGGTCCCTGGAGCCACGAACAGCATCGTGGAACGGCGCGCGTCGACGAGCCTGGCGCGTCCCACGGCGTAGCACACGGCCCGTAGGTGCCGCCTCCGGTGGTGAGAGCCAGCACTCCCGTTCGAGGGCCAGCCTTGATGTCGAGGGCTCGTCCCTGTGTGCTGGCCCTCGGCCGGAAGGCTGGCCCTCAGTGTGGGGCCGCCGGGTGCGGGCACGCCGGGTCGACCCCGGGTGGCCGGGACGGGGCTACCAGATGTCGGGTGGCTGGCGCCGATCGGACGGGGGCTGCGCGTCGTCGGGCCGGGCAGGGGACGTCCACTCCCGCCACTGCTTCTCGACGGCACGGCGTCCGTCGTCGAGCGCCCGGAGCGTGCGCAGTGCGATCCGGGTGAAGTCGATCGGCTCCGATGCCATCGGCACGCCTCCTCCTCGTCGTCCGCCTGTGGGCCCACGGCTCTCGCCACCCGTCGTCCGCCCCCTGGCCTCCGCAGCTTCCCTGCGCGTGGTTCGTCGCGCTGCCCGAACTCGCGTAGCGCCGTGAACTGCGCGTAGCGAAGCGGTGGGGGCCGATTGGTCTCCAGTGTGCCGCGCCCCTAGAGTCGGTGCACGTGACCACCCCCGACGCCCCGATCGGAGTCTTCGACTCCGGCTTCGGCGGGCTGACGGTGGCCCGGGCGCTGCTCGACCAGCTTCCGAACGAGGACATGATCTACCTCGGCGACACCGCGCGGGCCCCCTACGGCACGAAGTCGATCCCCGAGGTCCGCGAGTACGCGCTGGAGTGCCTCGACTACCTGGCCGACTCGGGGGTCAAGGCGCTGGTGATCGCGTGCAACTCCGCCTCGTCCGCCGTGCTGCGGGACGCACGGGAGCGCTACGACGTGCCGGTGGTGGACGTGATCCTGCCCGCGGCGCGACGCGCGGTGCGCGCCAGCAGGACGGGCCGCATCGGCCTCATCTGCACCGAGGCGACCGCCACGTCCGGAAGCTACGACGACGCGCTGGCCGCCGTTCCCGGCGTGCAGCTCGTGACGACACCCTGCCCGCTGTTCGTGGACTTCGTCGAGGCCGGTGTCACCGGCGGGGACGCGTTGCTGCGCGCCGCGCAGGACTACCTGCTGCCGCTGCGCGAGGCGGGGATCGACACCCTCATCCTCGGCTGCACGCACTACCCGCTCCTCGCGGGCGTGATCTCCTACGTGATCGGCGACGACGTGACGCTGGTCTCCTCGGCGGAGGAGTGTGCCAAGGAGGTCTTCGCGACACTCACCGACCAGGGCCTGGTCCACCACGGGCCCCGGGAGCCGAGCCTCCGGTTCCTCACCACGGGCAGCCCCGAGTTGTTCGCCGGGATCGGCCGCCGCCTGATGGGTGGCTTCGTCGACCGGGTGGAGCAGGTCTACACCGTCGCCGGCTAGGGAGCCGGCCGGCGACGGTGCGGCCGGGGGGGACGGGCAGGTCCTAGGTCGTGGTCGCGCCGCCGGCGGAGGTCCACGCGTTGATGCCGCCGGCCAGGTCGAACAGCTGGGTGAAGCCGGCCTGCTGCATGGCGGACATGGCCACCTTCGACCGGTTGCCGCTGCGGCAGTACACGGCGTACGTGGCCGCCTTGTCGAGCGAGGCGATCTTCTGCGGGAAGTCGGCCGACTCGACGTCGATGTTGGTAGCGCCGGGCAGGTGGCCGGCCGCGAACTCCTGCGGAGTGCGCACGTCGAGCACGACCGTGTTCGGCAGCTTGGCCGCCGCGGCGAAGTCCGCGGGGCCGAGGGACGAGCCGGCAGCGGGGACGGCGGCGGCCGTCGGGCCCGCGCTCACGCTGGGCGCGGTGCCCGAGCAGCCCGCCAGGAGGGTCGCCGCGGCCACCAGGGCCGCGGCGAGGGGGGCGGACCTCACCGGCCGAAGATGCCGAACATGCCGCCGCGGGGCTTGGCCGCAGCCATGTCCTCGGCGCTGTGCTGGCCACCGCACCACTGGGACGCGGGCACCATGGACTTGACCGACGCGACATGCTGGCCGCAACCGGCCCAGGTGGTCTTGCCGCAGACGTTGCAGCTCACGGGACGACACATCTTGGGGACTCCTCTACGTTTCCGGGTGTGGCTCCAATATACCCCGGGGGGTATCCAACGATCAAATCCGGCGGTCCGCTCCGTGGACGCGGCGCGAGGCGGCTCATGCCGCCCCCGACCCTTCGCCGCCCACGGCGGCCGGGCCACGTCCCGCCCGCGCGGACGGCTCCTCGACCAGGGCGCGGAGCTCGAGCGGCACCCGCAGGCGCGCCTCCGCCGAGCCCTCCAGCGCCGCGGTGACGGTGGCGAGCAGGCCGGCGGCCTCGTCCGTCCCCACCTCTGTACCCAGCCGGACGGCGGCGCGCGCGGTGGCGGGGCCCCGGGCGCGCCCCACCTCGAAGTACTCGCGCAGCAGGGACGCGACCAGCGTGACCGCACCCAGCTCGCCGGCCCGGTAGGCGACGTGGTGCCGCAGCAGCGGCTCGCGCAGCTGGTACCAGGTGCGGCGCTGGTCGCCGCGGGGCAGCTTGTCGGCCACGACCCAGCGGTTCGCCGCGAGGCCGCGCACGATCTTCGACACCTGCGGCTGCCCGATCCCGGTCGCCGCCGCGAGCTCGGAGACCGTCAGGGCCGCGTAGCGCCCGGTCGACAGGGCCTCGACCACCACCTGCTCCCCGGGGGGCAGGTCCCACAACAACTGCTGGTAGGCGGGGACGAGCTCCTCCAGCAGCTCGTGGACGGCCGGCACGAGCGCGTCCAGGCTCTCCGGTGTCACGCAGCCGGACAGGATCGTCCACACCCTCGGTGAGCCCCCGGTCAGCTCGGCCAGTGCCCGGACGCGTGCCCGCCCGCGGGGGGTGCGCAGGTGCTCGGCGAGGGCACTGTCCCCGTGCTGGCCGGCCAGGCGGAGCAGCAGCTCGTGACCCTCGCGGGGGGTCAGCGGCGGAACGGCGATCGTCGCGAACGCGCCGTACCACGGCTTGTCCCTGTCCTGCACGCCGGCGAACAGCAGTGGCGTGCTGGCCAGCAGGAGCACGTCGCCGGAGGTCTCCACCCACGAGCGCAGGTCACGCTGCCCACCCGGGCCGAGGGCGCGCATCACGCGGTCGAGGTTCTCCGCCACCAGGAGCAGCACGCGGCCACCGAGAGCCACGTGGATCGCCTGCTGCTGCGCGGCGAGGCTCGCCGGCGGCGACCGCACGCCGAGGTCGGCGCAGACGAGCGCGGTGACGCGCTCGATGCCCACCAGCCCCATCGCGTCCTCGGGCAGCCGGACGACGGCGAAGCGCGACGCCAGCGCCGCGTCCTGGCGCAGCGCGTACAGCGCGACCTCGATCACATGGCTCTTCCCGCTGCCGCGCGGGCCGACGAGCAGGGTGTGGTTGCGGTTGGCCTTGGTGGCCGCGGAGCGGAAGCTGCGCTGGAGGGACGCGAGCAGGCGCTCCCTGCCCACCGTTCGGGCCGCCAGGACGGCGGGATCCTCCCGCTGCGGGGTGTAGGGCCGGCTGCGCTCCACAGAGGTCATCCGCGCCGCCGGCGGAGTCGGGTCCAGATCCTGCCGAGCAGCGCGGTCTCCAGCCGGTAGGCGCCGTCGGCGTAGGTGAGGTAGTTGTCGAGGCGCATCCGGTTCAGTACCTCGCCGACCGCCGCCACGCCGGGCGGGTCCTCGAAGAACTGGTTGCGCAGGGTGGCGGCGAGCTCGTCCCTCGTCGCGGCCTCGCGGTGGCTCAGCTCGTCCAGGACGGCGACCACCAGCTCCTCCTCGCCCGGGTAGTACTTGGCGATCCGGTCGTAATAGTGGTCGGTGTCCCAGGTGTTCTCGTCGAGCGCCTGGTCCACCAGCCCGTCGACGTCGGCGGACGCCACGTCCGCGCCGCGCTGGTCCAGCGCCCCGACGAGGCTGTGGATGTAGTACGGAATGCCGGCGACGGCCCCGGCGATGCGGGACGCGACCGCGGGGTGCGGGTCGCCGAACACCGCCAGCAGCAGGCGTTGGGCGAGTTCGTCGGCCTCGGCAGGCGGGAGGGGTCCGATCTCGATCCGCGGCAGGTCGTTCAGCGGGTCCTTCTCCGCGACGGCGTGGTGGAGCCCGACCGAGCCGGCCAGCACGATCGCCGTCCGTGGCCGCTCTGCCTGGCGGAGGCGCCGCAGCGTCCGGAGGAACTCCGCTCCCGCTCCCTGCTCCTGCGCGGCCAGGTGGAAGGCGAGCTGGGCCACCTCGTCGACGACCAGCACGAAGGACGGGGCGCCCGCCCGCTCCGCGGCGCGCGCGCACAGCACGAACACGTCGCGCTCGGGGTCCGCGCCCCGGCTGGCCGCGCCCTGGAGGCGCAGGGACTGCCCGAGGAAGCCGAGGGTCACCTCGCCCTCGAACGAGCGGCGCCAGGTGCGCCAGGACGGCCCGAGCACCGGGTGCGCGCGGATGGCCTCCGCGACGGCGTCCTCGAACTTGCGCAGGGTGTCGGTCTCCGCCGAGACGTACAGCACGACGTGGCCGGACGCCTCGAGCTCGCGACGGGCCTTGCGGAGCACGGAGGTCTTGCCCATGCGCCGGTCGCCGACCAGGTACGCCCCGCCGTGGGCCACGGCCCGCTCGAGGCGCCGCAGCTCGTCGCGACGGCCCACGAGGTCGTCGGGGTCGACGACACCGCCGAGGACGGGCTCGATCGGCTGGAGGACACTCATGGAAAGAACATACCCGAAGAGATATATGCCTGAGTAGGCATCTATCTCGGGACGGGACGGTGTCCAGAAGGGCCACTGGGGGGTGTCGGCGGGTCCCGCTAGGGTGAGCGGCGTGAACAGAGCTGATGGCCGTGGCCCGTCCGACCTGCGCCCGGTGCGCATCACCCGCAACTGGCTCGACCACGCCGAGGGCTCGGTGCTCGTGGAGTTCGGCGCCACCCGCGTGCTCGTGGCCGCGTCGGTCACCGAGGGCGTCCCGCGCTGGCGCAAGGGGAGCGGGCTGGGCTGGGTGACCAGCGAGTACGCCATGCTTCCGCGTTCCACCCACACCCGCAGCGACCGGGAGTCGGTGAAGGGCCGCATCGGCGGCCGCACCCACGAGATCAGCCGGCTGATCGGACGGAGCCTGCGCGCGGTCATCGACTACCAGGCGCTGGGCGAGAACACGATCGTGCTCGACTGCGACGTGCTCCAGGCCGACGGCGGCACGCGCACGGCGTCCATCACCGGCGCCTACGTGGCGCTCGTCGACGCGGTGGAGTGGCTCCGCGCGCGCGGAGCCCTCGCCGGCGAGCCGCTCACGGGGAGCGTCGCCGCCGTCAGCGTGGGCGTCGTCGGAGGCACCCCGATGCTCGACCTGTGCTACAGCGAGGACTCCGGTGCGGAGGTCGACCTGAACGTCGTCGCCACCGGCGCCGGGGAGTTCGTCGAGGTGCAGGGCACGGCAGAGGGCAGGCCGTTCGGGCGTGCGGTGCTCGACGAACTGCTCGATCTCGGCCTGGCCGGCTGCGCGGAGCTGACGCTGCGGCAGCACGAGGCACTGGCGCAGCCGGTGGTCCGCGCATGAGCGTCGTTGTCGTCGCCACCCACAACGCCAAGAAGGCCGCAGAACTGCACCGCGTCCTCGCCGCGGCGGGGGTGGACGCCGACGTGCGCGGCCTGGACGCCTTCCCTGCCTACCCGGAGCCCGCGGAGACCGAGCGCACGTTCGAGGGCAACGCCCTGCTCAAGGCGCGTGCCGCGGTCGCGGCCACCGGACACATCGCGGTCGCCGACGACTCCGGGCTCGAGGTCGACCTGCTCAACGGCATGCCCGGCGTCCGTTCGGCCCGCTGGTCCGGTCCCGAGGCCACCGACAGCCGCAACCTCGACCTGCTGATCGCCCAGCTCACCGACACCGCGGACGCCGACCGGACCGCACGCTTCGTCTGCGCGATGGCGCTGGTCACCCCCGACGGCGGCGAGCACCTGGTGCGCGGGGTGATGGAGGGCCGTCTGGTGCTCGAGCCGCGGGGCGGCAACGGTTTCGGGTACGACCCGATCTTCGTCGCCGACGGCAACACCGTCACCAACGCGGAACTCACCCCGGAGCAGAAGGACGCGATCAGCCACCGCGGCCAGGCCGTGCGCGCGATCGTCCCGGTACTCTCCGACCTCCTGAAGGAGCGCTGATGAAGCAGTACCTCGACCTGCTCGACCACGTGCTCACCCACGGGGTGGTGAAGTCCGACCGCACGGGCACCGGCACCCGCAGCGTGTTCGGCCACCAGATGCGGTTCGACCTCTCCCGGGGGTTCCCGCTGCTCACCACGAAGAAGCTGCACACCCGCAGCATCTTCGGCGAGCTGCTGTGGTTCCTGCGCGGCTCGACCAACGTCGGCTGGCTCCACGAGAACGGCATCACGATCTGGGACGAGTGGGCCGACGCCAACGGCGACCTGGGCCCGATCTACGGCTACCAGTGGCGCTCGTGGCCCACGCCGGACGGCGGCCACGTCGACCAGATCAAGGGCGTGATCGAGTCGATCCGCACCAATCCCGACAGCCGGCGTCACATCGTCAGCGCGTGGAACGTGGGGCAGCTCGGCCAGATGGCTCTCCCGCCGTGCCACGCCTTCTTCCAGTTCTACGTGGCGGACGGCCGCCTGAGCTGCCAGCTCTACCAGCGCTCGGCGGACATCTTCCTCGGCGTCCCGTTCAACATCGCGTCCTACGCGCTGCTCACCCACCTCGTCGCGCAGGTGACCGGGCTCGAGGCCGGTGACTTCGTGCACACCCTGGGTGACGCCCACGTGTACTCCAACCACGTCGAGCAGGCGCGCCTGCAGCTCACCCGCGAGCCGCGCCCGCTGCCGCGGCTCGTGCTGAACCCTGCCGTCACCGAGATCGACGCCTTCGAGCTGGCCGACATCCAGGTCGTCGACTACGACCCGCACCCCGGGATCAAGGCGCCGATCGCGGTGTGAGCTCAGCCGGCGGCCGGGGTGACCCGGAAGCCGGCGACGCTGACCTTCACCGGCAGGCTCGTGAGGGCGGAGCTGGTGTACGACTTCACGCCCAGCGCCCCGGAACCCTGCAGGGCGGCCGTGCCGTCGGTGGCGCTCACCTGGTCCGCGGACGGTTCACTCGCCGAGGCGCGCCACGCCCGGCCGCCGAGAGTGGTGGTCCCGGTGCCGGACACGTCCAGCCGCAGCTTCACGCGGTCGCCGGCGGCGTAGGCGAAGCTGCCCAGCGTCACCGACTTCAGTTGCGTCTCGACCCCGGAGACCAGCCGCGACAGGTACAGCTGGAGCGAACCGTTG
Source organism: Propionicimonas sp. T2.31MG-18 (assembly GCF_964266745.1). Lineage (NCBI taxonomy): Bacteria > Bacillati > Actinomycetota > Actinomycetes > Propionibacteriales > Nocardioidaceae > Propionicimonas > Propionicimonas sp. T2.31MG-18. Next base: position 75,275 of record NZ_CAXWGX010000003.1, read on the forward strand.
GTGTTCACCCGCGCGGTGAGCTGGTAGTAGGTGGTCGTGCCGCTCATCCGTGCCAGCAGCGAGTGGCTGTACGCGCCGCCGGTCGGCACCTTGTCGATCGCGAAGTCGGTGACCACCGAGACGTCCCGCGCGGTGGCGGAGGCGAGGTAGGCGACCGGCCCCTTGCCCCCGGCCGGGATCGTGACCAGGCCCTGCGAGCCGTTCACCGAGAACATGGTGGTCGAGGTGATCGTCCAGGAGCCGCCGGTGTCGGCCGTCCCCCACGTGGACGCCAGTGTGCGCGCGAAGGCGTCCGAGGCGATCACCGTGGTCGTGGGTGCCGCGACACTCACTTGCCGGTCGGTGCTCGCCGTCCGCCCGGTGTCGTCTGTCACGGTCAGCGTGATGGTGTAGGTGCCGTCGGCGGCGTAGGTGTGCGACGCCGTGCGGCCCGTCCCGTGGGCGCCGTCGCCGAAGTCCCAGGCGTACCCGGCGACGGCCCCGTCGTCGCTCGAGGCGGAGGCGTCCACCGCCACGGACAGCCCGGTGGCGTTCGCGGTGAACGAGGCCGTCGGTGCCGCGTTCGTCACGACCACCTGCCGGGTCGCCGAGGTGGACGCGCCCTGGTTGTCGGTGACCGTGAGCTTCACGGTGTAGGTGCCGTCGGCGGTGTAGTCGTGGGTGGCCGTGCGGCCCGTGCCGGTACCGCCGTCGCCGAAGTCCCAGGCGTAGCCGGTGATCGTCCCGTCGTCGGTGGAGCCCGAGGCGTCCACGTCCACCTGCCACGCGCCGGTGGTGGCGGTGAACGCGGCCACCGGCGGCTGGTTGGCGGGCGGGGTGCCGCCGTAGGGCAGCACCTGGATGGCGTCGACGCTGGCCCGGGTGGGCAGGCTCGTGGTGCCCGAGCCGGTGTAGAAGCGCAGGCCCACCGCGCCTGCGGACTGGAGGCCGGCCGTCGCGTCCGTCGTCGCCACCATCGGCGCGGGCGGCTCGGTGCCCGAGGCGCGCCACACCTTTCCCTCCAGCGTGGTGGGTCCCTGGCCCAGGACGTCGAAACGGACCTTCAGCCGCTCGCCGGCGGCGTAGCCGAAGCCGTTGACGACGACGGTCTTCAGCTGGGTCTCCGCTCCGGAGACCACGCGGGAGAGGTAGAGCCGCAGGGCGCCCGACGTCTCGATCCGGGTGTTGAGTGTGTAGGAGGTGGTGCCGTTCACCCTGGCCATGGTCGTGTGCAGGAACGCCCCGCCGGTCGGGACCGCGGCCAGCGCCACGTCCGTGGTGAGGGTGATGTCCCTCGCCGATACCGACGGGAGCGTCGCGGAGGGCCCGGAGCCGGCACGGGACACGGTCACCTGCCCGTAGGTGCCGTCGGTGGCGAAGTAGGCGGCGCCGGAGTCGGTCCACGAGCCGCCGACGTCCGCGGCGCCCCACCGGGAGCCGACGCGGGCGAACGCGTCCGAGGCGAGCGGGGCCACCGTTCCGGGAGTGGTCACCGTCCACGTGTTCGAGGTGGCGGTGGTGGTTCCGTCGTCGGCGACCGCCCGCCACTCATACGTCGCACCGGCGTCCAGCCCCGTCCAGGGAACGGTCGCCGTGGCCCCGGAGGTGACGGTCGCGGTGCCGATCGGGGCGAAGGCCGTCGGCTCGTCCGGCAGCACGAAGGGAACCGTGAACTGCGAGTTGTCGTCGGTCTCGAACTGGTTGAGGCTCGTCGACCAGGTGCGGGCGCTCATCGTGTCAGCGACGGGGTCGAAGGTGTAGTAGCGCAGCCAGCCGTCGCCACCGTTCGGGCGGTCCTGGTAGTTGGAGAGCACCTGGTGGACGGTGTCGCCGCAGGAGTTCAGGTCGGAGCGCCGGGCCTCGCCGGTGCTGTTGTGGTAGTGCCCGTTGAGCACCAGCCGCACCGTGCAGTGGGTCCTGACCAGGTTGGTCCAGATGGTCTCCGGTGGCGTCGCCCCGGGGCGCTCGGTGATGGGGGAGCGGTTGCCGTTCTCCGCGACGAAGGCGTGGGTGGCGATGATCGCGAGCCGGTCGGGGTAGGCGTCGAGCACCTTCGCCGCCCAGTCCATCGCATAGTCGGGGGCCTCCCACTCCAGGTTCAGCACGAGCCAGTCGATCCCGCCCGCGCTGAACAGGGCGAAGTTGTCCATGTTGCGACGGTCGACCGGGTCGGCCCCGAACAGGTTCTGCCCCAGGTAGCCGCCGTAGCGTGCGGTGGACGGCGCCCACGTCGCCGTGGCGTAGCGGGACGGCGGGAAGGCGGCGTCGTAGGCGGCGAAGGCGCCGGTGGTGGTGTCGAAGTCGTGGTTGCCCCCGACGACCGTGTACGGCACCGCCGCGGCGTCCAGGATCCCGAACGCGTCGGAGATGACCTGCCACTGGCTGGCCACGGCGGGGTTGCTGACGAGGTCGCCGAGCTGGGCCACGAACGCGGTGTTGAGCTGCGTCCGGCTGTCGGCGACCCACTGGATGTGCTGGTTGAGCAGCGCCGTCCGGCCGTTGTAGGTGTAGTTCTGCGTGTCCGGGACGGCGACGATCGTGAACGGCTCCCCGGCCTGCGTGGCGTCGGCGCGGCGTCCCTCGAAGCGGACGTCGAGCGGGCCGCCGTCCGGGTCGGAGGCGGAGACGGACAGCGACAGCGAGGTGCCCGCGGCGGTGCTCCCGTTGGCGGGCGCGACCAGGACGGGGACGTCGGGCGTGGCCGCCTGCGCCGGTGTGGGGGCAAGGAAGGCCAGGAACAGTGCTGCGGCGGTGATCGCCGGACGTCGGGATCTCATCGTGTCCTCCCCGGCCCGCGAACGGGCGACAGTGCCCCGAGCGGCGGGGGTGGGCCGCACTGCCAGTCTCTGGCGGGCGGGTAGGCGTGTCAATGGCGACTTCGACGCCCCCTCGACCGGAGTCCCGCTGCGTCGGCGCCTGCGGCTACGATCGCCGCGGAGGAGGCAAGCCCGTGTCACTGATCGCCATCGCCATCGTCGACGCCCACGGCGTCATCGGGGACGGGGAGCACCAGCCGTTCGAGATCGCCGAGGACTGGGCCCGCTTCAAGCGGGTGACCAGCGGGCACGTGCTGGTGATGGGGCGTCGCACGCACGACGCCATCGGCCGCTGGCTGCCCGGGCGCACCACCATCGTCGTCACCCGGAGCCCCGGCTCGGTGGTCCTGCCCACCGACGGACGGGCGGAGGGGCGCGCGGCCGGCTCCCTGGAGGAGGCGCTCGCCCTGGCCGCGGGCATCGACGACCAGGTGTACGTGGCCGGCGGCGGCACCATCTACGAGCAGGCCTGGCCACTGCTGACCGACCTCGACCTGACCGAGGTGCACGCGGTCGCGGAGGGGTCGGTCCGGCTGCCGGCGATCGACCCCGCAGAGTGGGTCGAGGTGTCGCGTGAGCCGCGCGCGGGCTTCGACTTCGTGCACTACCGGCGGCGCTGATGCTGCTGCCTGCCCGGATCGCACAGGGGGTTCGTGAGGGCACCGTCACGCTGGCGTTCCGCCGGTGGGAGGAGCCACGGGTCCGGGTCGGCGGCACGCAACTGACCAGCGCAGGCATCGTGGCGTTCGACGCCGTCGAGGAGGTGCCGGGGCCCGGAGACCTGACCGAGCAGGATGCCCGCGCGGCCGGGTTCGCCGACCTGGCTGCGCTTCGTCGCCAGCTCTTCCCCGCAGTGGCCCCGGTGGCGCCGGTGCGCCGCGGCCCGCGCTCCGGCAAGGGCGGCGATCACGTGTACCGCGTCCGGCTGTCCTGGGTGGGGGAGGACCCCCGGGTGGCATTGCGCGAGGACGTCCCCTCTGTCGGCGAGCTGGCCGTCCTCGCAAAGGCCGTGGACCGGCTCGACGCGGGCCGGCGCACCGGACCCTGGACCCGGGTGATCCTGGAGTGGATCCGCGACAACCCGGGCGTGATCTCGACGGAACTGGCAGCCCTGCTCGAACGGGAGGTGCCACCGATGAAGGCCGACATCCGCCGGCTCAAGGCGCTCGGGCTCACCGAGAGCCTGCGGGTGGGCTACCGCCTCTCACCCCGCGGCCGGGCCTACCTGGACTCGCTGGGCTGACCCGTGCGGTCCCACGCCTCGGTGATGCACCTCGACCTCGACGCCTTCTTCGCCGCGGTCGAGCAGCGCGACAAGCCCTCGCTGCGGGGCAAGCCCGTGATCGTCGGGGGGGTCGGGCTGCGCGGCGTGGTGTCGACCGCCTCCTACGAGGCGCGCCGGTTCGGAGTGGGCTCGGCCATGGCGATGAGCGAGGCGCGGCGCCGGTGCCCGCACGCCGCCTTCCTCGCCGGGCGCTTCGACGCCTACCGCGCGGCGAGCCGGATCGTCATGGGGCTCCTGCGCGAGCTGTCGCCGCTGGTCGAGCCGCTCAGCCTGGACGAGGCGTTCGTCGACCTGGCCGCGGGGCCGGAGCGCTCGCTCGCCGAGCCCGACCTGCTCGCGCTGGCCGCCGGCCTGCGCGCCCGCCTCACAGAGGAGACCGGCGGGCTGACCGCCTCCGTCGGCCTGGGCAGCTCGAAGTTCATCGCGAAGGTCGCCAGCGAGCTGGCCAAGCCGGACGGCGTCCGCCTGGTGGCGCCCGGCACCGAGGTGGCGACGATCGCCCCGCTGCCGGCCCGGGCGATCCCCGGCGTGGGTCCGGCGACGATGGACCGGCTGGCGCGGCTCGGCGTCCGCACCGTCGCGGACCTCCAGGGACTCTCCGAGGCCGAGCTCGTGCGCGAACTGGGGCGGTCCGGGGGAGAGCACCTGCACCGCCTGGCCTTCGCCGACGACGACCGGGCGATCGAACCGGAGCGTGAGACGAAGTCGATCTCGGTCGAGGACACCTTCGAGCGCGACCTGTCCGACCCCGGCGTGCTCGCCGGCATCGCCGACCGCCAGGCCACCCAGGTGGCCCAGCGGCTGGGCAGGGCGGGCCTGTTCGCCCGCACGGTGACGGTCAAGGTGCGCTGGCCCGACTTCTCCTCCGTGACGCGCTCGCGCACCCTCGACGGGGCGACCGACCGGGTCGAGGTGGTCGCCCAGGTCGCCCGCACGCTGCTGGACGGGCTGGAGACCAGCCAGGGGGTCCGCCTGCTGGGCGTGGGGGTGTCGGGTCTGGTCGAGGTGGCGCAGGAGCCCCTGTTCGACCTGGAGACGACCGGCTCCGGGCGGGTTGTCGAGGAGGCGGAGGCGCCGCTGACGAGGCGTCCGTCCGGCTGGCTCCCTGGCGCGGACGTGTGGCACCGGCGTCACGGTGCGGGCTGGGTGTGGGGCTCGGGCCTGGGCCGGGTGACCGTGCGCTTCGAGACGGCGGAGTCGGGACCCGGCCCGGTGCGCACCTTCGCCGTCGACGACCCGGAGCTGTCCCCCGCGGCCGACCGTGACGCCGACGACGGAGGCGGTGGGACCGACCCGCACGGCGAATGAGTCGAGGCCGCCGATTCCCGGGTCGGGGGGTCCCGGGTGTCGACGGCCTCGGCTTCCGGCTGGGCGCGCGGGGCGCCAGCGTCGTCCCGCGAGGGACGGCCGATGCGGGGGCCGGTGGCTCCGGAGGGGGACGGAGGGGGTGGCCATCCGCTCCCGCATCTGAGGTCTGGGAGAACGCCGCCTCTGGGTCTGGACGCTTCGAAGTGGTGTTCCCGGATCGAGTCTGGCAAGCGCGGACGGCCTCCGGAAGGGGTGGCACCGCGTTTACTCGCGTCCTTGGTGCGCTGAACCACCACCGGCTTGGTACACCCCGGCCTCACGGCGGGCGCGCCACAGTAGACTCCCCCGGTCTGGGGCCGGAGTGGTGGAACTGGCAGACACGCAGGATTTAGGTTCCTGTGCCTTCGGGCGTGAGGGTTCAAGTCCCTTCTCCGGCACGTCCCGCTGAGCTGCCTGCCGAGAGGACGCCACGAGGGTGGACTCCCGCCACGAAGGCGCGGTCCTCCCGCACGGCGTGCAACCAAGCCCCTGACCAAGTCCTGCACCAAGTGCAGGATGGCTCTGGACCGCGCGGGCTGGAGGGACGCACGGTTGTCGGGTGCGCGGGGACGCCAGCCGCCACCGCTCCGCCCGACCACCAGGTGAGGAGACCAGTGTGACCTCCGCCCCGACCGGGACCACCCCCCAGGCCCGCACCTTCCAGGCGCTGCTCGGCGGTGGTCTGGTGCTGCTTCCCGGCCATCCCGGCTACGAGCGGGGCCGCCTCCCGTGGAACCTCGCCGTCGACCAGCGGCCCGCCGCCATCGCCGTCGCCTCGAGCGCTGCGGACGTGGTCGCCGTCGTGCGGGCCGCAACGGCCGCGGGGCTGAGGGTCGTGCCCCAGGCCGGCGGCCACAACGCCGGTCCGCTCACCGGCCGCATGGACGACGCCGTGCTGCTGAAGCTGTCGGGCCTCACGGGTGTCGCCGTCGACCCCGCCCGTCGCGTCGTGCGGGTGCTCGGCGCCACGCCCTGGGCCGACGTGGTGGACGCCGCCGCTGCCCACGACCTCGCCGTCACCCACGGCAGCGGACCGGACGTCTCCGTCGTCGGCTACACCCTCGGCGGCGGGCTGTCCTGGTACGCCCGCGCCCACGGCCTCGCGTGCAACCAGGTGGTCGCGGCCGAGGTCGTGCTCGCCGACGGCACGCTGCACCGCGTGCACGCCGGCAGCGAGCCGGACCTGTTCTGGGCGCTGCGCGGCGGCGGCGGCAACCTCGGGGTGGTGACCGCGCTCGAACTCGCCCTGCTGCCGGTCAGCGAGGTGTTCGCGGGCGTGCTGCTGTGGGAGGGCTCGCGGGCCCGCGAGGTGTGTCGCGCCTGGGCCCGCTGGACCCGGGACCTGCCCGAGACCGCCACCACGGCGCTGCGCCTGCTCGGCAGCCCGCGGCGCCCGGACGCGCACCGCCTCTTCCCCGGGCGGCAGATGGTGGTCGTCGACGGAGCCGTCCTGGGTGACCCGGAGGCCGCAGCGCGCCTCATCGCCCCGCTGCGCGCGCTGCGTCCGAGCGTCGACACCTTCGGGCCGACCCCGGTGCAGGCGGTCACCCGCATGCACTTCGACCCGGAACTCCCCACGGCATCGGTGTCCGGCCACACGCTCCTCGACTCCTTCGACGCCGCCGCGGCCGACGCGCTGGTCGAGAGCGCCGGACCGGACGCGCCGACCTCGCTGCTGAGCGCAGAGGTCCGCCACCTCGGCGGTGCCCTGGGACGACCGCACCCCGGCGGCGGCGCCCTGGACAGGGTCCCCGGCGCGTACGCCGCCTACGTCCTCGCCGGCGCCTCGAGCGCCGAGCTCCAGCAGCAGGGACGGGCCGACGCGGCCCGCGCTGTCGAGGCGCTCCGGCCGTGGTCCCGGGGGCGCCGCTTCCTCAACTTCACCGAGCAGCCGGCAGACGCCGCCGCCGCGTTCGCCCCGGACGCCCTCGAGCGGCTGCGCGCCGTGCGCCGTCAGGTCGATCCGGACGGTGTCTTCGTCGCCAACCACCCCCTCGACTGAGCCGGGAGCGCCGGAGCACCTTCGAATCACGGCGCGGTCCCGGCCGGGCGGGTGACCCCGGCCTGTGCGACCCACGCGCGAGCGCGGATGCGTGGATGTACGTAGATCCATTCACCGCACGTCGGATTGCCGATGCCCTTGTCAGAGGCAGAAGATGCAATTACCGGCAGGTTGCCGGTCCTCGTGTACGGGCGCGGCTGCGCCGGGAGGATCAGCCTGCGAAGATCCGCCGCGACGGAAGGCTGCCCATGACAGGTGCGGAATTGCCGCTATCAATTCCCCGCCAATTGAGAGATGAGCACACCGACCCTGCGGAATCCGCACTCGAGATCCCTGCGCCGCTGGGGCGATGGGTGGCGGTGCTGACGCTGTGGCCGGTGGTCGACCAGCACTACCACCAGCTCGCCGCACGGTGTTTCGGCGACGGGCTCGCCATGGAGTGGAAGGCGTTCGCCCTCGTGGTCAGCCGCACGGGGATCGCCGAACCCGGACCGCGGCCGGACACCTTCGTCTTCCGTCCCGAATGGGCCGCGGCGCTGGAGTCGGAGCTGGAGGGCCTCGGCGGCGGCCAGGCCATCTGCACCCGACTGGTCGAGGCGTGGGCCGAGGAGCCCGACCTGCACCTGGTGGACGAGATCACCGCCTGGGCGCGGGGGCTGTCGCGCTGGGACCTCTTCGAGCGCGTCTGGCTGCTCCTGGGCGAGCAGACCACCGGGCTCTCGCGGCCAACGCTCGAGGTGTTCCGCGACCTGCCGCTCGAGGCCCGCTACCTGCACCCGATCCTGACCTGGGCGTCCGGGGCCGCTGCGTCCCTGCTGGCCGGAACCCCGCGCCAGGAGTCGGAGGCGGTGCTGCAGCGACTGATGCTCGACTCCGCCATGCTGCACGCGGACTGGTCGGTGCGCGAGCACAGCGACGAGGCGGTCAGCGCCGGCACGTTCCGCATGATCGGGGAGCGTCGGCTGCCGTCCACCCGTGTGGGCCAGTCGCTGGAGGCCGCCTGGCGCACCAAGCAGGAGATCGACGCGTTCATCGACGCGAGGTCGCGCCAGGGGCGCAGCCCGGGTCGGACGCCGCAGGCGATCTTCCGCGCCTTCTCCGCCCGGCTCGCGCTGTTCCGGCACGACCCGCTCGGGGCGGTCGAGGAGGCGCGCTGGGCCACGATCCTCGCCGACTGGGAGCCGGTGGCCGTCATCGCGTCCGGCGTCGACGCCCTCGCGCGCAGCCTCTCCTCCGACGACGAGCCGTCAGGGCTGCGCGCGGCACCGGCCGCGCTCGACGACGGGCTGGGCGTGCGCGGGCTGCGCGGCATGGGGCAGGTCTACGCGCTGCTCGCCCGCGGCAACCACGCGGTGCGGCGCCTGGACCGTGACGCGCTCGAGGACGTCCTGGCCCTGGTCTCGGCGGAGGAGTCCGCGCTGGCGGGGGTGTGGTCGGTGCGCGCGGCGCTCGTCGCGTGGCAGTCCGCCCTGTGGGGCGACCCGGAGCTGGGGGTCAGCACGCTGGCCGCCGAGGTCCAGCGCCTCTCGATGCTGGGCCGCGAGCAGGACGAACCGCTGGGCGAGGCGCTGCTCGCCCGCGCCCGCGTCGGGCTGCTCACCAGAGCCGGGGCCTTCGGCGCCGCCACCCAGGTGGTCGAGGCCATGCCGGCGCACCTTCGCCTGGCGTCCCGGGCCCTCGTCCACGTGTGGGCGGGGCAGTACGCGCAGGCCGTCCGGCTCGCCGACGCCGGGCCGTATGAGGACGGCCTTGAGACGACCGACCGGCACCGGCTGGCGCTGCTGCGCTCCGGTGCGGCCCTCCTGGACGGCAGCGCCGACGACGCCATGCGCAGGGACGCGCTCCGCGAGCTGAACCGGTTGCTCGCCACCAGCTCGTTCGCCCACCTCGCCCTACTGCCGACGGCCGCGAGGGAGGCCCTGCTCACCGCGTGCGGGCCGGAGCTGGACACCGCCGACCCCAGGCTCGGGGTGCTCCGCGAGCGGCTCGCCGGGCTCAACGACTCCCGGGACGGCGGCGCGCGGCCCCTGCACCTCACCGAGCGGGAGACCGTCCTGCTGCCCCTGCTGGCCACGGACGAGTCGGTGCCCGACATCGCCCGCCGGCTGCACGTGTCGGTCAACACCGTCCGCAAGCAGGTGGTGACGCTGAGGGAGAAGTTCCAGGCGGACTCCCGGGCGGAGCTCGTCCGGCGGGCACGCACCTACGGCGCGCTGCCCTGAGGCCGGCGTCCGCTCCTCAGGCCGTGCCCAGCGGCATCCTGATCCGCACTTCTCCGCCGGGGGTCCCCGCGGGAGACGTCTCGAGGATGCCGCGCGCGCGCCCGACGAGCCGGCGGGCGATCTCCAGCCCCATGCCGGAGGTGCCCTGCCGCGCCGCGGGACGCACGGTGGGGAAGCCCGGGCCCTCGTCGGAGAGGACGAGCACCACCTCTTCGCCCACCCGGGACAGTGCGACGCCGAACGCGGTGCCCTCCGGGGTGTGGGCGAAGATGTTGTCGATGCCGATGTCCACGACGTCGGAGAGTTCGAGCTCGCTCAGCCCCACCCGGAGGGGGCCGGACGGGAGGGAGACCGCGACGGCCCGTCCCTGATCCTCCGCGAGCGGGCGCCAGTAGTCGATCCGGGCGGCCACGACCGCGGTGGCGTCACACGCCCCCGGGAGGTCCTCCCGGAGGGGGCGCTGCGCGTCCCGCACGACGCCGTCGATGGACGCCTGCAGCTGCCCGACGAGCTCGGCCAGCTCGGCCCGGCCCACCGGGTCCTCGACCTGCTCGGCCTCCAGCCGCAGCGCGGTCACCGGGGTGCGCAGCCGGTGCGCGAGGGAGCGGACATTCTCCCGCTCGGCCGCCAGCAGCTGCTCGATGCGGTCGGCCAGCCCGTTCAGCGCCGAGCCCAGCTCGACGGTTTCGGGCGGCCCGGCCAGTGGTGCCCGGGCGCCGAGGTCGCCCTCGCGCAGGCGGTGCGCGGTGTCGGCGACGGCGAGAAGCGGCCGGCTCACGCCGCGTCCCACCCGTGCCGCGACCAGCACGGAGACCTCGGTGAGCAGCAGGCCGAGCGCGATCACGCTCACCCACGCCAGCGGGACACCCTCGGCCAGCTGGGCGGCGGTCATGGTGGCGCGAGTGACCGCGACCCCCCCGTCGGCGAGCACCGGCACGTAGACGCGGCCGCCGGCGGCGTCGCGCACCGAGAAGGCCGCGCCGAGCCGCGCGCGCTGGTACTCGGGGTCGGCGGCCGCGTCCGGCCAGGGCGCGCCGAGCACCGTGCCGTCGGCGAGCACGACGCTGGTGCGGGCCGGGGAGTTGGTCAGTGTGGGCTGAAGGACGTCGGCCAGCCGCGGGTTCTCGTGCAGCCCGGACACCAGGACGGCCACGATGTTCGCCTGCTGGCTGGCGATCGCCATGCCCCGGTCCTCGGCGAGGGTCTGCACCAGCAGCAGCAGCGGGATCACGAAGGACGCCACGATCGCCGCACTGATCGCGGCGACCAGCAGGCTGACCTGGCGACGCATCAGTCGTCCGACCCGGGGGCCGCGAGCCGGATGCCCACCCCGCGCACGGTGTGCAGGTAGCGCGGTTCCGCAGCGGTCTCCCCGAGCTTGCGGCGCAGCCAGCTGAGGTGCACGTCCACCGTCCGGTCACCGCCGCCGAAGGGGAGCCCCCACACGTCCGCGAGCAGCTCGCGCTTGGTGACGACCTCACCGGGCCGGGTGGCCAGCAGCCAGAGCATGTCGAACTCCTTGCGGGAGAGCTCGACCGGCTCGCCGCCGAGGCGCACCTGATGTCGGGCCGGGTCGATCTCGAGCTCGCCGATGCGCACGGTGGGGTCCCCGGCACCGGACGGCGCGGAGCGGCGCAGCACGGCCCGGATCCGGGCGGCCAGCTGCTCGCTGCCGAACGGCTTCACCAGGTAGTCGTCCGCGCCGGCGTCGAGGGCCTGCACGACGGTGCGGTCGTCGTCCTGGGCGGTGACCACGATCACCGGGACCTGGCTGATCGCCCGCAGCATCCGCAGCACCTGGCGTCCGTCGAGGTCCGGCAGCCCCAGGTCGAGCAGCACGACGTCCGGTTGCTCGTTGAGCGCGAGGGAGAGTCCCGACGCGCCGTCCGACGCGACCGTCACCACGTTCCCCAGGTCGGTCAGCGTCCGGCGCAGGAGGCGGCCGATCGCCGGGTCGTCCTCGACCACCAGCACGCGCGTCATGCCCCGTAAGGTACTCCGGCCGGGGGTCGGCGGGTGCCATGATGGGCCGGTGCGAGGACGGAGGCTGGCGCTGGCGGCGCTGCTGTGGGTCGCCACGGTCGCGGGCGCCTCGACCCTCACCTGGGTGGTGATCTCCTCCGTCGGCGCGCGCGTCGGACAGCCCGTCGTCGTCACCACGCCCGACGAGACCCCGAGCGCCGCCCCCGGGCAGGCGGTGACGTCCTGGAGCGGGAAGGTGGGCAAGATCACCGCGGCCTGCACCGGCGATGCCATCCGGCTGGAGACGGCCGTCCCGAGCCTCGGCTACCGGGTGGAGGTCTACGAGCACGGGCCGGAGCGGCTGCACGTCGAGTTCGAGGCCAACGAGGCCGAGGACGAGGAGGGGGAGGGCAAGGAGGTCCGGATCCTGGCCACCTGCGTCGACGGCAGTCCCGAGTTCACCCGCGCCTGAGCGGACTTCGGGCAGGCTTGCCCCGCCCTTGAGGTTCGCTTGAGGTGGGCCCGCCTACCGTCGTGGTCATGCTGACGCCACTCGAGTCCGTCTTCGACGCCATCGCCGGACTTCCCGTCCACCCTCTCGTCGTCCACTTCGCCGTCGTGCTGCTGCCGCTCGCTGCGCTCGGACTCATCGTCCTGGTCATCGTGCCGTCGTGGGCGGACCGGTTCGGGTGGCTGACCCTGGGAACCCTGGTCGTCGGCACGGGTGCGGCGTTCGTGGCCAAGGAGTCCGGCGAGGCCCTCGCCGCCCGGGTCGGCGAGCCTGAGGCCCACGCGGCCTGGGGTGACCTGCTGCCGATCCTGGCCGTCGCGCTCGTCGCGGTCGCCGGCATCTGGTTCTTCCTGCACCGGCGCTCGGGCGGCGCCGGTCGCCCGCGCTCGCTGGCCACCACCGCGTCCGGTCTGATCGCCGCCGTCCTGGCCGTCGTCGTCACCGGCGTCACCGTGCTGGTGGGCCACTCCGGAGCACAGGCCGCGTGGGCCGGCGTCGTGACCAGCGCCAACGACCACCCGACGGCTGCCGAGCCGTCGGCGTCAGGCTCCTCGACCCCGTCCGGCTCCTCGACCCCCTCGTCGTCCGGCAGCACCGGCGCAGCCACGAGCTACACGATGGCCGACGTCGCCTCGCACGCGAAGCGGTCGTCCTGCTGGGCGGCGGTGGACGGCAACGTCTACGACCTCACCACCTGGATCGACGCGCACCCCGGTGGCCCGCAGCGCATCATCGCCCTGTGCGGCACCGACGCCACGGCTGCCTTCACGGCCGAGCACGGCAACCAGAAGCGCCCCGCCCAGGCCCTGCGCCAGTACCTCCTGGGCCCCCTCTCCTAACCCGCCCGCCCCCCTCC
>NZ_CAXWGX010000004.1:0-79420 GCF_964266745.1 Propionicimonas sp. T2.31MG-18
TCAGATGAGCCCTACATTGGGACACGGGAGAACCTCCTTGGGATGTGGACCTTCGCAAGTCACACCCCAGTGGGGGTTCTCCTCTTTCGTCAACCAGCCGGTGTCACCCACGTCCTGGCCGAGTACATCTAGCCGCACGGGCCGGCCACCGACCCGCCGTCCGGGGGGCCGGACGGTCGGTGGTGCGTGCCACAATCGGGGCATGCGGCACTTCGACCTGTGCGTGATCGGCTCCGCCGTCCTCGGCGAGCACTTCGCGGGCTGGGACGTCGCCGTGGTGGACGGGCACCAGCGTCCGGGTGACGTCGTCCCCCTGCTGGCCCAGGTGGCCGACGTCGCCGAGCAGGCCCGCCACGCGTCCGCGCTGGGCATCGACACCGGCCAGGTGCGCGTCCGCTGGTCCGACCTGCGCGACCGGGTCGCCGCCGCCGTCCCCGCCGCCACCGGTCCCGGGATCGTCGCGTTCGACGGGCCGGGGCGCTTCCTCGCCCCGCGCACCCTCCGGGTGGACGGCGAGGAGATCAGCGCCGACCGGTTCGTGATCGCCACCGGCTGCCGTCCCCACCTGCCGGACGTGCCGGGCGCGGACGACCCGGACCTGGCCGGCCGGATCCACGACGGCGACTCGATCCTCGCGCTGGAGGCGCTGCCGGCCTCACTCATCATCGTCGGTGGCGGGGCCGCCGCCGCCGAGTACGCGCACATCTTCGCCGCCCTCGGCACGCAGGTGACCCTGCTGCACCGGGGTGGGCGCCTGCTGCGGCGCGAGGACGACGACATCTCCCGCCGGTTCACCGACCTGCTCAGCCGCCGCGTGGTGCTGCGGCTGGGACAGCACCTGGCCTCGGTCGCGGAGGCGGGGGGGCGGGTCGAGGTGGGCACTACCGACGACGACGGGATCGAGTACTTCTTCGAGGCCGACCACCTGCTGCTGGCCACCGGCCGGGTCCCGGACGTTGCGGGCCTGGACCTGCCGCGCGCGGGCGTCGAGACCGACGATGAGGGCCGGATCCGCGTCGACGACCACCAGCGGACCACAGCGGAAGGAGTATGGGCGCTCTGCGACCCGCGGGGGCGCACCCCGGCCGCGGCGCTGCACGCGCTGCGCCGGCAGCTCCTCGACCCCGCCGGGTCGGCGTCGGGAGCGGGGCGACCGGGCGTGCGCGCGGTCTTCAGCGGGCCGCAGGTGGCCGCCCTCGGCCTCACCGAGCGGGCGTGCAGGGAGCAGGGCCTGGCGTACCGGGTGGGCGTGGCCGAACGCGCCGGCATCACGGCGCCCGGAGTCGCGCCGGACCTGTACGCGAAGGTCATCCTGGACGCGGACGGCGGGCTCCTCGGCGCCCACCTGCTCGGGCCGGACGCCACCAAGCTGCTGCAACCGCTGGTGACCGCGGACGACGTGGCCGCGCTCTCCCGCGACCAGGTGCACCCCAGTTTCGGGGTCGTCGTGGACGCGCTGGACGCGGCGCTGCGATGAGGCGCGGCGCCACGGGCACGGCCGGGCTGGTTCTGGCGGGCCTGGTGATGGCCGGGTGCACGGCGCCGGCGGGGCCGTCCACGGCGCCATCGCCGCAGCCCCCCACCGTGACGCCGTCCGCGACCTCGGCCGCGCCCACTCCGTCCGGCCCGTCGGCCACGCCGGCCGGGGCACCCGCCTGCACCGCGGAGGCCGGCGCGCTCGGCCTGCGACGGCAGGTCGGCCAGCTGGTGATGGTGGGGGTGGGGGTCGACCTCACCGGCACGCAGAAGGCCGCCATCACCGACCACCACCTCGGTTCCGCCATCGTGATGGGCCCCACCCCGGGTGGCGTGGAGCAGGTCGCCGAGCTGACCGCCCGGCTGCGCGAACTGGGCGGGGAGGACCTGCTGGTCGCCGCGGACCAGGAGGGTGGGCTCGTGCAACGGCTGAAGGGTCCGGGCTTCGGCACGATCCCGTCCGCTGCTCGCCAGGCCCGGCTCACCGACGCCGGCCTCGCCGCGGCCGCGGAGGGCTGGGGGCGGGCGATGGCGAAGGCCGGCGTGCTGCTCGACCTCGCCCCGGTCGCCGACGTCGTGCCGGCGAAGTTCCGGGCGTCCAACGAACCCGTCGCGCGGCTCGGCAGGGGCTACGGGTCCGACCCGGAGAAGGTCTCGAAGAAGGTCGCCGCGTTCTCCGCTGGCCTGCACGCCGCGGGGGTCGGCGTGGCGGTCAAGCACTTCCCCGGCCTCGGCGCCGTCCGCGGCAACACCGACTTCGCGACGTCCGTCCTCGACACCACGACGACGACCTCCAGCGCCCTGCTCACGCCCTTCCGCGACGCCGTCGAGCACGGAGCGGACGCGGTGATGGTGTCCTCGGCCACCTACCGGCGGATCGACCCCGACCGTCCGGCGATGTTCTCCCCGACGGTCGTCGGGCTGCTGCGGGAGTGGGGGTTCGAGGGCGTGGTGGTCAGCGACGACCTCGGCGCGGCGGCGGCGCTGCGTTCGGTGCCCGTCGCCCGGCGCGCCGAGCGCTTCGTGGCCGCCGGGGGCGACCTGGCCCTCACCGTGGACGCACGCACCGCCGGCGCGATGGCGGACGGCCTCTACGCCGCGGCGAAGGACGACCCGGAACTCGCGGCACGCGTGGCCGAGTCCGCGGCCCGCGTGCTCGCGCTGAAGGCGCGGCTGGGCCGGTTCAGCTGCGGCTAGGGCCGCCGGTCAGCTGAACACCCGCAGGCCGGCGAGGGCCTTGCGCGCGTCCGGGACGAGCTCCGACCTGGTGTCGGGGACGGAGGCGTAGAACAGCCCGTAGTCGTCGTCGCTGGTCTGGACGACCAGCAGCAGGACCCGCTCGCCCTTGGCGTTGAGCTGGGGGATGTCGAAGCTCAGCTGGGTCTCGATCAGCCACCCCGGGTGGCCGTCGACGTCGTGCTGTGCGCTGCTTAGCTGAGACGTGGTCACCACCGTGTCGGCGTAGTAGGTGCCGAGGACGCATTTCAGCACGGTTTCCGCAGCCACCTTCGTGCTGGCGAAGCCGTCGCCGACGAACAGGTCGCTCACCAGGATGCTGGC
Organism: Propionicimonas sp. T2.31MG-18; assembly: GCF_964266745.1. Classification (NCBI taxonomy): domain Bacteria; kingdom Bacillati; phylum Actinomycetota; class Actinomycetes; order Propionibacteriales; family Nocardioidaceae; genus Propionicimonas; species Propionicimonas sp. T2.31MG-18. The sequence goes on from NZ_CAXWGX010000004.1 coordinate 3,037, forward strand.
CACCCAGTTGGACCCGGAACCGTCGTAGTTGGCCTGGTCGACGACCTCCTGCACCCGCGACAGCGACCCCCACGGGACGCGGTTGTCGAGCGTGTTCTCCCACGGGGCTCCCAGCTCGGGGAACCCGAGGTTGCCGCTGGCCACCCAGCCCGACGGGGCGTTGGACGTCGGCGGCGCCGTGTCGGACGTCGACGCGGGGGGGCAGATGTTCGGGGTGACGCTCGAGGTCGGCTCGTTGTTGCCGATGTCGGGCAGCAGCGGCCCGGTGCCGCCGCCGAACTGCTGCACGACAAGCATGATCGCGACCACCACGGCCACGAGCGCAGCGGCGCCGCCCAGCCACCAGCCGAGGACGCCCTTGCGCCGGGTCGGCGCGTACGGGTAGCCGCCCGACCCGTAGTCCACCTGGCCCACGCCTCCGGCGGTGACCGGAGGGGGCGTGGTCTGCGGGCTCGCGGTGATCGCGGTGGTCCAGCTCGTACCCGTCCACCATCGGTACATGCCCGGCTGGCCGCCCGGATCGGGGTACCACCCCGCGCTGCTGCTCACGCCCAAATACTAGGCGAGGAGGCTGGGTGGCCGGTCAGCCGAAGCGGCCGGAGATGTAGTCCTCCGTGGCCTGCACGTCCGGGGCGGAGAAGATCTTGTCGGTCGGCCCGACCTCGATCAGCTTGCCCGGCGAGCCCGTGCCGGCGATGTTGAAGAACGCGGTGACGTCGGACACCCGTGCGGCCTGCTGCATGTTGTGGGTGACGATGACGATCGTGTACTGCTCCTTCAGCTCCGACATCAGGTCCTCGATCGCCAGGGTCGAGATCGGGTCGAGGGCGGAGCACGGCTCGTCCATCAGCAGCACCTGCGGCTCCATGGCGATGGCCCGCGCGATGCACAGGCGCTGCTGCTGGCCGCCGGACAGCCCGGACCCGGGCAGGTCGAGGCGGTTCTTGACCTCTTCCCACAGGTTCGCCCCCCTCAGGGACCGCTCGACGAGGTCGTCCTGGTCGGCCTTGGGCATCCGGCGGTTGTTCAGGCGGATGCCGGCCAGCACGTTCTCCTTGATCGACATCGTGGGGAACGGGTTGGGGCGCTGGAACACCATGCCGACCTGGCGGCGCACCCGGACGGGGTCGACGCCGGGGCCGTACAGGTTCTCCCCGTCCAGCAGCACCTCGCCCTCGACGTAGGCACCGGGGATCACCTCGTGCATGCGGTTCAGCGTGCGCAGGAAAGTCGACTTGCCGCAGCCGGACGGCCCGATGAAGGCGGTCACCGAGCGCGGCTCGATGGTGATGGTCACGTCCTCCACGGCGCGGAAGTTGCCGTAGTAGACGTTCAGGTCGGTGGTCTCGATCCGCTTGGACATGGGTTCTCTCTCAGCGCGTCTTCGGTGCGAACCGGCGGGCGATCAGCCGGCCGGCCAGGTTCAGGATCATCACGATCAGGATCAGGGTGAGCGCACCCGCCCACGCGCGGTCCCAGTAGGCCTGCACGTCGGTGCCCGGGTGGGCGTAGGAGTCGTAGACGAAGACCGGGAGGGTCATCATCGGATTCTCGAACAGGTTGTTGTTCATGGACGCGGTGAAGCCGGCGGCGATCAGCAGGGGGGCGGTCTCGCCGATGACCCGGGCGATGGCAAGGATCACGCCGGAGACCAGGCCGGAGACCGCCGTGGGCAGCACGACCTTCACGATCGTCAGCCACTTGGGCACGCCGAGGGCGTAGGCCGCCTCGCGCAGCTCGTTGGGCACCAGCTTCAGCAGCTCCTCGCTGGAGCGCACCACGACCGGGATCATGAGCACCGACAGCGCGATGCTGCCGGCGAAGCCGGAACGGCTGCCGGGGCCGAGCAGGAGACCCATCAACGCGTAGGCGAACAGGCCGGCCACGATGGACGGAACGCCGGTCATCACGTCCACGAAGAAGGTGATCGCCTTCGACAGTCGGTTCCGCACGCCGTACTCGGCCAGGTAGATGGCCGTCAGCAGGCCGATGGGCACCGAGATGAGCGTGGCCATGCCGGTGACGTACACCGTCCCCCAGACCGCGTGGATGGCGCCGCCGCCCGCGCCGACGACGTTGCGCATCGACTGGCTGAAGAACGGCACGTCGAAGCGCGGGAAGCCCTTGCTGAGCACCTCCCACACCAGGGAGCCCAGCGGGAGCAGCGCCAGCACGAACGCGCCGACGACGAGGTTCGTGGCCCGCCGGTCCGACGCCTGCCGCGGGCCCTCGACGACCCGGGCGGCGATCTCCATCACCAGCAGGAAGAGCAGGTAGGCCAGCGCCACGGCGAGCCCGATGTTGGCGCCGCCGGTGAACAGGATCGCGAGCGCGTACCCCAGCAGGACGCTCCCGACCAGCGACACCGGGACGGTTGCCCGGGGCAGCCGCCCGGCGGTGAGGGTCTCCGCGGCGTGGACGATGGTGGCCATCAGTTCGCTCCCGAGTACTCGGCGCGCCGCGCCACGATCCAGCGGGCGATGCTGTTCACGGCGAGGGTGATCACGAAGAGCACCAGGCCGGCGGCGATCAGCTGGTTGGTCTTGAGGCCGAACGCCTCGGGGAAGTTCTGCGCGATCGTTGCCGCGATGGTGTTCGGGTTCTGGCTCGTGAGCAGCTCGAAGGTGATGTTGCGGCTGCCGGAGAGCACCATGGTCACCGCCATCGTCTCGCCCAGCGCGCGCCCCAGGCCCAGCATGATCGCGGCGATGATGCCCGGACGGGCGAACGGCAGGACGGCCATCTTGATCATCTCCCAGCGCGTCGCGCCGAGGGCGAGGGCGGCCTCCTCGTGCAGCCGGGGCGCCTGGAGGAACACCTCGCGGCACAGGCTGGTGATGATCGGCAGGATCATCGTCGCCAGCACGATGGCGGCGGTCAGGATCGTGCGGCCGGTGCCCGACACCTGGCCGGCGAAGAGCGGGATGAAGCCGAGGTGGGTGTTGAGCGCCTCGTACAGCGGGCGGACGGCGGGGGCCAGCACCAGCGAGCCCCACAGGCCGAAGACCACCGAGGGCACCGCGGCGAGCAGGTCGATCACGTAGCCCAGCGGCTGCGCGAGCCGGCGGGGGGCGTAGTGGGAGATGAACAGGGCGATCCCGATGGCGACGGGGACGGCCAGCAGCAGGGCGAGCAGCGCGGCCCAGACCGTGCCGAACGCGTAGGGCAGCACCCAGGACGCGAACTCGCCGTAGCCCTGGCTGGCCAGCTTGGCCGGGTCGGCGAACAGGGCAGGGGACCCCTGGATCAGCAGGAAGGTGGCGACGAGGGCGAGGATCACCAGGATCGTGATGCCCGCGCCGGTGGCCAGGCCCCGGAAGATCGCCTCACCCGGGCGGCGAGGATCCGCCTGCGCGGGCGGCCTTGCGTCCGGGTCGGCCGTGGGTGGCCGCGTGAGCTTCTCGGTCATCGGCTCGTTCTGCTTTCTGGTGGCTTCCCAAAGGGTACGTGGCGGGGCGGGGCCCGGGCCCCCGGCGCCGCCCCCAGCCGTCGTCACNCAGTCGGTTCCGCACGCCGTACTCGGCCAGGTAGATGGCCGTCAGCAGGCCGATGGGCACCGAGATGAGCGTGGCCATGCCGGTGACGTACACCGTCCCCCAGACCGCGTGGATGGCGCCGCCGCCCACTCCGGTCGTCACTCGGTGGGGCTCACTTCACCGAGTCGAGGGCCGTCTTGACCTTGGCCTGCAGCGCCGAGGACAGCGGGGCGGACCCGGCTGCGCTCGCTGCGGCCGCCTGGCCGTCCGCGGAGGCCATGTAGCCCACGTAGTCCTTCACCAGGGTCGCGACCGCGGAGTCCTTGTAGGTCTGGCACACGATGGCGTACGAGACCAGGACCGCCGGGTAGACGCCCTCCGAGGTGCGGTCCAGGCTGTAGGCGAGGTCGTTGGCCTCGCGCCCGGCGACGGTCTTGGAGTTGTCGAGGATGGCGGCGGCGGCCTCGGCCGTCGGCTGGAGCGGCTTGCCGTTCACCATGATGCTGGCCTTGCCCAGGCTGCCGGCGGCGGACGCGTCGGCGTAGCCGATCGTGTTGGCGCCACCGGTGACGGCCTGGACGACACCGGAGGTCCCGTTGGCCGCCTCACCGCCGAAGTCGGCCGGGAAGGTGTCGGACGCCGGGACGGTCCACACCGACGGGGCCAGCTTGTTCAGCGTGTCGGTGAAGTTGTTGGTCGTGCCGGAGTCGTCAGCGCGGTGCACCGCGGTGATGGTGGCGTCCGGCAGCTTGGCGCTCGGGTTGGTCTTCACGATCGCGGGGTCGTTCCACTTGGTGATCTTGCCCGCGAAGATGCCGGCGACGACCTCGGGGTCCAGGGCCAGGTCGGTGACGCCCTCGATGTTGTAGATGACCGCGATCGGGGAGATGTAGACCGGCAGGTTCAGCGCGCTGGAGTCGGCGGCGCAGCCGGCGAACTTGCCCGCGCCCATCTCCTCGTCCTTGAGCGGACGGTCCGAGCCGGCAAAGGCGGCCGCGCCGGCGATGAACGCCGAACGCCCGGCGCCGGAGCCGTCGGGGGAGTAGTTGACGGTGATGTTGGGGTTCTTGGTCTGGAACTCGGCCACCCACTTCTCCTGGGCGGCCTTCTGCGAGCTGGCACCCACACCGGTCAGGGTCTGGCTGCCGCCCGAGGCGCTGGTGTTGCCGGCGGCGGGGGTCTCGTTGGTCGCACAGCCAGCGAGGGCCAGGGTGGTCGCGGTGACCAGGGCAGCGGCGGCGATCGGCTTGATTCTCACGCTCTTCCTTCGACTTGAGTACACGAGAGCGGTTTTGCTCTGCCGCCGAGGCTAGGGATCCCGGTTGACCGATCCGGGACCGCCGGGTGAACGCAGGGTGAACTGCGTCCGAGAAGTTGGAGTGGGAGATCCGCGTGCGGAGCGGGGTGTAATACGCTAACACCCATGAATGACGTCGTTGGCGGCGGCGTTGCGGGGTATCGAGCACCGACGCTCACCGATGTCGCCAGGCTTGCCGGCGTGTCGACGATGACGGTCTCCCGGGTGATCAACGGGCACGCCAAGGTCGCCACGCAGACCCGTGACCGGGTGCGCGCAGCCATGGACTCGCTGGACTACCGGCCGAACATGCTCGCGCGCGGCCTCGCCAGCGGGCGCTCCCGCAGTATCGGCGTCCTCACCGTCGACACCACGCTCTACGGACCGCGGGCGGCGCTGCGCGGCATCGAGCTCGCCGCGCGCGACCGGGGCTACAGCGTCACCATCGCCCACCTGAGCGACCCCGACCTGACCGCGGTGGCGCAGGGCGCCAGCCTGCTGCGCTCCCGGTCCTCCGACGGCGTGATCCTGCTCCAGCCGCTCATCTCCGAGGTCGAGGCGGACGCGTCGCCCGCGGTCGCCGACCTGCCGCCGATGGTCGCGATCCACGCCGGCACCCCTGGCTCCTACCCCGCGGTGTCGGTCGACCAGCGGGTGGGGGCACGGATGGCCACCGAGTACCTGCTCGGCCTCGGTCACCGGACCGTGTGGCACATCTCCGGCCCGCGGGCCTGGTACGAGGGGCTCGAGCGCATCGTCGGCTGGCAGGAGGCGCTCCAGGCCGCCGGCGCCGAGGTGCCGCCGGTGCAGGCCGGCGACTGGTCGGCGGCATCCGGCTACGCCGCGGCCCGCCAGGTGCTGGCGAACCCGGAGGTGACGGCGATCTTCGTCGCCAACGACTCGATGGCCCTCGGCACGCTGCACGCGATGCACGAACTGGGGCTGCGGTGTCCCGAGGACGTCAGCCTGGTCGGCTTCGACGACTACCCCGAGGCCGAGTTCTTCTCCCCGGGCCTGACCACGATCCGCCAGGACTTCGACGAGATCGGACGGCTGAGCGTCGGCCTGCTGCTGGAGATGATCGAGCGCGGGGTCGCCTCGACCCAGCACCTCGTCCTCGAGCCCGAACTCGTCGTCCGCGCCAGCGCGGCACCGCCGTCTCGCTGAACCCCGGCGCGCGGGCTGCTCAGACGCGCGGCTTGTGCACCTCGACCGCGACAACCTCGCCCTGCGGCGCCAGGTGGGCCACCAGGGCCGCGCCCGGCTGGAGCGCCCTGCTGGGCACCCCGATCGCCTCCAGCATCACCGGGAGCACCGGACGGTGGCCGCAGATCGCCGTGGGCGTCCCGGACTCCGCGGTCTGGCGGGCCAGCCGCTTCATCAGCGTCGCGACCGCCTTGGCGTCTGTCGCGGCCTGCTCCTCGGTGAACGTCGTCCAGCACTCCACCTCGAGCCGGTGGGCCTTCGCGTGGGGCTGCAGGGTCTTCACGCACCGCACGGATGTGGACGAGGCCAGCCGCTCCACGCCGTAGGCCTCCAGCAGCGGCACCAGCAGTCGGCTCTGCCGGCGTCCGCGCTCGTCGAGCGGACGGGCCTGGTCGCGTCCCGACCAGTTCACCCGGGCCATCGCCTTGGCGTGGCGCACCACCAGCAGCGGCGTGGCCTCCGGCAGCGCGAGGGCCTGGCGCAGCAGCGGGCGCTCGTCGGCGTAGGTGACCAGCTCCAGCGCCAGCGACACCGGAAGCCAGGCGGCCTCGTCCACCTCGTGGTTCGGGGTGAGCGCCCCCTCCCCGACCGGGTGGCCGCGCCAGTACGAGACCGACTTGGTGCCTCCGCCCACCGGGTAGGTGATGCGGCTCACCGGGATGCCCAGCCGGACGGTGACCGCGGTCTCCTCGTGGGTCTCGCGCACCGCGCAGCCGGGCAGGTACTCGTCGCCGGCGACCTTGCCCTTGGGCAGGCTCCAGTCGTTGTAGCGGGGCCGGTGCACCATGAGCACCTCCGGCTCCTCCTCCCCGGGGCGCAGCACGACCGTGCCGGCCGCGGTGATCGACTTTGCCGCGTTGGTGCCCATGATGTCCTAGCGCTCGAGCGCCCGGCGCTGCCCCATGGTCGCGATGAGGTGCTCCTGAATGTCCAGGAGCGGCTCTCCGTCCGCGCCGAGCGTCCGCTGCGTCCAGGTGTCGCCCTCCAGCCACCACGACGCGGTGCCCTCGTCGAAGGCGAGGTCGAACAGGCTCTCGATCTGCGCGATGTGCTTGGGGTTGTTCAGCCCGACCACCACCTCGACGCGGCGGTCGAGGTTGCGGTGCATGAGGTCGGACGATCCGATGCCCACCTTGGGCTCGCCGGCGTTGGCGAACCAGAACAGCCGGCTGTGCTCGAGGAAGCGGCCCAGGATGCTGCGCACCCGGATGTTCTCGCTGAGCCCGGGGACGCCGGGACGCACCGAGCAGATGCCGCGGACCCACAGGTCCACCGGGACGCCGGCCATCGACGCCCGGTACAGCGCGTCGGTGGTGGCCTCGTCGACGATCGAGTTCACCTTGATCCGCACGCCGGCGGGCAGCCCCCGCTTGTGGTTGAGGATCTCGTTGTTGATGCTCTCGACCAGTCCGCGACGCACACCGTGCGGCGCCACCAGGAGCCGCTTGTAGTGGGTCTCCTGCGCCATCCCGGAGAGGTGGTTGAACAGGCGGGCGACGTCGTCGGTGATCACGGCGTTCGAGGTGAGCAGGCCCATGTCCTCGTACATCCGCGCGGTCTTGGGGTTGTAGTTGCCGGTGCCGATGTGGACGTAGCGGCGCAGGCCGGCCGGCTCCTCGCGCACCACCAGCGACAGCTTGCAGTGGGTCTTCAGCCCGAGCATGCCGTAGACGACGTGGCAGCCGGCCTTCTCCAGCTTGCGCGCCCAGGCGATGTTCGCCTGCTCGTCGAACCGCGCTTTGATCTCCACCAGCGCCAGCACCTGCTTTCCCGCCTGCGCGGCCTCGATCAGGGCGTCGATGATCGGGGAGTCGCCGGACGTGCGGTACAGCGTCTGCTTGATGGCCAGGACGGCCGGGTCCGCCGCTGCCTGCTCGATGAACCGCTGAACGCTGGTGGCGAACGAGTCGTACGGGTGGTGCAGCAGGACCTCGCGGTTCTTCAGCGCCGCGAACAGGTCGGCCGGCTGGGCGGTCTCGACCTCGGCCAGCTCCGGGTGCGTCTTGGGCAGGAAGGACGGGTAGAGCAGGGCCTCGCGGTCGAGGTCGGCCAGGGAGAACAGCCCGCGCAGGTCGAGCGGGCTCGGCACGCGGAACACCTCCTTGTCGGAGATGTCCAGCTCGCTGATCAGCAGCTCGAGCATCTTGTCGTCGATGTCGTCCTCGACCTCCAGGCGTACCGGAGGGCGTCCGATCTTGCGGCGCAGGAGCTCCTTCTCGAGGGCGAACAGCAGGTTCTCCGCGTCGTCCTCCTCGACCTCGACGTCCTCGTTGCGGGTCACCCGGAACGTGCTGTGGCCGATGATCTGCATCCCGGAGAAGAGCTGGCCGAGGTGCCGGGCGATCACGTCCTCGAGCGGGACGAACCGGCCCCCGCCCAGCGGGACGAACCGGCTCAGGATGGTCGGCACCTTCACCCGGGCGAACTGGCGGACGCCGGTGACCGGGTTGCGCAGGAGCACCGCGAGGTTCACGCTCAGGCCGGAGATGTAGGGGAACGGGTGCGACGGGTCGACCGCGAGCGGGGTGAGGACGGGGAAGATCCGGTTCTCGAAGAGCTCGGTCATGCGGCGGCGCTCGTCGTCGGTGAGCTGGTCCCAGCGCAGGATCTCGATGCCGTGCTGCGCCAGCGCGGGGCGGACGTCGTCGGCGAACACCGCAGCGGCGTCGGCCACCAGCTCGCGGGTGCGGGTCAGGATGGCGTCGTGCAGCTCGCGTGGCATCAGGCCGGAGTTGCTGGGCACGGCCACGCCCGCGGCCATGCGCCGCTTCAGCCCGGCCACGCGGACCATGAAGAACTCGTCCAGGTTCGAGGAGAAGATCGCCAGGAAGCGCGCACGTTCGAGCAGGGGGACGCGCTTCGCGTCCTTGGCCAGGTCGAGCACGCGGTTGTTGAACGCCAGCCAGGACAGTTCCCGGTCGGAGAACCGGTCGGCGGGCAGGTCGGGCTGCTCCAGTTCGATGTCCTCGTCCTCAACCGCGGTCATGGCTGCTCCTGCTTCTGCACGTGCCCGTGCTCCGGCGCGTAGAGGACGTCGCGGGAGGCGACGCGGAATCCTGCGCTTTCGTACATTCTTACCGCTACCGGCTCGGCCATGTCGACGTAGAGCACCACGTGGTCGGCGCCGGCCCGGGCCAGGTGGTGCAGGCCCGCCTGGAGGAGTACCCGCCCGTAGCCGCGTCCCTGTGCCCTGGGGGCCACGCCGATCACGTACACCTCGCCCACGCGACCGAGCCGCTTGGTCCAGTGGAAACCTGCGAGGCCGTCCTCGTCGAAGCCGAGGATCAGCCCGGCCGGGTCGAACCACGGCTCGGCCATGCGCTCCTCGAGCCCGTGACGATCGAGGGCGCCCTGCTCGGGGTGGTGCGCGAACGCCGCGGCGTTCACTGCCAGGAAGTCGCCGGCGTCGGCGTCGGCGAAGCCGCGCAGCGTGAGCCCGTCCGGGTCGGGTGCGGTCACCCCGTCCAGGCTGCGCTCCATCACCAGCAGGCCGCGCGTGGCGCCCAGCCCGAGCGCCGCGGCGAAGCCCCGCGCGGGCGGCAGGTCACCGAAGGCCCAGACTCCCCAGGCCGGCCGCTCCTCGCCCTCGCCTTCACCACCCGAGGGTTCACTGCCGCCACGCGAGTTCGAGAGCGAGCCGAGTAGGGCGCGTCCGTGCCCTCGGCGGCGATGAGCCGGATCGACGACCAGCTGTGCGGTGCGGTACGCCGGCTGCCAGTGCAGGTAGCCGACCACGGCGCCGTCCTCGGTGGCCAGGTGGTGCCCGCCCGAGCCGTCCCGCAGGGCAAAGTGGGCTTCCTCGTTCAGCGGCTCGACGCCGTCGGCCTCGGCGGCGCGGGCGGCCAGCGCACGCACCTGGGCGGAGAGTTCGGCGGTCAGGGTCACGAGTGCAGGCTAGCCGGGGCTGCGCCGAAGTCGTACGACCCTCACCCGCCCGGCCCCGTGGCGCCCGAGCGCGGTCTTCGATGGAGGTGTACCCGAGTCCCGGAGCTATCGATCATGCGTCTCGCTCGTCCCGCCCTCGCCCTGGCGCTGCTGTTCACACTCGCCTGCAGTCCTTCGGTCGTTCCGGACGCCCACGCCGCCGACGACCTGGTCGTCGGCCCTGTGGCCACGCTCCCGCCGGGCTCGGTGCCGACAGACCCGCTGCAGGTCATCGCCGGCACCGGGACGCGGTTCCTGGTGCCGCCGTCGGACAACGCCAACCTGGGCCTCTACACCCCCGACGACGGCCACACCTGGCAGCCGGTGCCGGCCGGCTTCGGCTACCAGAGGGACGGCGAGGCGACCGAGCTCGCCGACGAGACGTTCGGCTACGGCGGCACGTTCCTCGGCATGACGCAGGGCTCCGGGAAGGACCTGCGGCGCCTCCAGCGCTGGAATCCCGACACCGGCACCGTCACGACCTTCCAGCCGGATCTGGTCGACCCGTTCGACGATGAGTCCGAAGGGCTCGTGGTGGTGGACTACGTCGGCTCCACGACGGTGCTCAGCGACGGGCGGGTCTTCCGCCTGGACGGCGAGCAGGCTGTCGAGCTCCACCCGGTCTTCGCCGCCGGGGCGCCCCGCTCCCGTCAGGCCGCCCTCACGCGGGACGGCGCCTTCGTGGTGAAGGCAGGCAGTGGGCTGCTGGCGGTCGCACCCACCGACGGTGGCCCCGGTGCGGTCACGCGGAAGATCCCGGGACTCCTGTCGATGGACGTCAGCGGAATGAACATCCACTACCTCACCGGCACCGCCACCCGGCTGAAGGAGTGCCGCGCGACGGCGACCGCGCCGGCGAAGGCGTCCTGCGTGACGGTGGCGAAGGGCGACTACCGCAGGTCGAGGTTGGTCGAACACGAGCTGGGCGCGTCGGCGGGCGCCGCGCAGGTCACGGTCCAGACCGATCGGAACTCGCGCCGCTGGATCGTCCAGGGTGGCAGGGTGTCGCGGGTGGCGTCCTCGCTCACCTGGCTGCCGTTCCGCGACACCACCAAGCCGGTGGCGCTGGCCTTCGCCAAGGGTGACGCGCTGAAGGCGGCCGTCACGGTGAGCGCCGCAGGCAAGGCCACGCGGCTCTTCGTCGGGCCGCAGGAGAGTGCGCCGCCGAGCAGTCTCACGCTCGCGGGCGGACGGGTCGTGTACAACCAGCGGCACTACGCGGTGAGCACGGGGGTGACCTGGCAGACCTTCTCCCGGAGCTTCGACGGCACCGCGCTGGGCGGGCCGACCCGCCTGACCACCCGCGAGATCTACGGGACGGCGGCCTCGGCCGGACGGACGGCCGTGCAGTGGGACCGCGCGGCGAACGGCAACCACCACACCGTGGTGTTCTACGACGGCACGACCAGGACCGGGAGCTACGCTGCGCCGGCCAGGTCCTGGCTGAACATGGCAGGCGGTCCCTATGCGCTCGTCCGGACGACGGTCGTCCGCGTCGACGGGCACGTGGTCGGTACCGGCCCGGTGATGGCGCTGTTCGGCAGCCTCGTGGTCGAGGCGAGCTCGGCCGGACCGGTGGCCGGCCGCACGTTCCAGGTACGCGACCTGGCCCGCCCGGGCGAACCGCCGGTTCCGGTGGCCCTGCCCCAGCCGGACGGCCGGGTCTACGCCGCCATCGGGCATTACACCCAGAACCCGTGGCGGCTGTGGGGTGAATGGCTGACGGTCGGTTACCAGGACGCCGGCGGCTCCTACGGGCAACTCGCGTTCAACTACCGCACCAGCCAGGTCGTCGACCTGACCGGAGCGGGCACGGTGTTCGGGCTGGGCGATGACTATGTCCTGCTGGGCAACAGCGACGCCGGGACCGCGCAGGTTCGCGTTCTCGGAGGTGCCAGGTCGACGTCGCTCCCGGTCGGCGCCGGTTTCTACGAGGTGACGACAGACGGCGTCGGGACATTCGGCTGGTCCGGCCCGGCGGGACAGCAGCTGACAACGGTGAGGGGCCTCGCCGCGTCGCCGCCCCGGCTGCTCGGCACCCTGGCTCCGTCGACGTTCGCGGCGAAGGGGAGCCGGCACTGGAAGCCGGCGCTGGACCTCACGAAGGCGGTCGCGGCCGGCAGCCTCGAACTGCGCGACCGCGCCGGAACGCTCGTGCGCACCCTGCCGACGAAAGCGACGACCACAGGCTCGGTGCGCGGCGTCAGCTGGGACGGGCGGGACGCGTCCGGTGCCCGGGTTGCCGCAGGTACCTATGCCTGGACCCTGGTCGCCCAGGCCGCGGACGGCAGCGGGCTGGTGACCAGCGTGGACGGCCTGCGCGCGGCGACGGGTACGGTCCGGGTCACCCGCTGAGCTGCTGCGGCAGGTTCAGCGGCGGACGCCGGCGTCCGGGGAGAACCGGTAACCGACGTTGCGCACGGTGCCGATCAGGGCCTCGTGCTCCGGGCCGAGCTTGGCCCGCAGCCGGCGCACGTGCACGTCGACCGTCCGGGTGCCGCCGTAGTAGTCGTAGCCCCACACGTCGGCGAGCAGGTGCTCGCGGCTGAACACCCGTCCGGGGTGCTGCACGAGGTACTTCAGCAGCTCGAACTCGGTGTAGGTGAGGTCGAGGGGCTCGCCGTCCAGCATCACGGAGTAGGCGGCGTCGTCGATCACGATGCCGCCGGAGGAGATCAGCCCGTCGTTCGCGGCCGCGGTGACGAGCAGCCGGATGCGCGCCTCGAACTCGGCCGGGCCGCAGGTGTCGAGCACCATGTCGGAGATGCCCCAGTCGGCGGCCACGGCCGCCAGCCCGCTCTCGGCGAGGACCAGCAGCAGGGGCACGGTGGATCCCGACGACTGGAAGAGCCGGGCCATCATGCGCGCCCCGGCGAGGTCCGAACGCCCGTCGAGCACGACGAGGTCGGCGCGCGCGGACTCGGTGAGCGCCTGGGTGTCGGCACCGACCAGGTGGATGTCGTGGGGCAGCAGGGCGAGCACAGGGAGCGACCGCTCGGCGCCGGCCGCGACGTCGTTGCTGACCAGCAGCAGCTGCGCCATGATCACCACCTCCCCGGACACCTCGCCCGATCGACCCGGGTAAACCTTAGTGATACCTCGGTCCCTGCCGATACACGGACCGAACCGGGGGATCAGGCGTCGAGGTCGAGGACGAGCGTCACCGGGCCGTCGTTGACCAGCGACACCTCCATGTCCGCCCCGAACCGTCCGGTCTCCACCCGCGCGCCACGAGCGCGCAGTGCTCCGACGTAGGCGTCCACGAGGGGTTCGCTCACCGGGCCCGGCGCGGCGGCGTTCCACGACGGCCGGCGTCCCTTCCGGGTGTCGGCGTAGAGCGTGAATTGGCTCACCACGAGCAGCGGGGCGCCGAGGTCGGCGCAGCTGCGCTCACCGTCGAGGATGCGCAGCTGCCAGGTCTTCTCCGCGAGCCGGTCGGCGATCGACGCGTCGTCGGTGTGCGTCACCCCCACCAGGACCAGCAGGCCCGGCTCGCCGATCGCGCCGACGACGGTCCCGTCAACGCGCACGCTCGCCCGGCTGACCCGTTGCACCACCACCCGCACGCGCCCATCCAACCATGCGCGGAGCGAGGCCGACGCCCCAGCACACGGCCAGCAGCGTGAGGGCAGCGACGCCGATCCCGCCGGTGAGGCCGGCGAAGGCGATCGCGTCCCACGGCAGGCCGAAGCCGCCGGAGGCGAGAACCCGCGCCACGCCGCCGGCGAGCCCGGCAGCGCCGACGACCCAGGGCAGTGACCGCGCCAGCGCTGGGTGGCCCGCATCGCCCTCCCCCTGGGTGCGGGGTCGCCGCCACGCGGCCAGGGCGACCGCCGCCAGCCCGACCGCCCCGCTGGCGTACTGGGCGTAGCGGTACCCGGCGAGCGGGCCGACCGGGCTCGGGTAGCTGGCCGCCAGCGCGGGAAGGGCCGTCGTGCCCCAGCGCCCGGGGTGGGTGAACTCGTCCCAGCCCACGTGGGTGGCGGCACCGATCGCGAGCGCGAGGGGCACCACCCACCAGGCGCCGACCGTCCAGCCGGTCGGCGCCCAGCGCTCCCGGACGGCGGCCGGGGACAGGCCGTGCAGGGCGTCGGCCGCGGAGCGCCACAGCGCCCACATCGCGAGCCCGAGCACCACGTCGACGGTGACCACGCCGGCAGCGGTGTGGGTCCACGGGGTGAGCACGCCGAGAACCGGCAGGTAGTAGGGCAGGTCGGGAGCCATGCTGCCCGCCGCCAGCGCGGCGAAGGGGAGCACGCCGCCGCCCACCCGCCGCAGCGGCAGCACCGCAGCGACGTGGCTGGGCGTGAACGGCATGCCCAGAGGATAGGTCGCCTCCCCGAGCCCGCCTCACCGCGGGTTTCGGCGCGCACGGACGGCCCGGTCGGTCGCGAGCCCGCCTCACCGCGTGTTTCGACGCGCCAAACCCCGTCTGGAGCGCCCTTTTCCGCGCCGAAACCCGCGCTGAGCGCGGCCGGCGTGCGGGACGGGCGCTGCAGCGCGCCGAAAGCCGCGGTGAGTCACCGGGCGAGGGCCCGGTCGACCCGGGCGACCACCTCCCAGGGCCGGAACATGATCTCCTCGGCGAGCCAGCGCACGACCTGGAAGCCGAGGTCGCGGAACACCTGCTCCCGCTGCTTCTCGCGCACGAACGCCCGGGGGTCGGCGTACTTCACCGCGCCGTCGCACTCGCCGATCACCCCGTGGGCGCGCCACAGGCAGTCGGGGAAGAACAACCCGGCGGGCGTGCGGACGGGCGCCTGGTACTCCGGTCGCGGCAGGCCGGCCAGCGCGAAGTGGCCGGCCGACAGCGACTCCGCAGCCGACTCCCGGCAGGGCTCGGCGAGGGCGATCGACGCGGCGAGCGACGTGCGGCGCCGGGACCCGGCAACCTCGCGGAGGTGCTCGCGCGCCGCGTCCGCCAGGTGCGGGTTCGTGTAGTCCTGGCGGCGCACCTGCGCCACGAAGCCCGCGCAGAGCAGGCGGGCGGCGGCGTCGAAGAGCACCAGCGCCTCCGGCAGGCCGAGGCCGTCGGCGAGGTCGACGGCGGTGCGGGCGGGGCTGGTGACCGGGGTGCCGTCCGCATCGGTGATCACCTGGCCCCGCGGAAGGCGGGCCGTGTGGTGCTCCCCGACGGCCCGCACCGCGCGGACGCCGGTACCAGACGGCAGCGTGATCGCCACGGGGAGGTCCTCCCACGGCCGGCCGGGGGACGGCATCCCCCAGGCCAGGGCCGCCGACTGGTGGCTGAGCACGCCGGACGGGTTGGCCGCCACCTCGGCCCGCGCCCGCAGCAGGTGCCGGGCGGCGGGGTCGTCGGGCCAGGACGCGCGCGCCAGGTAGACGCCCCGGCGCAGCCGCACGAGGTCGCCGTGCGACACCGCCGTGGTGATCATCCGCTTCGTCACGCCCGTGTCGAGCAGCGCTGCGGCGGTGGTGGGACGGGTGGGACGGAGCCAGGGAATGGGTGCGGGCACATCCTGATCCTCCGGTCGACGCACCCCGCCGCGGTCACACTCGCCCCCGGCCTGTGGACGACGCCGCCGGCCGCGCGAGCCTGTGGACGGCGCCCCCGGCCGGGAAGGGACGGCGTGCCCCGGCGGTTATGCTGCACAGGTGCTGACCCCGCTCTCTGTGACAGGTGTGGTGGTGTTCACCGCCTGCCTGGTGCTGTTCGTCCTCGCCGGGCTCGGCATCGTCGCGCTGGTGCGCGGCAGAAGAGGGGAGTGAGATGGCTTTCGAGATTCCGTCCGACCTGAACCCGGCCCTGGTCGGCGTCGCGTGGCTGCGCGGACGCTGGGAGGGCACCGGCTACCGCCAGTGGCCCGGCCTGGAGAAGCACAGCTACGCGCTCCAGGTGGACTTCGCCGACAACGGCGAGGACTACCTGCACTACCTGTGCCAGGCGTTCGAGGTGGACGAGGCGGGCGCGCCGACGAAGCCGCTGTTCATGGAGACCGGCTTCTGGCGCCCGCTGGCCGACGGCACGGTCGACGTCGTGATGTGCTCGCCGGACGGCTTCGCCGAGATCTGGTTCGGCAAGCTCCAGCCGGGCCGTCTCGACCTGGTGACCGACGCGGTCGCACGCACCCGGGACGCCAAGGTGGCCTATACCGCGGGCCGGCGCCTGTACGGCAACGTCGAGGGACGCCTGCTGTTCTCTTTCGACCGCGCCACAGAGGACCACGAGCTGCAGCCCTACCTGTGGGCGCAGCTCGAACGCCGGTGACCGTCCGGGTCCCCGAGGGCGTGGACGCCGGTGCCGTCTGGCACTACGGCGACCCCCTCCGGGAGCAGAAGGCGCTCGAGGCCGGCCGCGCGGGGGTGGACCTGTCCCACCGGCCCCTGTTCACCGTCGGCGGCGCGGACCGGCTGCGCTGGCTGAACGACATCACCAGCCAGGACTTCGCCTCGCTCGCGCCCGGCACGCCGACGGTCGCCTACATCCTCGACGCCCAGGGCCACCTGACCCATGTGTTCGGGGCCGTGGACGACGGCACCATCCTGTGGTGCCACACCGAGCCGGGTCGCCGGGACGCGCTGGTGGCCTGGCTGCGCCGGATGGTCTTCGCCGCCCGGGTCGAGGTGGCCGAGCTCGGCGCTGATCACGCGCTCGTGCTTCCCCCGGGATCGACGACCGGGCCGGTGATCGTGCCGGCGGCGGAGGTCGAGGCCGTGCTCGGCGACACCCGCGCCGGTACCTGGGCGATGGAGGCCGTCCGGATCGCGTCCGGCACGCCGCGGATCTTCCTCGACACCGACGAGCGGACGATCCCCAACGAGCTCGCGAATCCCTCCGGCGACCTGCTGGGGCCCGCCGTGCACCTGCGCAAGGGCTGCTACCCGGGCCAGGAGACGGTCGCGCGGGTCTACAACCTCGGCCGGCCGCCGCGCCGGCTGGCCCTGCTGCACCTGGACGGCAGCGCGGAGCGGCTCCCGACGGTCGGGGCCGACGTGCTGCTCGAGGGCCGCGCGGTGGGCCGGATGGGCACCTCCGAGCGCCACCACGAGCTGGGCCCGGTGGGCCTCGCGCTGCTGAAGCGGACGGTCCCGGTCGACGCCGTGCTGGAGGTGGACGGGGTGGCGGCGTCCCAGGAGGCACTGGTCGACCCGGAGTCCGGGCTGCACTGGCGCCCGGAGCCGGGACTGGGCAGGGCCTGACGTGCGGCGCGTCCTCGCCTGGGTCGGCATCGTGGTCGCCGTGGCCCTCGCCTTCGGCGTGGGCTCCGCGTGGCCAGTGATCGTCCGGCCGCCGCTCGTGCTGGGCCAGGACGCCGTCACGGACGCCGCGTCGGCGGGTGTCACCCCGGTGCTGGAGACCGCGGGCGGTGGCCGGGTGATCGACGTCCCGCCCCCCACGGGCACCTCGCGCAAGGACATCCTGGTGGTCCTGTACCCCGGGGGACTGGTGCGTCCCCAGGCCTACGAGTGGCTGGCCAGGGCGCTGGCCGTGCGCGGGTACGAGACCGTGATCCCCGAGTTCTCCTTCGACCTGGCCGTCACCGATCCCGGGCGCGCGACGGCGCTCATCGCGCACTACGGGCAGGGCCGGAGGGTGGTGCTCGCCGGCCACTCCCTCGGCGGGGCGATGGCCGCCCAGTACCTCGCGGACGAGCAGCGCGCGGGACGGCGTCCGGCCGCGGGACTGGTGCTGATGGCGGCCTACCCTCCCGACGGTGCCGACCTCAGCGGATCCGGCCTGGCCGCGCTCAGCCTGCGGGCGGCCAACGACGGCGTGGCCGATGCCGCGGACGTCGCGGGCGGACTCGCCCGGCTCCCCGCGGGCACGCCGCTGGTGGACGTCCAGGGCGCCGTGCACAGCTTCTTCGGCCGCTACGGCCCGCAGGCCGGCGACGGGGTGCCTGGCGTCAGCAGGGCGCAGGCGGAACAGCAGGTCATCGACGCTGTCGCCGGCTTTCTCGGCGGGTTGTCCTAGGCCGGGCGACGCGCGAGCACGTACAGGCGAGTGGTCTGTGCCTCGTCCGGATACGGCGAGCGGACGTACCACTCCGCCACCTCGAGGCCGGCTTCGCCGACGGCAGCGAGCACCTGGTCGCGGTCGTGGGTGACGACGTCCAGGTCGACCGCGACGCCGCACAGGGTGTCGGCGTGCACGATGCCCTCGCCCAGGTGGAGCGCGAGCGCGAGCGTGCCGCCGGGACGCAGGGTGGCGGCCACGCCGGCCATCGTCGGCGCCAGTTCGGACGGAGCCAGGTGGACGAAGGCGTACCAGGCGACGACGGCCCCCCACGCCGCCGCGTTGCGGGGGCGGAGCAGCTGGTGGAACCGGCCGACGGCGACGTCGAGGTCGGGGAAGTTGGCGCGCGCCTGCTCGACCATGGCCGCGGATCCGTCCAGGCCGTGCACCTCGATGCCGGTGTCGGCGAGGAACGCCATGATCTGGCCGGGTCCGCAGCCCAGGTCCATCACCGGGCCGTCGGCCTCGGCCGCGATCCGCTCCAGGATCCAGACGTCGAACGGCTTGCCGACCAGCTCGTCGATGAGCGCCTCGGAGTAGGCCGCTGCCGCGGCGTCGTAGGCGGCGAGGACGGCCGCGTCCCGCGCCGCCGCGCCACCGGCGAGGACGGCCTCGCGGTCGGCGGGGGCGTCTGCGGCCGGCGCGCCGGCGGCCACCGGGCCCAGCAGGTGCACCCAGCGCCGGTCCTGCTGGCCGCGCTGCAGCGGCAGCTCGCGCACCAGCGGCGGCGAGGCCGACGCCAGCCGGGCCAGGCAGGCCGCGACGGCGTCCTTGTCGGCGAAGGGGTGGAGGCGTTCGGTGCGCGTCCTCAGCTCCCCGGGCGACTGGGGGCCCCGCAGCAGCAGGACGGTGAGCAGCGCCCGCTCGTCGTCGGCCAGCGCGAGCTCGGCGTCGAGCAGCTGGTGGTACTTCAGCGTCCGCGAGCCCTTCTCGGCCCAGACCACACGCACCAGCCGCCGGTCCCGCAGCCCCTTGAGGGCCTCGGTGAGCGTCTTCTCGTCGTAGTCGGTGACCGGTTCGCGGCTGGACGTCTGGTTGCAGGCCGTGCGCAGCGCGTTCAGGGTGAGCGGGTAGCTCCCAGGGACGGTGTGCTGCTTCTCGAGCAGGCTGCCGAGGATGCGCTGGTCGGTGGCGTCGAGCACCGGAAGGGACATGGCAGCAGGCTAGCCAGCCCGGCGGCGTGCGTCGCCGGCCGTGGGCACCGTCGGGTTCAGGACTCCGGATCGGGTATGCCGTCCCAGCCACTGGTCATGCGCGCTCCCGGGGGTCAGCTGTCCGCCCAGAGTCTAGGGCGGTGCCGCCGGTGTGGCGGGAGCGGACGCCGTGTCCGTACAGACCGGTGGTCAGGCCTTCTTGGCGCGGTTGCGCAGCTTGGCCCGCTCGTCCGCGCCGAGGGTGACCTTCCGGATGCGCACATTCTTCGGCGTGACCTCCAGGCACTCGTCCGAGCGGCAGAACTCCAGCGACTGCTCGAGGCTGAGCAGGCGCGGCGGGATCAGCCGCTCCAGCTCGTCGCCGGTGGAGGAGCGCACGTTGGTGAGCTTCTTCTCCTTGGTGGGGTTCACGTCCATGTCGTCGGCGCGGGGGTTCTCCCCGACGATCATGCCCTCGTACACCTCGTCGCCGGGGGCGACGAACAGCGTCCCCCGCTCCTGGAGGTTGAACAGCGCGTAGGAGGTGACCGTGCCCAGCCGGTCGGCGACCAGCGAGCCGGTCAGCCGCGTCCGGATCTCGCCCGCCCACGGCTCGTAGCCCTCGAAGACGTGGTGCATGATGCCGGTGCCGCGGGTCTCGGTGAGGAACTCGGTGCGGAACCCGATCAGGCCCCGGGCCGGGATGACGTACTCCACCCGCACCCAGCCGGTGCCGTGGTTCACCATCTGCTCCATGCGCGCCCTGCGCGTGCCCATCAACTGGCTGATCGTGCCGACGTGCTCCTCGGGGATGTCCACCGTGAGCCGCTCGACCGGCTCGTGGAGGTGCCCGTCGATCTCGCGCGTGAGCACCTCCGGCTTGCCGACGGTCAGCTCGAAGCCCTCCCGGCGCATCATCTCCACCAGCACGGCGAGCTGGAGCTCGCCTCGTCCCTGGACCTCCCAGGTGTCGGGACGCTCGGTGTTCAGCACCCGGATCGACACGTTGCCCACGAGTTCGGTGTCGAGGCGGTTCTTCACCAGGCGGGCGGTGAGCAGCTTGCCCACCCGGCCGGCGAGCGGTGAGGTGTTGATGCCGATCGTCATCGAGATCGACGGCTCGTCGACGTGGATCAGCGGCAGCGGACGCGGGTCGTTCGGGTCGGCGAGGGTCTCGCCGATGGTGATCTCCGGGATGCCGGCGATGGCCACGATGTCGCCGGGGCCGGCCGACTCCGCCGGGACCCGCTCGAGCGCCCTGGTGATCAGCAGCTCGGACAGCCGGACGTTGCTGATCGTCCCGTCGTGGCGGCACCAGGCCACCGTCTGGCCGCGGGTGATGGTGCCCTCGACGATGCGGCACAGCGCCAGCCGTCCCAGGTAGGGGGAGGCGTCGAGGTTGGTCACGTGCGCCTGGAGGGGGGCGTCCTCGGTGTAGAGGGGGGCCGGGATCGTCTCCATGATCAGCTGGAACAGCGGCTCCAGGTTCGGCGAGTCGGGCATGCCGCCGTCCTCGGGCTTGGTCATCGACGCCCGGCCGGCCTTCGCGGCGCAGTAGATGATCGGGAAGTCCAGGTGGTGTGCCTCGTCGTCCTCGAGCAGGTCGAGGAACAGGGCGTACACCTCGTCGATCACCTCGGCGATGCGGGCGTCGGGGCGGTCGACCTTGTTGATCACCACGATGATCGGCAGGTTCTTGGCCAGCGCCTTGCGCAGCACGAAGCGGGTCTGCGGGAGCGGCCCCTCGGAGGCGTCCACCAGCAGCAGGACCCCGTCCACCATCTCCAGGCCGCGCTCGACCTCGCCGCCGAAGTCGGCGTGGCCGGGGGTGTCGATGATGTTGATCGTGACGGTGGAGCCGTCGCCGAGGACGTGGTCGACGGCGGTGTTCTTGGCCAGGATCGTGATGCCCTTCTCACGCTCCAGGTCCATGGAGTCCATGACGCGGGTGTTCACGTCCTGGTTCTCGCGGAAGGCGCCGGACTGCCACAGCATGGCGTCCACCAGGGTGGTCTTGCCGTGGTCGACGTGGGCGATGATGGCGACGTTGCGCAGGTCTGCGCGTGCGGGCATGCCGGACTCCGGATCTTCAGGGAACCAGCCAAGCCTACCGGACGCCGCTCCGCGCCCCCCGGCGGGGGCTAACGCGGGTCGTGCGGGGCGTGGCCCTCCTCCATCGCGGCGAGCATGTCGGGACGAATGCGGACGCCGGTGGCGAGCCGGGAGTGGCTGCGGGAGTAGAGGAAGTAGATGAGGAAGCCGATGACCAGCCAGATCAGGAACCTCAGCCAGGTCTCCACAGAGAGGTTGAGCATCAGGTAGCCGCAGATCACCGCGGAGAGGATCGGCAGCCACGGCGACAGCGGCACCCGGAACGACCGGGGCAGGTCGGGACGCTTCCTGCGCAGCACCACGATCCCGATCGAGACCAGGACGAACGCCGACAGCGTGCCGATGTTCACCATCTCCTCGAGGACGCCGACCGGGGTGAAGCCGGCCACGACCGCGACCACGCCGGTGACGATCGCGGTGATCAGCCAGGGGGTGCGGTACTTCGGGTGCACCTTCGCCAGGCCCATCGGCAGCAGCGCGTCGCGGCACATCGCGAAGATCAGGCGGGTCGCGCCGATCATCAGCGTGAGGACGACCGTGGTGAGGCCCGCGACCGCGCCGGCGGAGATCAGGGTGGCCATCCAGGCCTGGCCGTGGAACGCGAAGGCGTTGGCCAGGGCAGCGCTCGGGTCGAGCTGGTCGTAGGGCACCATGCCGGTCACCACGAGGGCCACCGCGCAGTACAGCACCGTGCAGATCGCCAGGGACGCGATGATGCCGATCGGCAGGTCGCGCTGCGGGTTCTTGGTCTCCTCCGCCGTGGTCGCCACGACGTCGAAGCCGATGTAGGCGAAGAACACCAGGGCCGCGCCCGCAAGGACGCCGCCCACGCCGAACGTGGACGGGACAGCGCCGGTGACGAACTGGAGCAGCGGCTGCGTCCACACCTCTGCACCCGTGCCGGAAGCCGTCGGCGCCGCCGGCGGGATGAACGGGGTGTAGTTCGCGGGGTTGATGAAGCCGATGCCGGCGAAGATCACGAACAAGACGATGAACAGCTTCAGCCCGACCAGGGCCAGGTTGACCCGCAGCGACTCCTTGATGCCGATCGTCACCAGGAAGCCGAGCACGATCACCAGCAGGATCGCCGGCAGGTCCACGACGCCGCCGTAGCTGAGGGCCTCGGGCAGCGTGATGCCCAGCTTGCCCAGGAACGCGCCGAGGTAGGCGCTCCACCCCTGGGCCACGACGGACGCCCCGAGGAACATCTCCAGGATCAGGTCCCAGCCGATGATCCAGGCGAAGATCTCGCCCAGCGAGGCGTAGGAGAACGTGTAGGCCGAGCCCGACACCGGCACGGTGGAGGCGAACTCCGCGTAGCACATGGCCGCCAGCGCGCAGCAGATCGCCGCGATCACGAAGCTGATCACGATGGACGGGCCGGCCACGTTGTGGGCGGCCCGGCCGGTCAGGGTGAAGATGCCTGCGCCGATGACGACGCCGACGCCGAAGACCGTCAGGTCGAGGGCGCTCAGCGACTTCTTCAGCTGGTACTCGGGCTCGTCGGTGTCGGCGATCGACTGCTCGATCGACTTGGTGCGCAGCAGGCTCATGGGGTCCTTCTCACGGGGGTACCGGGGCCGCCTCCTCGCGGCCCACGTGCAACCTGAGGAACTTATGCCCGTCTCTCGAATGGCGGTCGCCGTGGTCACCATTCGGTCGTCGCCACGGACAAGCCGCGCTGCTAGCCTCGTCGCGTCACACTCCTACAAGCAGGGAGGCCGAAGTGGGTTTCCTCGACTTCTGGGGAGCGGTCGGCCGTGCCCTGTGGGGGGTCTTCACGCTCGACCGCTCGACGGCGGAGTGGTTCGCCGCCCATCCGGCGAACGGTCAGATCGCGCTCACCGTCGCCCTTCTCGCCGGGATCTCGATGCTCCTGGGCGACTCGGCCGTGCTGTTCTTCAACCGCGTGCGCGGGATCCGGTTCGGGGTCTCGCTGCTGCTCAACGGGCTGGGCATGATCGGCCTCTACCTGGTGCAGGCCGTCGTGCTGGTTCTCGTGGGCGACTGGGTCGTCGGCCACGACCCCATCGCGCCGTTCGTGATCCGCGGGATGCTGTTGTCCACCGCCCCGATGGTGTTCGGCGTCCTGGCCCTCGTCCCGTACTTCGGGCCGGCGATCGCCCGTTTCCTCCAGGCCTGGTCGGTGGTGGCACTGTGGGTGATCGTGCAGGTGCTGTACGACACCAGCCTGTGGCGCGCGCTCGTGGTCACCCTGCTGGCATGGGGGTCAATGCAGCTGATGTCCTGGGCCCTGGCGAGACCGGTCGCCTACCTCGGCAGCCGGATCTTCCGTCTGGTGAGTGGGCACCCCGTGATGCTCACCGGCCGCGACCTGCTCTCCGGCCACCCGTTCCTGCCGGTCGAGGAGCACCCCGCGAAGGGAGGGCGGGACTGATGCTCACGATCCTGCTGGTTGGGCTCCTTGTCTTCGTCCTCCTCGCGCTCACCGTGGCGCCCCTGGAGGCGCTGGGCTGGTGGTCGAAACGTGGTGCGGAGGAGGCGGCGCAGACCGTCCAGCAGATTCTGGTGGACGACGACGGGGACGACACGCCGGAGCCGTTCGAGCACTACATCGTCTACCTCTCCGGCATCGGTGCGATCGACGGCCGCTCCATCCCGCCAGAGGAACTCCCGCTGGTGGAGGCGCTGGAGGCGCTGCCGAACACCGCCGTCATCCGCGACGTCTTCCCGTACTCGGTGACGAACAAGGGGCTCACCGGCCAGCGTGCCCTCAGCTGGCTGTGGAGCCGGATCGAGAAGGCCCGGCTGAAGAAGCCGGAAGCCCTCGCCGGCATGCTCGTCAACGCCCGCAACGCGATGCAGCTGTTCGTCAGTGCCGACCGGCGCTACGGCCCGGCGTACAACCTCGGCACCGCCCGCGAGGTGGTGGAGGCGCTGCGCAGGAAGGGCTACCAGCTGGACGGCGGCAAGCCGGTCACGCTCATCGGCTGGAGCGGCGGCGCGCAGATCTCCATCGGTGCGGCCTGGTACCTCGGGATGGGGAAGATCCCCGTCCGGGTGGTGTCCATCGGGGGGATGATGTCCGACGACCCGGGCCTGGCGCGGGTGGAGCACCTGTGGCACCTGCGCGGCACCAAGGACGTGTTCGAGAAGCTCGGCGGGGTGATGTTCGCCGGACGGTGGCCGCGCGCAGCCTTCTCGCCGTGGAGCGACGCCCTCAAGGAGGGGCGGATCGACATCATCGACCTCGGCCCGATGCACCACAACGGCAAGGCCCACTACTACGACCCGAACGTCATCGGCTCCGACGGGCGCAGCTACCTGCAGGTGACCATCGACGCCGTCGTCGCCGTCCTCACCGACCGGCCCGTGGACACCATCCCGGGCTGACAGCCGTCTCGGACGCCGGGGCCGCGGTCAGGGCCCGAACCCGGGGGCGATTCAGGGCATGCCCGGCATGGTCCGTCGCGGCCCGCTGAATAGGCTGGCCCGGTGACGCAATGGTTCACCGAGAGCTTCCGGGCAGAGTTCGCCAAGCAGGAGGCCGAGCTCGGCCGGGTCAACATCGCCGTGTTCGGCAAGACCGGCGTCGGCAAGTCGACGCTGGTGAACGCCATCTTCGGCGAGCCGGTTGCGGTGACCGGCATCGGCGCCCCCGTGACGAACGGTTCGCACCTCTACCTCGACAAGCGCGGCTCGCTGGGGGTCATCGACACCCGCGGGCTCGAGCTCGGACGGGACGACGACAAGATCATCGGCGAGCTCACCAAGGCGGTGAACCAGAGCCGCGGCAAGCCGATCGACGAGCAGATCCACGTCGCCTGGTACTGCCTGCGCGGCATGGACCGTCGCTTCGAGGACTTCGAGGAGCGGTTCATCCGCACCCTGGACTCCCTCGGGCTCCCGGTCGTCGTGGTGCTCACCCAGGTGCCGATGCGCGACGGCGTCTACCACCCGGACGCGATCGAGCTGGCCCGCCAGCTCGAAGCCCGAGGCCTCCCCATCGTCGACGGCCGCCCGTACCTGACCTACGCGATGAGGGACCAGTTCACCGGTCAGCCGCCCTACGGCTTGATGGAGGTCCTCGGTGCCACCTTTCGCCGCGCTCCGGAGGCGGTCCAGGGAGCCCTCGTCGCGGCCCAGGCGATCGATGTTCAGCTCAAGGCGAGCCAGTCGAACAAGGCCATCGCCGCTGCCGTGACCGCCGCTGCCGCGGCCGCCGCCGTCCCGATCCCGTTCTCCTCCGCGGCCATGCTGGTGCCGATCCAGTTGTCGATGATGGCCCGGATCGCCCAGCTGCACGGCCTGGGCCTGGACAAGTCGGCGCTGCTGGCGATCGCGTCCACCTCTGTGGCCACCTCTGCCGGACGGGCGGCCGCCGCCGGCCTGCTGAAGTTCATCCCCGGCGCGGGCAGCGTGGTCGGCGGCGTGATCAACGCCTCGGTCGCCTCTTCGTTCACGCTGGCCATGGGACAGGCGTGGGTGGTGGTGTGCCAGCGGGCGTTCACGAAGTCGCTGCCGACCCTGGACGGCAAGCTCGACGCGTCCGCCGTCGGCCGGCTGTTCGAGTCCGAGCTCGCGAAGCGGATGCCGCGCATCCGCCACAAGGACTGACGTCAGGCCGCGACGACCGCCGCGGTCGGCACCGACGTGCGGCGCGAGGTGTAGTAGCCCCGCTTCGTCGCGGTCACGGTCACGGTGATCGTCTTCCCCAGTTCGGCGGAAGAGACGACGTGGGTCCTACCGGTCTGCCTCGCCAGCACGCGTCCGTCCGCATACCACTGGTAGGCCAGGTTGACGGGGGCGGGTCCCCAGGCACCGGGATCGGCGGTGAGCGTGGAACCGGCCTTCGCGTCCCCGCTGACCGTCGGCACGACCGGGAGGAGGAGGGCCTTGTGGACCGTCACCGACTTCGAATACTCGGTGTGGGCGTAGTAGCCGGAAGCGGTCCCCCTCACCTTCACCCGCAACTCGTCGCCGACGTCCGAGGACGTCACCGTGTACGTCGCGGCGGTCGCGCCCTTGATGTCCTTGCGGTTGCGCTGCCACTGATAGGTCAGCCGCACCTCCTTGTTGTACGTGGAGGCCACGGCGGTGAGCGTCGCGTCCGTCGCTGCCGGGCCTGCGACCTTCGGCCGAGCAGGGAAGCTGATCCACCCGGTCAGGGTGGCGCGAGTGCGAGACGAACAGCGAGTGGTGTCGGCGTAACCGTCCAGGTGCCCAGTGACACAGACCGAGAGATGTGCGCCGCGGTCGGCGCCGACGGCGTTGTAGTAGTAGCTGGTCGCGGCATCGCCGGGGATGGCCGTGCCGTCGCGGTACCAGCGGTAGGTGAAGTGGTCGACCTTCGGGCTCCACTCCCTCACCTGCGCGCCCACCGAAAGGCCAACCGTCGGTACGCCGCCGACGGTCGGCGTGTACGTCCGGCTGAACTCGCGATCGGGTCCGGCGGCGACGGTGTAGGAGGCACTGAATGTCTGCGACGAGTCATTGACCTGGACCGCCCCCCGATAGGTCCCGGACAGGGGGAAGGTTGCCGCACCGTCGGTGCAGGGCGCGGCGGGGGTGAACGTGGGGCAGAGCTTCTCGCCCCGGACGTCCCGAAGGCCGAGGTCGCTCGGGACGCCGACGGTTGCGGCGGGATGCGTGAGGGTCTGCCAGGCCGCATGGACCAGCGCCGTGTCCGGAAGTGGGCTGAGGTCGCGGACGTGGTTGAAGTCGAGCCCGACCCCCGCCCCGCCGGCGACCGACGCGAGCGGGCCCACGTCCTCGATCTCGTTGCGGTGCAGCGCCACCGAAGTCAGACGCGCGCCGCGCAGTCCTTCGATGGAGCGGAGTCCGTTGCTTGAGAGCCGGGCGACGGTGAGGTGAGCGAGGGTGCCGGGCGAGCCGAGATCGGCAAGGTGGTTCCCCGTGGCGCTGAGGCTGGCCAGGTGCGGCACCTCGCCGAGCGGGCTGACGTCGGTGACACCCGTCTCGTCGAGCGCAAGGGTGGCGAGACCAGAGAGGCCGCGCAGTGGCCGGAGGTCGGCGACCGGATTGCGGGACAGGTCCAGCGTGGTGAGAGCGTGCAGCCCGGTGAGGGGCGAGATGTCGGTGATCTCATTCCCGGCGAGTTGGAGATTCTTCAGCTTCTCAAGGGACGCGAGCGCAGAAAGGTCGGTGATCGCGTTCTCGCCGAGGTCGAGGCTCTCGAGTTCGCTCAGGGACGCGAGCCCGGCGAGGTCGGTGATCTGCGCGCTGCGGACGTTCAGGTGGGTGACGTCCTCGAGCGCGCCGATTCCGGAGAGGCTGGTGAGTCCGGCCGCGCGGATGTCGACGTTCTTCACGGACGATCCCGCCGGGATGCCGTCGAGCCGCTCCAGGTGTGGGCCGGAGAGGTCGAGCCTCGCGACGGAAGCGGGCAGGTGCAGCCCGGCCGGCGTCGCGCCGTCGACGCGGACGTGCAGCAGGTCGAGGGCGGGCAGGCCGTCCAGCACGGAGAGGTCGGTGAAGCCCGACTCGAGCAGCACTTGGTCCAGCAGCGGCAGGTCCGCGAGCGGGGCCAGCGAGGTCGACGGGTCGAGCCTGAGTTGGATCGCGCGGAGCTGCGGCAGGTGCCGGACGATGCCGATATCCGACACCTCCGGAAGCTTCAGGCCCAGCGCCCACAGCTTGGGGAGGGTGGCGATCGGCGACAGGTCCACTGGCTCGCTGGTCTGGATGACGAACTGCTCGACCGCGCCGAGCCCGGTGATCGGGGCGAGGTCGGTCAGCGCGGTGCTCTCGAGGAAGAGGACGGTCGTCCCGGTAAGCAATTCCGCGCCCGTGACATCGCGGATCACACCGTCGCCGTACTCCCAGCACGAGACCAGTCGCAGACGCGCCAGGTTCTCCGCGGTCAGTTCCGGCGGGAGCTCCTGCAGGTTCAGGTTGCGTTGCAGGCAGTGACGGAAGCTCGCGTCCGGCACCGCGGCGGTATCGTCGGCCCTCGCTGGTGCCGCTCCCAGTCCACTGATCCCGAGCGCGAGCACGGACGCCAGCGCGCAGAGTGCGCGTGCCTTCATCGCTACCTCCGAGCCTCTCCCCCAGGAGGATATGTAGCCCGCTGCCCACCCGGCGCCGGAACGGTCGACTTCGTACACCTTCGTCGGGAGCCTCGCTACGCGTCCTCCGCCTCGCTGCCCGGGCTTGCGTCGCGAAGAAGCACTACACGTAGCGAAGCGGTGATTCGGACGGGGTTGTGGAGTGGGCCCGGAGGCGGGTCCGAGCACCATTTCTCACACATGAGACGACGCGTCTCACGCCTGTCCCGAATCGGCCGGATACGACGAGGCGTAGTAGTGGGTCTGAGAGGATTGCACCATGAGTCAGCGAACCATTGGTGTGACCGAGCTCGCCCTCCGCGACGCCCACCAGAGCCTCATGGCGACCCGCATGGCCCTCGAAGACATGGTCGAGGCGTGCGAGGACATCGACCAGGCGGGCTACTGGAGCGTCGAGTGCTGGGGCGGCGCTACCTACGATGCCTGTATCCGATTCCTCAACGAGGATCCCTGGGTGCGTCTGCGGACCTTCCGCGAACTGATGCCCAACTCCCGTCTCCAGATGCTGCTGCGCGGCCAGAACCTGCTCGGCTACCGCCACTACGAGGACGAAGTGGTGGAGCGGTTCGTGGACAAGTCCGCCGAGAACGGCATGGACGTGTTCCGCGTCTTCGACGCGCTGAACGATCCGCGCAACATGGCCCACGCGATGCAGGCGGTCAAGAAGACCGGCAAGCACGCCCAGGGCACCATCTGCTACACGATCTCCCCGCTGCACACCGTCGAGGGCTACGTGCACCTGGCCGGCCAGCTGCTCGACATGGGTGCCGAGTCGCTTGCGCTGAAGGACATGGCTGCGCTGCTGCAGCCGCAGCCCGCCTACGACATCATCCGCGGCATCAAGGAGACCTACGGCGAGGACGTGCAGGTCAACGTCCACTGCCACGCGACCACCGGCGTGACCCTCGTCTCGCTGATGAAGGCGATCGAGGCCGGCGCGGACGTCGTCGACACCGCGATCAGCTCGATGTCGCTCGGCCCGGGCCACAACCCGACCGAGTCCCTCGTCGCGATGCTCGAGGGCACCCCGTACACCACGGACCTCGACCCGGAGCGCCTGCTGCGGATCCGCGACCATTTCACCAAGATCCGCCCGAAGTACGCGGAGTTCGAGTCGGCCACCCTGGTGGACACCGACATCTTCTCCAGCCAGATCCCCGGCGGCATGCTCTCGAACATGGAGAGCCAGCTGAAGGCCCAGGGTGCAGGCGACCGCATCAAGGAGGTCATGGCGGAGGTGCCGCTGGTCAAGGCGGACGCCGGCCACCCGCCGCTGGTCACCCCGTCCAGCCAGATCGTGGGCACGCAGGCCGTGTTCAACGTCCTGATGGGCAAGTACAAGGTGATGACCGGCGAGTTCGCCGACCTGATGCTCGGCTACTACGGCGAGTGCATCGGCGAGCGCAACCCCGAGGTCGTGGCGATCGCCCAGGCGCAGGCCAAGAAGGACCCGATCACGGTCCGTCCGGCCGACCTGATCCCGCCGGAGTGGAACAAGCTCGTCGAGGACGCGTCCAAGCTCGACGGCTTCGACGGCACCGACGAGGACGTCCTCACCTACGCCATGTTCCCGGGTGTCGCCCCGGGCTTCTTCAGCGCGCGTGACGACGGCCCGACGAACGTCGGCAAGTCGGCCGAGCAGCTGAAGGCCGAGGCGGACGCCGCCAGTGGCGCTGCCAACGCCGTCCGCGGTCCGATCAAGTACAAGGTTTCCTTCGGCGGGCGCGAGCACAGCGTCCAGGTCGAGATGGCGTGAGGTGAGTTGAGATGAGCAAGAAGCCAGTACCGATGAAGAAGCGGGTCGAGGACCTGCTCGAGGCCCGGCTCACCGCCCGCGCCGGCGGTGGCGAGGCCCGCCTGCAGAAGCAGCGCGACGCCGGCAAGATGACCGCCAGGGAGCGGATCGACGCGCTGATCGATCCGGACAGCTTCCAGGAGATCGGCCTGTTCCGGAAGAACCGCACCGTCACCTTCGGGATGGACACCGCGGTCATGCCGGCCGACGGCGTCGTCACGGGCACCGGCTCTGTCCTCGGACGCCCGGTGCACATCGCCAGCCAGGACTTCACCGTCATGGGTGGGTCCGCGGGCGAGACGCACTCCAAGAAGGTCGTCGAGATGATGAACGCGGCGCTGGAGACCGGCACCCCGTTCGTCTTCATCAACGACTCGGGCGGCGCGCGCGTCCAGGAGGGGATCGACTCCCTGTCCGGCTACGGCCAGGTGTTCTACGCCAACGTGCTGCTGTCCGGCGTGGTGCCGCAGATCTCGATCATCGCCGGCCCGTGCGCCGGCGGCGCGGCCTACTCCCCGGCGCTGACCGACTTCGTCATCCAGACCCGCAAGGCCCACATGTTCATCACCGGGCCGAGCGTCATCAAGCAGGTCACCGGTGAGGAGGTCGACTCCGACCGCCTCGGCGGCGCGGACGCCCACATGTCCGTCTCCGGCGTCAACCACTTCGTTGCCGACGACGACGAGCAGGCGATCCTGATCGCGAAGAAGCTGCTCAGCTTCCTGCCGCAGAACAACAACGAGGAGCCGCCGCTCGTCGACGGCGACTACAGCGTCGACTACGACCCGTCCCTGCACGACGTCGTCCCGGTGGACGGCAAGCAGGGCTACGACGTGCGCGAGGTCATCGCCAAGGTGGTCGACTACGGCGACTTCCTCGAGGTGCAGGCCGGCTACGCGGCGAACATCGTGGTGGGCTTCGCCCACATCAACGGTCGCAGCGTCGGCATCGTCGCGAACCAGCCGAACGTGATGGCGGGCGTGCTCGACATCAACTCCTCGGACAAGGGCAGCAAGTTCGTCCGGTTCTGCAACGCCTTCAACATCCCGATCGTGACCTTCGTCGACGTCCCCGGCTACATGCCCGGCGTCGCCCAGGAGCACGGCGGCATCATCCGCCACGGCGCGAAGATGCTGTACGCGTACTCCGCGGCCACCGTGCCCAAGATCACCGTCGTCCTGCGCAAGGCCTACGGCGGTGCGTACATCGCCATGTCCTGCAAGGACCTGGGTGCGGACAAGGTGTTCGCGTGGCCGACGGCGGAGATCGCGGTCATGGGTGCCGAGGGTGCCGCGGAGATCGTCTTCCGCAAGGAGATCGCTGCCGCCGAGGACCCCGTCGCCAAGCGGGCCGAGCTGGTGGAGGAGTACCGCAGCACCTTCTCGACGCCGTTCGTCGCGGCCGCGCGTGGCCTCGTGGACGACATCATCGATCCGGGTGACACCCGTCGGAAGGTGGCCATGGCCCTGGAGCTGCTGGCCACCAAGCGCGAGCTGCGTCCGGCGAAGAAGCACGGCCTCGGGCCGGTGTGATCGCCATGTCCACCAACGAGGAACTGCTGGAGCTCGTCAAGTCGCTCAGTGAGCGGGTCGAGGGGCTCGAGGTCAAGATCAAGTCGCTCGAGGTGCACACCAAGGACGTCCCCGAGGACACCATGGTGGCCATCGCCGCCGCGGTCGCCGCGTACCTCGGCCACCGCGCCCGGCGTCGCCAGCGGCGCTTCGCCACGGGTCGCAACTGGGCGTCGAACACGCGTCGCTCCCAGCACACCCACCACCCGCTGTACACGCGCTGAGTAAGGAAAGACCAATGAAACTGAAGGTGACTGTCAACGGCGTCGCGTACGACATCGACGTCGAGGTCGAGGAGCAGGAGACTCCCTCACTGGGCGCGATCGTGATCGGCGGGTCGTCCCACGGGCCGGTCGCGCCGACCACCGCGTCGGTGCAGGCGTCCTCGGCGAACGCCGTGGTCGCGCCGCTGGCCGGCACGGTGGCCCGGGTCCTGGTCGAGGAGGGCCAGGAGATCGAGGCCGGCGAGGTGCTGTGCGTGCTCGAGGCCATGAAGATGGAGACCGAGATCACCGCGCCGAAGGCCGGGATCGTGGCCCGCATCCTGGTCGAGAAGGGCACCGCGGTCCAGGCCGGCGTCGCGCTCGTCGAGCTCGACTGACCTTTTCGACGAAGGGACGGCTCCGGGATTCGGAGCCGTCCCTTCGGCTTTGTGCGGAGTCCTGGGACCGTCACCGGTCCGGTCGCCGGAACCGTCCCGACTCGATCGCCGTCGGGTGCGGCTCGGCGCCTCGAGCAGGGCGAACTGTGTGGACCGACGCAGCGACACGGACGTCTTCTTCGGCGCCACCTCGACGTCCTCCCTGAGCGGAGGGCAGAGGCTGAGCCGGTTGCGGCGCGTCGAGGACGGCGAACCACTCATCCAGGCTTCGCCCGGTCCGCGCCGGGATGTTGCCGATCATCGTCCGGGTTGCGGCGTCGACCTCCATGCGGCCGGACGCCAGCCCCTTCCGCCTCGTCCGTGCTTGGACGAAGGTGACCTCGGCTGCCTCCTCACCCCAAGGACGGTTCCCTTCCGCTCACTCGTAGGTGCCGCGGAACACCTTGTGCTGGGCGGGCTGGGCGACCGGACGGATCGTCAGCCGGTCGATGTTGACGTGCGCGGGGCGGGTGGCCATCCAGGTGATCGCCTCGGCGACGTCCTCTGCGGTCAGGGGCGCCGGGACGCCGGCGTAGACCGCGTCCGCGCGGGACCGGTCACCGCCGTAGCGCGTCAGCGAGAACTCCTCGGTGTGCACCATGCCGGGGCAGATCTCGGTGATCCGCACCGGCTGGTCCCAGAACTCCAGGCGCAGGGCCCCGGCGATCATCCGCTCGGCAGCCTTGGCCCCGCAGTAGCCGGCGCCGCCCTCGTACGGGCCGTCGGCGGCCACGGAGGTGACGAACACGATCGCGCCGCGGGCCGCGACCAGCGCCGGCAGCAGGCCGCGGGTCACCTTCTCCGTGCCGATCACGTTGACCTGGTACATCCGCTGCCAGGCGTCGACGTCCGCCTCGGCGACCGGCTCCTGGCCGAGCGCCCCACCGGCGTTGTTCACCAGCACGTCGAGCCGGGGGCCGGCCGCCTCGACGAGCGCGGCGACGCCGTCGTCGGTCGTGATGTCGCAGGCGAGCGCGCGCCCGCCGATCTCGTCGGCCAGCGCCTGCACGCGATCGGCCCTGCGGGCCGCGCAGACCACCTCGAACCCCTGCGCGGCGAGCTGTCTCGCCGTGGCCGCCCCGATGCCGCTGCTCGCCCCGGTCACCACTGCACGTCCTCGTCCCATGGGCGCGATTCTGCCAGCCTCGAAGACCGGCGGATCGGCGCGGCCGAGGGCCGATAGGCTCAGACCATGACTGCAACGCTGATCCTGCTCCGCCACGGCGAGAGTGAGTGGAACGCCAAGAACCTGTTCACCGGGTGGGTGGACGTCGACATCAACGAGAAGGGCGTCGGCGAGGCGAAGCGCGGCGCCGAGCTGCTCAAGGCCGAGGGGCTGTTGCCCGATGTCGTGCACACGTCCGTGCTGCGCCGGGCCATCCACACCGCGTACCTCGCCCTCGACGGGTGCGACCGCCACTGGATCCCCGTGAAGCGCTCCTGGCGGCTCAACGAGCGCCACTACGGCGCCCTCCAGGGCAAGGACAAGGCCCAGACCCTGGCGGCCTACGGCGAGGAGCAGTTCATGCTCTGGCGTCGTTCCTACGACACGCCGCCGCCGGCGATCGCCGCCGACGACGAGTTCTCGCAGTACGCCGACCCGCGCTACGCAGACCTCCCGTCCGAGGCCCGGCCGCTCACCGAGTGCCTGGCCGACGTCGTCGTCCGGATGCTGCCGTACTGGTACGACGCGATCGTGCCCGACCTGCGCCTGGGCAAGGTCACCATCGTGGTCGCGCACGGGAACTCGCTGCGTGCGCTGGTCAAGCACCTCGACGGGATCAGCGACGCCGACATCGCGGGCCTCAACATCCCGACCGGCATCCCGCTGGTGTACGAGCTCGACGACGACCTGCGTCCGACCGTCCCCGGTGGCCGCTACCTCGACCCCGAGGCCGCCGCCGCAGCAATCGAAGCCGTCAAGAACCAGGGCAAGAAGTAACCCCCGCCATCACGAAAAGTGGACCGAACCCGCCGAGATCGGCGGTTTCGGTCCACTTTGCTGAACGGGAGGGGTGGGGCGGTCAGGCGACGGGCCAGTTCTCGCCTTCGGGCAGCAGACCGGTGACCACGTAGATCACGCGGGAGGCCATCAGCACGGCGTGGTCGGCGATCCGCTCGTAGTAGCGGCCCAGCAGGGCCACGTCCACCGCGGCCTCGACGCCGTAGGACCACTCGCTGCCGAGCATCACCCGGAACTGGCTGCGGCGCAGCTCGTCCATCTCCTCGTCGCTGTCGGCGAGCTTGCCCGCGTCGTGGGCGTTGCGCTCGCGCAGCGAGCGGCCGGCCGTCGAGACCATGTCCTCCGCGACCCGCGCCATCAGGGTGAAGTTGGGCACCAGGCCGTCGGGAACGGCGTGCTCGGGGTAGCGCAGGCGGGCGATCTTCGCCACGTGCGCCGCCAGGTCGCCCATCCGCGCCAGGTCGGCGACCATGCGCATCGCGGCGACCACCGTCCGCAACTCGCCGGCGACGGGGGCCTGACGGGCCAGCAGCGAGAAGCACCGGGCCTCGAGCTCGTCGTGGGTGCGGTCGATCGCCGCGTCCTGGCTGATCACCCGCTCGGCGGTGGCGAGGTCGGCCTCGAGCAGGGCCTTGGTGGCGTCGCGGACGGCCACCTGCACCGCCTCGCTCATCCCGACCAGGTCGGTGACCACACTCTGCAAGCTCTCGTGGTAGTTGTCGCGCATCCTGCTTCTTCCGTCTCCGGCGCCGCTGTTGGCGCAATTGTCCCTCCGAAAGGCTAGACAGGTGGCCGGTGCCCGGATCGGCACCGTCGGGAACGGGAGGTGAACAGTCGGTGAATCTTCGCCGAAGCCGGCCCCGGACGGCCGGGATTCGGCGTTCGGGCCCCCGCAAGCCTGTCTAGACTCCGGAACATGACGCCCATCGCTCTGGCCCTGCTGGGCCTGGTGCTGGGCGCCGGGCTCGGAGCCCTGGCCGTGTGGCTGGGCGTGCGCCGCGCAGCGTCCCGGGCGGCCAGCCAGGTGATCGCCCGCCAGCAGCTCGGGGAGATCCTCGGCCCGCTCACCGCCGCCGTCGTCGTGGTCAGCGCGGACGACACCGTGCTCGCCGCGTCCACCTTCGCGAAGGCCTGCGGGCTGGCCCGCGGATCGTCCCTGGGCCCGTCCGTCGTGGTGGAGGCGCTCGCCCGCGCCCGTCAGGCCCAGCGCGCGGAGGGCCTCGACCTCCGGCTCCCCGCCGGCCCGGCGAGCCCGGCCGTGCAGCTGGAGGTACGCGTGGTGCCGCTGAGCAACGGTGCGGCCGTCGTCGTCGGCGAGGACCGCTCGGCCGACCTGCGCTTCAGCGAGACCCGCCGGGACTTCGTGGCCAACATCACCCACGAGCTGAAGACCCCGATCGGCGCCATCACGCTGCTCGCCGAGGCCGCCGACGCGGCCGCGGACGACCCGGACGCCGTGCACAGCTTCCTCGGCAAGCTCTCCAAGGAGGCCCGCCGTCTCAACGAGCTGGTGTCGCAGATCATCGCGCTGTCCCGGCTCCAGGCCGAGGACCCGCTGCTCGCGGCCCGCACCGTGGACGTGACCGCCATCATCGACGCCGCGGTGGCCCGCTGCCGCGAGATCGCCCACGCCGGGGGCATCAGCCTCTCGGTGGCCGCGGAGCCCGGCCTGTCGGTGATCGGGGACGCGGAGGAACTGGAGACGGCGGTGACGAACCTCGTGCAGAACGCTGTCGCCTACTCCGAGCCCGGCGCACGGGTGGCGGTGAGCAGCGTCGCCACGGACGGACGGGTCGAGATCCGCGTGTCCGACAACGGCATCGGCATCTCCGAGGCCGACCAGAAGCGCATCTTCGAGCGGTTCTACCGCGTGGACGCCGGCCGGAGCCGCGCCAGCGGTGGCACCGGGCTGGGGCTGTCCATCGTGAAGCACGTCGCCCACGCCCACGGGGGCGAGGTGACGGTGTGGAGCCGGCTCGGCCACGGATCGACGTTCACCCTCAGGCTGCCCGCCAGCCAGGAAGGAGCCCCGGCGTGACCAGGGTGCTGATCATCGAGGACGAGGAGACCTACCGGGAGACCCTGGGCTTCCTCCTGCAGAAGGAGGGGTTCGAGGTCGCCCTCGCCGCCGACGGCATCGCAGGCCTGGCCACCTACGACCGGCAGGGTGCCGACATCGTGCTGCTCGACCTGATGATGCCGGGGCTGAGCGGCACCGAGGTGTGCCGGCAGCTGCGGGCCCGCGGCAGCGTGCCGATCATCATGGTGACGGCGCGCGACACCGAGATCGACAAGGTGGTCGGCCTGGAGCTCGGCGCGGACGACTATGTCACCAAGCCGTTCAGCCATCGCGAGCTGGTGGCCAGGATCCGGGCGGTGCTGCGGCGCGGCCAGGAGGTGGAGCTGATCAGCGACGTTGTCGAGGCGGGCGGCGTCCGGATGGACGTCGAGCGGCACGAGACCACCGTCCGTGGCACGCCGGTGCAGCTGGCGCTGAAGGAGTTCGAGCTCCTTGAGCTGCTGCTGCGCAACGCCGGACGGGTGCTCACGCGCGGCCAGCTGATCGACCGCGTCTGGGGCCCCGACTACGTGGGCGACACCAAGACGCTGGACGTCCACGTGAAGCGCCTGCGCGCCAAGCTCGAGGCCGACCCGGCCAACCCCGAGCTCCTGCTCACCGTCCGCGGGCTGGGCTACAAGTTCAACACCTGAGGGCCGCCGAGCGGACGGGGCAGGGCGGGTGAGCACGGTTTCGGCCACGTCCCGGACGCGTCTCGCGCGACCGCGGCCGGGACGTCGCGGTTGTGTCGCCGACTAGGGTGCTCCCTTGTGACCGACATCACCGTGTTCACTGGCCACGCCCACCGTTCGTTCGCGGAGGACATGTGCCGGATCCTTGGGGTCGAGCTGGCGCCGTCACGGCTGTCGCGATTCTCCAACGACTGCCTGCAGGTGCAGCTGCGCGCCAACTGCCGCCAGCGCGACGTCTACATCGTGCAGCCACTGGTGCCTCCCACCCAGGAGAACCTGATGGAGCTGCTGATGATGGTGGACGCCGCGCGCGGCGCGTCGGCCGCGCACGTCACGGTGGTGATGCCGCACTACGCGTACGCACGCTCGGACAAGAAGGACGCCCCGCGGATCAGCATCGGCGGGCGCCTGGTGGCCGACCTGATCCACACCGCGGGGGCGAACCGCGTCCTGACGATGGCGCTGCACGCCCAGCAGGTGCACGGCTTCTTCTCGATGCCGGTGGACCACCTCACCGCCCTCCCCGTGCTCGCCCGCCACTTCCGCACCCGTGACCTCAGCAAGACCGTGGTGGTCTCGCCGGACTTCGGCAACGCGAAGGAGGCCAACCAGTTCGCCCGGATGCTGGGCGTCGGCATGGCCGCCGGCTCCAAGCGTCGCCAGGCCGACGACAAGGTGGTCATCGACGCGATCGTCGGCAAGGTGGGCGGCAAGGACGTGATCATCCTCGACGACGAGATCGCCACCGCCGGCTCGGTGGTGGAGCTGATCGACACCGTGCGTCGCTACCACGTGAACTCGATCTCCATCGCCACCACGCACGGCCTGTTCACGGGCAAGGCCGTCGAGCGGCTGAACGCCCAGGACGACATCGTCGAGATCGTCGCGACCGACACCGTGCCGCCGCCCGAGGGCCTGGAGCGGCTGACGACCGTCTCGGTGGCCCCGCTGTTCGCCGAGGCCGTGCGCCGCATCAACTGCGGCGAGAGCGTCTCCGGGCTCTTCTCCGACGAGGACACCTACGGGGAGTAGTCCCTCCTGCGGTCTCCAGGGCCGGTCGCCGATGGGCGGCCGGCCCTTTCGCATCCCCCTGATCCCAACCATTCCCACGAGGATGTTCGGATCAGACTCTTGACAACCACAAGCAAAACCAGATAAAACAAGACATATCAACATCGGCGTTGCGCCAGGAGGACCGGATGTACGCAGAGGAACGGCACCGCACCATCGTGAACCTGGCCCTGCGCTACGACCGGGTCTCGGTCGCCGACCTCGCCTCACGGTTCGACGTCACCACAGAGACGATCCGCCGCGACCTCGACGCCCTCGACAAGCGCGGCATCCTGCGCCGGGTGCACGGCGGTGCGGTCGTGGCGGAGAACGTGGCGCTCGTCGAGACCGCGCTGACCGAGCGGGAGCCCGCCTTCGTCGCCCAGAAGACCCGGATCGCCGAGGTGGCGCTGGAGTACCTGCCGCCGGCCGGTTCCACGGTGATCTTCGACGCAGGCACGACGATCGCCCGCCTCGCCGCCACCATCCCCGCCGGCGCGGTGAGCACCGTGGTGACGAACTCCGTCCCCGTCGCCGCGCAGCTCGCGGCCGGCAACGGCGGCACCCAGGTGCACCTGCTCGGCGGCCGCGTCCGCGGGATCACCCAGGCGACCGTCGGCGGCGAGGCGGTGGCTGCTCTCGGCCGCCTGCGCTGCGACGTGGCCTTCGTCGGCACCAACGGCGTCAGCGCCCGCCACGGTTTCTCGACCCCCGACCCCGACGAGGCGGCGGTCAAGGAGGCGATGGTCGCCGCAGCGCGGCGGGTCATCGTGCTCGCGGACAGTTCCAAGATCGGCGTCGAGCTGCTGGTCACCTTCGCCCCCCTCTCCGCCGTCGACGTGCTGATCACGGACGCCGGCATCTCGCCCCACGATCGCGCCGAGCTCGCCGGCGCGGGAATCGAGGTCGTGATCGCATGATCGTCACGCTCACCGCCAACCCCTCCATCGACCGCACCGCGACGCTCGAGCGGCCCCTGACCCGGGGCGACGTGCACCGGGTCACCTCGGTCACCGTCGAGCCAGGCGGCAAGGGCATCAACGTCGCCCGCGTCGCTCACTACGCCGGGCACCCCGTCCGCGCCATCCTGCCGGCCGGGCCCAGCGACCCGATCCTCCAGGGCCTGGACGCGCTGCGGGTGCCCTACCGGATCGTCCCCCTCCTCGAGGCCGTGCGCACCAACCTCACCCTCACCGAGCCGGACGGCACCACCACCAAGATCAACGAGCCCGGCCCCAGCCTGGACGCCGACACCGTCGAGCGGCTCGCGCACCTGCTGGTGCTCGAGTCCGAGCGGGCCGACTGGGTGGTGCTGTCGGGCTCCCTCCCGCCCGGCGTCCCCGCCGACTGGTACGCGGGCCTGGTGCGCGCGCTGCGTCCCTGGGGGTGCAAGATCGCCGTCGACACCTCGGACGCGCCGCTGCTGGCCCTCGCCGACCAGTTCCCGCCCGCCGCGCCCGACCTGCTCAAGCCCAACTCCGAGGAACTCGCCCAGCTGACCGGCGCCGATCCGGAGACCCTGGAGGCCGCGGCCGCCGCGGGTGACCCGAGCGCGTGCGTCGACGCCGCACGCTCCCTGGTCGCGCGGGGAGTCGGCGCGGTCATGGCGACCCTCGGCGCTGCCGGGGCCGTCCTCGTGACAGCGGACGGTGCGTGGCACGCCGCCCCGCCGCCGATCACCCTGCGCAGCACCGTCGGTGCCGGCGACTCCTCCGTGGCGGGCTACGTGCTCGCCGAGACCAGGGGGCTGAACGCCCCCGACCGCCTCCGGCTGGCCGTCGCCTACGGCTCCGCCGCCGCCTCCCTGGCCGGGACGGCCCTGCCGCATCCCGAACAACTGAATACCGCCGCTGTCACGATCACCGACGTCGGCTGACCGTCCGCCCACCGCACCCGCACCCGCACAGAAGAGGAACACCGTGTCCGAACCGCTCATCACTCCCGATCTCGTCCTTCTGGACGTCGATCTGGGCAGCAACAAGACCGAAGTCATCAAGAACATGGCCGCGCTCGTGGCGAGGTCCGGACGTGCCGACGAGGCGGGGCTGGCCGCCGACGCCCTGGCGCGGGAGGAGAAGGCGGTCACCGGCCTCGGTGGCGGCATCGCCATTCCGCACTGCCGCTCGGCAGCGGTCAACACCAACACCCTCGCCTTCGCCCGGCTGAGCCCGAAGGTCGACTTCGGCGCGGCCGACGGCCCCGCGGACGTGGCGTTCATGATCGCCGCGTCCGAGGGTTCCGACGACGCCCACCTCACGCTGCTGGCCATGCTGGCCCGTTCCCTGATGCGGGCGGAGTTCCTCGAGGGCCTGCGCAGCGCGAAGACCCCTGCCGAGATCGTCGCCCTGGTGAACGAGGCCACCGCGGGGGAGACCCCGCCGGCCCCGGCCACGGCTCCGGCCGCCGCCGCCGCTCCGGTCGAGGCCGCGGGGGCGAAGAAGCTGATCGTCGCCGTCACCTCCTGCCCGACCGGCATCGCACACACCTTCATGGCCGCCGACGGCCTCGAGCAGGCCGGACGCAAGGCCGGCATCGAGCTGGTCGTCGAGCCGCAGGGCTCGGGCAAGGTCGAGTGGCTCGACCAGTCCACGATCTCCCGTGCGGACGCGGCGATCTTCGCCGCCGACGTTCCGGTGCGCGAGCGCGCCCGGTTCGCCGGCCTCCCGGTGATCGAGGCCAGCGTCAAGCGGGCCATCAACGAACCCGACAAGCTGGTCGCGGAGGCCCTGTCCGCCGCGTCCGACCCGCGGGCCGTCCGCGTGGCCGGTGACGTCGCCGGGCGCGACACCGCGGCCAAGATGGCCGCCGCCAGCCAGAAG
The DNA here is from genome assembly GCF_964266745.1 of Propionicimonas sp. T2.31MG-18. Lineage (NCBI taxonomy): Bacteria > Bacillati > Actinomycetota > Actinomycetes > Propionibacteriales > Nocardioidaceae > Propionicimonas > Propionicimonas sp. T2.31MG-18. The sequence goes on from NZ_CAXWGX010000004.1 coordinate 43,801, forward strand.
GGCTGGGGCGAGCGCATCCGCGTCGCGCTGATGACCGGCGTGTCCTACATGATCCCGTTCGTTGCCGCCGGCGGCCTGCTGATCGCCCTCGGCTTCCTGTTCGGCGGCTTCGACATCGTCATGAAGCCGGCCACCGCCGCGGGCACGGACGTGCGCACCTGCGCCGACCTGGTCTGGGCGTCGGCCGACACCTGCGCCGCGGGCGCCAGCACGATCGGCCAGCTCGCCATGCAGGCCGGGTGGGCCGCAGGGTCGAACTACCTCGGCTACATCCTGTTCTCCATCGGTGCCGCGGCCTTCGGCTTCCTGCTCCCGGCCCTGTCCGGCTACATCGGCTACGCCCTCGCCGGCCGTCCGGGCATCGCGCCCGGGTTCGTCGGTGGCGCCATCGCCGGCACCGTCGGCGCCGGCTTCCTCGGTGCGCTGATCACCGGCCTCCTCGCCGGCCTGCTGGCCATGTGGATCTCCGACTTCAAGGCGCCGCGCTGGCTCGCCGGCCTGATGCCGGTGGTGATCATCCCGCTGGTGGTCACCACGATCGTGGGCTCGCTGATGTACTTCGTCCTCGGCCAGCCCCTGAAGCTGGTCACCGACTCGCTCCAGGCGTCTCTGAACGGCATGTCCACCGGCTCGGCCGTGGTGCTCGGCATCGTGCTCGGCCTGATGATGTGCTTCGACCTCGGCGGCCCGGTCAACAAGGCGGCCTACCTGTTCGCGACCACCAACCTCGCGGTCACCAATCCGGCCTCGCTGAAGGTCATGGCCGCGGTGATGGCCGCCGGAATGGTGCCCCCGATCGCGATGGCGCTGGCCACGGTGGTGCGGAAGAACCAGTTCACCGAGGCCGAGCGCGAGAACGGCCGTGCGGCCTGGCTGCTGGGTGCGTCGTTCATCTCCGAGGGCGCGATCCCGTTCGCCGCGGCCGACCCGCTGCGGGTGATCCCGTCGATGATGCTCGGCGGTGCGGTGACCGGTGCCCTGAGCATGGCGCTCGGCGTGACCAGCAAGGCTCCCCACGGCGGTGTGTTCGTGTTCTTCGCGATCGAGAACTTCTTCCTCTTCCTGCTGACAATCGTGATCGGTGCGGTTGTCGGGGCCGCGGCAGTGCTCGCGCTCAAGCAGTTCTGGCCGGCAAAGGTCGTCGAGGAGATCACCGCCTGACGCACCTGAGGACGCGGGCCCGCCGGAGCATTCCGGCGGGCCCGTTGTTCGCGTCCGTCCGGAGGGCCGGCCGGTGGCGTGGGCACCGATGTGGGTCTGGCAAGGAGCGCTGTCCCGAACCGCTTGTGAGATACACAGATCTGACGCACTGTCAACCCCCAAAACCGCCTCTGGCTAGGAGAGACGTTCCGGCTGTCGGGGCCATTGTGCTAGACTGGGAAGTCGGGAAAGGTGGTCAAAGCTGAAATGACGTTCACAATCGGTGAAACTGTGGTCTACCCCAATCATGGCGCGGCAGTCATCGAGGCCCTGGAAACCAGAACGATCAAAGGCGAGGACAAGCTCTATCTGGTTCTGCGCATCGTCGGTCAGAACGACCTGGTGGTGCGCGTGCCGGCCTGCAACCTCGACCTGGTCGGGGTCCGGGATGTCGTCGACGCTGACGGGCTGGAGCGGGTCTTCACCGTCCTGCGTGCACCGCACGCCGAGGAGCCGACCAACTGGTCCCGCCGGTACAAGGCGAATCTCGAGAAGCTGCACTCCGGCAACGTGCTGAAGGTGGCCGAGGTCGTCCGCGACCTGTGGCGCCGCGAGCGCGAGCGCGGTCTCTCCGCCGGGGAGAAGCGCATGCTGGCCAAGGCCCGGCAGATCCTCGTCTCCGAACTCGCGCTGGCCGAGAAGGTCGCTGAGGATCGTGCAGAGGTGCTGCTGGACGAGGTGCTGGCTTCCTGAGCCCTCGCCGTCGGTGATCGAACCCCTGCCCGCTGCTGCCGCTGACGCGGCGACAGCGGGCTTCGGCGTCTCCCGGGCGGTGATCTTCGACCTCGACGGGGTGCTGGCCGACAGCGAGCCCGTCCACCTGGCCGCCGAGCAGGCCATGCTCGCCGAGCACGGCCACGAGCTCAGCAAGGCCGCCAAGCAGCGTTTCGTCGGCCTGGCGAACACCGAGATCATGCAGGGCCTGAAGGACCTCTTCGGCATCGACGCCACGATCGACGACCTCGCCGAGGCCAAGGCGCGCCACCAGCGCGTCCTCATCGCCGACATGGACGGGTTCCCTGCGACCGGAGAACTCGTCCGCCGGCTCGCCGGCGCAGGAATCCCGATCGCAGTCGCGTCCGGCTCGACGCCGGAGAACATCGACGCCTCCCTGGAGGCCGTCGGTCTGGCGGACTGCTTCACCATCCGCGTGAGCGCGGAAGAGGTCCCCCGCGGCAAGCCGGCGCCCGACGTGTTCCTTGAGGCGGCGCGCCGGCTGGGCGTCCCCCCGGAGCGATGCGTTGTCGTCGAGGACGCCGTCCCCGGCCTGCGAGCCGCCCTGGCCGCCGGCATGCGGTGCGTGGCCATCCCCACGATCACCAACCCGCTCGACCCGGAGTTCGCCCGCGCGCACCTGCTCTTCCCCGGCGGGATGGCCACGGCCGACGCCGGGCGCATCCTCGCCTTCATCCTCGCGGCCTGAGGGCTCGCAGCTCCCCCGGGAGCCCCGCGCGTTCAGGGGCCCGCACCTTCTCCTCGATTTCGGCGATCCTCTTGCCATGCCCCGCGTGGTGTGCCAGACTCCTCATCGCGTGCACATATTCCCGCATTCATGTGCACCGATGTGCAAACACCAGTACAAAGGAGTTACTGATGGTTTCGTTCCTGCTCGCGGCATCGAGCCCGAGCTTCGTTGCGTCCGCGGCGGCGCTGAGCCTGGGGGGTGAGCGGTAGTGGATCAGATCGCATGGTTCGCCGAGCATTTCATCGGATTGTTCAATGAGTCGGCGAAGAGCCTGCTCGGCCTGATCACCGGCATCCTGCCGACCCTGTTGGTGCTGCTGACCGCCATGTACGCGATCACCACCTGGATCGGTGAGGAGCGCGTGACGCGTGCGGTGAAGTGGGCCGGCAAGTACTCCGTGACCCGTTACACGATCATGCCGATCATCGCGGTGATCATCCTGACCAACCCGATGGCCTACACCTTCGGCCGGTTCCTCCCGGAGAAGTACAAGCCCGCGTTCTACGACGCCGCGGTGTCCTTCGTCCACCCGGTGACGGCCTTCTTCCCGCACGCCAATGCCGGTGAGCTCTTCGTCTGGACCGGCGTCTCCGCCGGCGTGCTGAAGATCGCCCCCGAGTCCTACGCCCGCCTCGCGGTGCTGTACTTCCTCGTCGGCATCATCGTCATCCTCATGCGCGGCATCCTCACGCAGTGGATCACGCGCCTGCTCATCAACCGTGGTGGCCACCAGGAGACCTTCAAGCGCTTCGACGAGATGTACGAGGCCGGCCAGATCCAGGGTGCCAAGACCGAGGGGAGCGTGCTGTGAGCTACCAGGCTGTCAAGATCGTCAAGGGCCGCGGCGGCTGGGGCAGTGGCCTCACCCTCAAGCCCACAGAGACGAAGAACGTCGTGCTCTCGGTCACCGGCGGCGGGATCCACCCCGTGGCCGCCCGGATCGCGGAGCTCAGCGGCGCGGAGGCCGTGGACGGCTTCGTGAACAACATCGCCGACGACCGGGTGCTCTGCGCGGTCATCAACTGCGGTGGCACCGCCCGCATCGGGGTCTACCCGAAGAAGCGGATCCCCACGGTCGACATCTACCCGGGGGAGCCGGGTGGCCCGCTGGCCCAGTTCATCACCGACGACATCTTCGTCTCCGCGGTGACGCCGAACGAGGTCAGCGTCGCCGAGGCCGGCGCCGTTGCGATCGGCCACGAGCCGGCCGGCGAGACCACCGCCGCGGCCGCGACGGCAGCTGTCGAGCAGGGCATGGCGCCCAAGGCGGCCGTCCAGGCCACCGGCTTCATGGGCTTCGTGGTGAAGTTCGGGAACGCGATCGGCTACCTGATCAACACACTGCTGTCCTCGGGTCGCCAGGCGGTCAAGCTGACGCTGAACACGATCATCCCGTTCATGGCGTACGTGTCGCTGCTCATCGGCATCGTCACCTACACCGGCCTGTCGCAGTGGATCGCGAACGCGGTCACCCCGCTGGCGGGCAACGTGTTCGGCCTGATCCTGCTCGGCGTGATCGTCGGCCTGCCGTTCCTGTCGCCGATCCTCGGCCCCGGTGCCGCGATCGCCCAGGTGATCGGCGTGCTCATGGGCACCCAGATCGCGGCCGGGTCACTGCCGGTGCAGTACTCGCTGCCGACGCTCTTCGCGATCAACGGCCAGGTCGGCTGTGACTTCGTCCCCGTCGGCCTGTCCCTGGGCGAGTCGGAACCCGAGACGGTGGCCGTGGGCGTGCCCGCGGTGCTGTTCTCCCGGCAGATCACCTCGCCGGTCGCGGTGATCATCGCCTACTTCGCCTCCTTCCTCATCTAGCCCGCCCTTGGTGCCCTGGCGGGGTCCCCCCGCCCGCCAGGGCACCGCACGAAAGGACCCGACTCCATGACCCAGGTCGTCTGGCAATCCTCCGTCGTCCTCATCGGCAAGGACGCCCAGGAACTCTTCGAAGCCGGAGTGTTCATCTTCTTCGCCCAGCCCGTCCCCGATGCGCTCGCCGAGGTCAGCCTGATCCACACCGGGCCCGACGCCGAGTTCCAGCCCATCGAGGCCGGCGACGAGCTGTGGATCGGTGACAGCCGGGTCGTGATCGAGGAGGTGGGCTCGATGGCCAACGACAACTTCCGCCAGCTGGGCCACATCGTCATCTACCTCAACGTCGGCGACCAGGAGCTCCTGCCAGGGGCCGTGAAGGCATCCGGTGACATCCCGGTGCCCGCCGTCGGCGACACCCTCACCATCCATCGCACCACGGAGGCCTGAACCATGGGCTGGCAATTCGCTGCGATCCTGATCGGCGCGCTCCTGGCGAGCATCGCCTTGTCGCTGTGGCAGCACAGCAGGTACATGAAGGTCGTCAACGAGATGGCCCGCGCGAACGCCGGCCGCCGGCTCCGGCTGGTCAGTGGCCGCGCCAAGGGGCGCCTGCGCGGCGCCGTCGTCGTCCTGCTGGTGGACCCCGCGGCCGGTGAGGTCGTGGAGGCCCGCGCCATGGTCGGCTCCACAATCTTCGCCCGGCTGCGTCCCGCGTCCGAGCTGGCCGGACCGGTCAGCGACGTGGTCGCACGCGCCGGCGACGACAAGCAGCTGCGGGCCGCCGTCGAAAGCGCGCTCGGCATGCTTCCCGAGCGTTCCGGCGAGGCCCGGGCGCCTCAGACCTCCCCTGCGGGCCGCATCCGGATCCCGCGGGCCCAGAGCAGTACCCACTGAAAGAGATATCGAGAGGAAGATGAGATGAGTTACACCCAGCGGCTCCTCGAGCGGCAGGAGAAGGTCGGGCACCCGGTTCGCGTCGGTGTCGTCGGTGCCGGGCAGATGGGCAGCGGCCTGATCGCGCAGATCGAGCGGGCGAGGGGCATGCAGGTCGCCGCCGTCGCCGACATCGCCGTCGAGCGTGGGGTGGAGGCGCTCACCAAGGCCGGACGGACCGACGTCGTCGTCGAGACCGACCTGGCCAGGGCCGCAGAGCTCGTCGCCGCGGGTACTCCCGTCGTGATCAACGACGGCCTGCTGATGCCCAAGCTGCCCGTCGACATCGTCCTCGAGGTCTCCGGTGTTCCCGAGATCGCCGCCCAGATCGCCTACGCCTCGCTCCTGGGCAAGAAGGACGTCGCCCTGATGACGGTGGAGGCGGACGTGACCGTCGGCCTGCTGCTTTCCAGCGTGGCCAACGCCGGGAACCAGGTGTACACGATCTGCCGCGGTGACGAGCCGGTGGAGTGCCTGAAGCTCGTCGAGTACGCCGAGGACCTCGGGCTCACCGTCGTGGCCGCAGGCAAGGGCAAGAACAACCCCAACCGCCCCACCGACGTCCCCGAGGATGTCATGGAGGAGGCGAAGGCCAAGAACATGAACCCCCGCATGCTGTGCGAGTTCACCGACGGCACCAAGACCCAGCTGGAGATGTGCGCGCTGTCGAACGCCACCGGCATCCCGGTCGACGTCGCGAGCATGCACGGCCCGTCCTGCACGATCGACGAACTGGCGACCAAGCTGATCCCGGTCGCCGACGGCGGCATCCTGAACCGCACGCCCGCGGTGGAGTACACCGTCGAGGGCGACGTGGCTCCCGGCATCTTCGTCGTGGTCCGCTCCGAGGACCCCGTGGTCACCCACGAGCTCGACTACCTGAAGTTCGGCACCGGCCCGTACTACGCGGTGTACCGCCCCCACCACCTGGCCTCCATCGAGGCGCACCTGTCGATCAGCGAGGCCGTGCTCGACCGTCGCGCCGACTTCCAGACCAAGACCTGGCGCTCGGAGGTGACCGCCAAGACCAAGTTCCCGCTGAAGGCCGGCATCACCCTCGAGGGCATGGGCGGGCACCACGTCCGCGGCTGGACGGTGGACGCGGAGGAGGCCCGCAGCCTCAACGCCATCCCGATCGGCCTGGTCGCCGGCTGCCGCCTCACGCGTGACCTCCCCGCCGATGCGATCCTCACCTACGACGACGTCGAGATCGACGAGACCCGTCCGCTGGTCGCCATGCGGCGCCTGCAGGACGCGCTGATCGCCTCGCACGTGATCTGAGCGGGGCGAAGACGTCGCCTGCCCGTCGCGCGAGCGAGGGAGCGGACAGGCGACCGGGGCCCTCCCCGGGGGGAGGGCCCCGGCTTTCCCTGCCGCCACCGGGGCCGGCGGCTATCCTTTTCCGCAGCGGGCGGGCCCGGGGCCCCGGCAGGAGCAGCCCGCCTGAGGAGGAGGACCACCATGCCCGCCCCCCGACCCCAGGACGTCCTGGTGCGGGCCGCACGGCTGTACTACCTCCAGGACAAGTCACAGGGCGAGGTCGCGAAGGAACTCGGCCTCTCCCGCTCCAGCATCTCCCGCATCCTCGCCGCCGCCCGCGAGCAGGGTGTGGTCGAGGTGCGGATCCACGACCCGAGCGCGCTGGCCCGCGTCCCCGAGCTGGGGGACGCGCTCTGCCAGGCGTTCGCCATCACCTCGGCCGTGGTCGTCCCGCGCCGCCGGGGCGAGTCGCCGGTGGACGTGGTCGGCCAGGCGGCCGCCCGGCTCTTCGAGGAGCGCGTCACCGGCCTGTCCTCCGTGGCACTGAGCTGGGGCAACACCGTCGACCGGTTCGTTGAGCACGTCGAGCTCGAGCCGATCAGCCGCGGGCTGGTCATCTGTCCGCTGGTCGGCGGTCTCCCGTCGGATGCGGGACCGGCCGGCAACACCTCGCTGGAGGTGCTGGCCGGCAAGTGCGGGGCGAAGTCCTACCGCTTCGAGTCGCCGGCCGTGGTCGAGTCCCGCCAGACCTGGGCCGCGATGAACCACGAGTCGACCATCGTCCGGGCCATCGAGCGGGCCGCGGAGGTGGAGGTCGCGTTCGTCGGCATCGGCTCCTACGGTGTCCACAACTCCCGGCGCGTCGTGCAGGCCATGCAGCTGTCGGAGGAGGAGGCGGCGCAGCTCGCCGGCCAGGCACCGGCCGGGGACATCTGCGGCCGCTACTACGACCTCCAGGGCAGGCCGGTCGGGCTGCCGACCTCCGAGCGAGTGATCGGCATCACGCTCGACCAGCTGCGCGGCGTCCCCGAGGTGATCGGCCTCGCCGGCGGCGTGGAGAAGGCGCCCGGCGTGATCGGTGCCCTGCGCACGGGCGCGCTCGACAGCGTGGTCGTCGACGAGGACCTGGCGCGCGCCGTGCTGAACCTCGCCGGCGCGGAGTGAGACGGGCTACTCGCCCATCACCACGATCTGGCAACGCCGCGGACGCGGCCGGGTGCGGTCGAAGTCGACGAAGTACACATACCCCGTGACGCCGACGGCCAGCGCGCCGTCGGCGACGGCGAACACCTGGCTGGAGCCGAGCAGCGTCGCCTTCAGGTGCGCCTCGGCATTCAGCAGTTGCGTCCTGTCGCCACCGGGGAGGTAGGCCTCCGCGTCCGGCCAGGAGGCCACGTCCGCGTAGTGCTCGGGGCCGGGGTAGCGGTACTCGCCCGCCGGCGGCACCGCTGTCTGGTCCGGGAAGAGGGTGGCCAGGGCGTCGTCGAGGTCTGCCTGGAGGAACTCCCTGCCGTCGGCCAGCCGGTCGTGCACGTACTCCTCGAAGAACACCGCGCACGTGGTGTGCGGCGAAATCACCGTGCAGGTGCCGGTGGTGATGCCGCTCGCGGCGACGGCCGACCTCACCGCGGGGGTGACGTCGAGGTAGGTGGGCGTGCCGCCGTGGGACATCAGGGAGACGGTCTCGAGGTGGACGGTCATCGGGTGCTCCTCGGGATCAGGCCTGGCCGGCCAGCGTGCGGATGAACCTCGCCACGTCGGCCTCGACGGCGCGAGTGGCGGCGGCGGCGACCTTCGGGAAGAGGATCGTCGCGGGATCGGACGCCGCCTCGCGGGCGGCGTCGAGGGCGACCTTGGCCGCATAGGTGTAGTAGTTGATCTTGCGGACGCCGTGGGCGATGCAGGCGCGGTACTCCTGCGCGGTGAGCCCGGACCCGCCGTGCATCACCAACGGGACGCCGGTCGCGTCGCAGAGCCGGTCGATGAGCGGGTAGTTGATCTCCGGCTCGCGGTGGTACACCCCGTGCACGGTGCCGAAGGACGCGGCCAGCGCGGTCACGCCGGTGCGGGTCACGAACTCGCGGGCCTGCGCGGGATCGGTGTAGAGGTCGGCGTCGGCCACGCCCTGGGAGGGGTCGCCGTTCTCGTTGCCGGTCATCACGCCGAGCTCGCCCTCGACCCCGACGCCGCGCTCCCGAGCCAGTGCCACGACGGCGGCGGTGCGGGCGACGTTCTCCTCGAAGGGCAGCAGCGAGCCGTCGATCATGGCGGAGTTGAAGCCGACCTCCAGGCCGCGGGCGATGTAGTCGATGTCCTCGCCGTGGTCGATGTGCAGCACGAAGGGTGCCTCGCTGCGCGCGGCCAGCGCGACCATCGCGGGGCCGATGTCCTCGATGGACATCACGTTCTCGTGCACCTGCGCGTGCTGGAGGATGACCGGCACCCCGGCGGCCTCCGCGGCGTCGATCGTCGCCACGAGACCCTCGAAGAAGGGGGTGTTCACCGCCGCGATGGCGATGCCGTGCGTGCGTGCGTAGTCGAGGGCCTCGCCCAAGCCGATGATCATGTGGGCTCCTACCGGTTGCCGCGGGTTGCCTGGAAGCCCTTGAGGGCGGTGAACATGTCCTCGAGCACCACGCGCCAGTCCGGGGCGGCGATGATGCCGCTGGTCCCGCCGGAGCCGTCCGCGCCCTGCTCGAGCACGCGGGTGATGTCGGCGCCGGAGGTGACGCCGGCGGCCTGGATCACGAGGATCGAGGGGTCGATCTGCTTTACCGCGCGGGTGGTTCGTGCGATGTAGTCGCCGGTGTCCATCGAGCCCGTGCCGATGTTGGCGGTCGGCTCACAGATCATCACCTTCGGCTCGAGCTGCGCGACGGCCCGGCACTGGCGCTCGGAATCGGCGCACACGATGGTCATCAGGCCCAGCTCGTCCGCGCGGCGCATGGTCGCGTCCAGCTCGGCGAGGGTCATCGGGTGCTCGGCGTGGTTCAGCACGACCGCCGACGCGCCCGCCTCGGCCAGCGCTTCGGGCAGGGTGTGGCCCATGCCCCGGCCCGGGGTGATCGGGTCCATGTGCTGGGCCGTCACGGTGAGGTGGGTCGTGCGACGTGCGATCTCGACCAGGTAGGCGTCCTGCGAGGTGAAGATCACGTCGATGTCGAACTGGCCGGCGAGTTCGTCGGTGAGCAGGGCGAGGCGCAGGGTGTCGGCGCCGCCGAGGTAGGCCTTGGGGTTGACGATCAGGAACGGGGTCCGCAGTTTCGGTGCGGTGAGCATGGCGCTCTCTCCTCAGTCTGCACAATAGTGCATTAAAATGTGAACGAATGTGCGTATTCAGTATGTCAGCAAGGCCACCGCGTTGGCAACGCGTCTCACCACCGATATCGGCCCTTCGTGCATGAATATGCAAATGGGATCAGAGAGTGTGGCAGTTCTTGCGCGATCGACGTACGATGACACGCATGACTGTGGCGTCAGAGACAACGCGGGCCACCGCCGTCCTCACCGACATGTGGCGGATCCGGCTCTTCGAGGAGGCCGTCGAGGACCTCTACGGAAGGGGCATGATGCACGGCACCATGCACCTGTCGATCGGGCAGGAGGCGGTGCCGGTGGGCGCGAGCCTGTGCCTCGAGGACGGGGACGTGATCACCTGCACGCACCGCGGTCACGGCCACACCATCGCCCGGGGTGCCGACCTCGGCCGCATGATGGCCGAGCTGCTGGGCCGTGAGAACGGCTACTGCAAGGGCCGCGGCGGCTCCATGCACATCGCCGACGTGGCGACCGGGAACCTGGGCGCCAACGGCATCGTCGCGGGCGGCCTGCCGATCGCGGCCGGCGCCGCGCTGTCGCAGAAGATGCGCGGTACCGACCGGGTGACGCTGTGCGTCCACGGTGACGGCGCGGTCGGCGAGGGCGCCTGGCACGAGGCCATGGTGCTCGCGTCCATGTGGGACCTGCCGGTGGTGTTCCTGTGCGAGAACAACCAGTACGGCATGTCGCTGCCCAGCCTGGCCGCCTATCGGGTGGAGAAGCTCAGCGACAAGGCAGCCGGCTACGGGATGCCGGGCGAGACGGTCGACGGCAACGACGTGGACGCTGTGGCCGCGGCGGTCGGCCGCGCCGTGGAGCGGGCGCGGGCCGGGCAGGGGCCCAGCTTCGTCGACGCGGTGACCTACCGCTGGCGCGGGCACTCCAAGTCGGACAAGAACCTCTACCGCAGCAAGGACGAGATCGCCGAGTGGCGGGACAAGGACCCCATCGCGCGCTACTCGGGCCAGGTGATCGAGGCGGGCGTCCTCACGGCCGCAGACCTCGACGCGATCCAGGCCGCCGTCCGGCAGGAGATCAGGGACGCGGTCGTGTTCGGCACCAGGGGCGCCGAGCCGACCGTCGAGTCGATGCTGGCCGGCGTGTACGCGCCGGTCGACGAGCAGGGTGCGGAGGCACGGGCATGAGCGAGATGCGCACGATGACGTACGCGGAGGCCGTCCGCGAGGCGATGGCGATCGCGATGGAGGCCGACGAGCGCGTCTTCCTGATGGGTGAGGACGTCGGGATCTACGGCGGCGCCTTCGGCGTCGAGAACGACCTCTACGAGCGCTTCGGCACCGAGCGGGTGCGCGACACGACGATCTCGGAGCTGGGCATCGTCGGCATGGGCGTCGGCGCGGCGCTCACCGGCATGCGTCCCATCGTCGAGATCCAGTTCTCCGACTTCACCGCCCAGGCGATGGACCAGATCGTCAACCAGGCGGCGAAGATCCACTTCATGGTCGGCGGGCAGGCCAGCGTCCCGCTGGTGATCCGCGCCCCCGGGGGCTCGGGCACCGGCGCCGCGGCCCAGCACAGCCAGTCGCTGGAGGCCTGGTTCGCGCACGTCCCCGGCCTGAAGGTCGTGATGCCGTCCAACGCCACGGACGCCGGCGCGCTGCTGCTGGCCGCGCTGGAGGACCCCAACCCGGTGATCGTGCTGGAGCACAAGCTGCTCTACAAGCAGAGCTTCGCGGTGCCGGCGACGTTCCCCAAGGCGCGCCTGGGCGAGGGACGCATCGAGCGCGAGGGCAGCGACCTGACCATCGTTGCCACCTCCGTCGAGGTGCAACGCTCGCTCGAGGCCGCCGAGCAGCTGGCCGCCCAGGGCATCAGCGCAGAGGTGATCGACCCGCGGACGATCCGTCCGCTGGACACCGAGCTGATCCTGTCGTCGGTGGAGAAGACCGGACGGGTGCTGCTGGTTCAGGAGGCCGTGAAGTTCGGCGGGTTCATGTCGGAGGTGTCGGCCACGATCACCGAGTCGCGCGCGTTCGGTGCCCTCCAGGCGCCCGTGCGGCGCCTCTGCGGCCTCGACACCCCGATCCCGTACAACCCGAAGCTCGAGCGGGCCAGCGTGCCGCAGGTGGACGACATCGTGCGCGAGGCCGCCGCGCTCGTGCGGGAGTGGTGACCCATGCCCAGGGTTCCGCTGAACATGCCGAAGATGTCGATGACGATGGAGTTCGGCACCGTCGTGGAGTGGCTCGCCGAGGTCGGCGGGACGGTGAAGAACGGTGACGCGATCGTCGTCGTGACCACGGACAAGGTGGACATGGAGGTCGAGGCGACCTTCGACGGCGTCCTGGAGGAGATCGTGGCGCCCGAGGGCGCTCAGATCCCGGTCGGACAGCCGATGGCCTACCTGCAGACCGAGGCCGAGGACCTGCTGGGCGACCTCTTCGACGCCCCCGCGGCGCCGCCGACCGAGGCGCCAGCCGTCCCCGCCGCGCCAGGTCCGGAGATGGAGGCCGCGTCGCCCGCCGACGGATCGGCCGACGTCCGCGCCGTCCCGCTGGCCCGCCGGATCGCCGCGGAGGCGCACATCGACCTGCGCCAGGTGGCGCCGACCGGGCCGGCGCGCACCATCCGCGCCCGCGATGTCCGCGAGGCGATCGAGCGCGCGCAGCAGCCGACGGCCGCGCCGTCCGGCCCCGCCGTCCCGGCCCCCGCCACGCGGGTCGCCCCGGTGGCGACCGCTCCCGTGGTGCCCGCCGGCGGCGCGCTGCTCGGCGACGACCGCACCCGACGCATCCGCGTGGCCACGGCCAACGTGATGGCGGCGAGCGCTGCCGTGCCCCAGTTCACGGTCTTCCGGGCCCTCGACCTCGGGCGGCTGGCCCGGGCACGGGAGGTCTCGCTGAAGGGCGTCAGCTGGACGTCCATCCTGGTGCGTGCCTACGCGCTGGTGCTGCGGGAGTTCCCGCAGCTCAACGGCTTCTGGGTGGGCAACGGCGTGCAGGCCAACCAGGCGGTGGGCGTCGCGCTGGCCGTGGACACCCCGCGGGGCCTGCTGGCCCCCGTCCTGGCCGACCCCGACCGGGTCACGCTGCGCGAGCTGGACCGGCGCATCCGCGAGATCGCGGAGGCCATCAAGCGGGGCGAGACCGACCCCGCCCTGTTCTCCGGGGGGACGGGGACCGTCTCCAACCTCGGGGGAATGGGGATCGACCGCTTCAACGCCCTGCTCACCCCGCCGCAGGCCACCGCGCTCTCGCTCGGCGCCGTCGGGCGGCGCCCGGTCGTCGACGCGGACGGGGAGCTCGCGGTCCAGATGGCGTGCGAGGCGGGCCTCACCGTCGACCACCGTGTCGCCGACGGTGCGGACGCGGCGCGGGCACTGGACGCGATGCAGGCTTTCCTCGCCGATCCCGTGCTGCTCCTGGCGTAGCCGTGGCGCGGACCGTGCCGCCGCCCGGCCTTCGCCGCTCCGCCGGGCCCACAGGGGCTCCGGCGGCGGCTAGGCTGGCTGGCCGGGCCGCGGGAAGGGGGTGAGGGACGCCGATGCCGTCCACCCGTTCGCTCGACGTGCTGATCGCCGCCGCCCGTCTGTACTACGAAGAAGGACGCTCTCAGCGTGCCGTCGCACAGGCGCTGGGCCTGTCGGAATCCTCGGTGTCGCGGACGCTCGCCGCCGCCCGGGATGCCGGCGTGGTGCGGATCCTCATCCACGACCCCCGCAACGAGGTCGACCGGGTGCCGCGCCTGGAGGCGCGGCTGAAGCGCGCCTTCGGGCTGACGGCGGCCTGGGTCGGCACCGGAGCCGTCGGCCTGGAGCCGTCGCAGGTGGTGGCGAAGCTCGGCGCCCAGCTGTTCGCCGACAGTCTGTGGTCGATGCGCCGGGTCGGCCTCAGCTGGGGCACGACGATCGGCCTGCTGGTCGAGGCGATCCAGCCACGGAGTGCGTCCCCCGACCTCGAGCTCCTGCCCCTGGTCGGTGGCATGTCCGCCCTCGACACCGCGCCGTCGGGCACCACCTCACTGTCGATGCTGGGGCAGAAGCTCGGCGTCCGCGCCCGGCGGATCGACGCGCCGGCGATCGTGGAGTCGCCGGAGACCTGCGCGGCGATCCTGCGCGAGTCCAGCGTGCGCCACGCGCTCGACCTGGCCACCACCGTGGACACCGCCTGGGCCGGCATCGGGTGTGTCGGCGTCCCCGGCGGCAGCAGCGAGCAACTGCTCGCCGCCATGCACCTGGCGCCCGAGGAGGTGCAGCACGTCCGTGACGCCGACCCGGCGGGCGACTTCTGCGGGCGGTTCCTCGACGACCAGGGCGTGCCGCTGCGCGGGCCCACGGCGAGCCGCGTGATCGGGGTCGACTTCGACGACCTGCGCCGGATCCCGACCGTGGTGGGCCTGGCCGGCGGCGTCGGCAAGGCGCGCGGGGTGCTCGCCGCCCTGCGCTCCGGAGTGATCGACATCGCCGTGTTGGACGCGGAACTCGCCGTCGAGGTGCTCCACCGCCACGCCGGGGAGGGCCGCACCGCGCGCGCCCGCTGACCCGGCGGGCGCACGTCCTCCCACGAGTGCGCCGGAGCGGCCGGCTCTGCACGGCCCGGCGCCTATACTGCGATGCGTGTCCGAACCCGTGGTGGCCGTCGTCGTCGCCGCCGGCCTCGGCCGCCGCTTCGGCGGCACCAAGCCCAAGCCCACCCTGCGCATCCTCGGCCGCGCCGTGGTCGCGATGGCCGTCGAGGGCCTGGCCGCCGGCGGCTGCACCGATGCCGTGGTGGTGATCAACGGCAAGATCTCCCACCTGTTCAGGGCAGCACTGGTCGGCTCGCCGATCCCGGTGATCACCACCCCGGGCGGTGACACCCGCCAGCAGTCCGTCGCCAAGGGGCTCGAAGTGGTCCGCAACGACCCGCGGCTGTCGACAGCGAAGGTCATCCTCGTGCACGACGCGGTGCGCCCGATGATGCCCGCCTACGTGATCGAGAACGTGATCGACGCCGTGCGCAACGGTGCGGTCGCCGTGGCGCCGGCCGTGCCGGTGACCGACAGCATCCGGTTGGTCGAGGACGGCGACGAGGGCGCGAACGCCGCGTTCGACCGGTCCCGGCTGCGGGCGATCCAGACACCCCAGGGCTTCGACCTCCAGGTGCTGCTGGACAGCCACGACAAGATGGCGGCCCAGGCGATGGACTTCACCGACGACGTGACCTGCTGCGAGCGCAACGGCCACAGCGTCACCCTCGTCCAGGGCTCGCGGATGGGCATGAAGATCACCGAGCCGGCCGACCTCACCGTCGCGCGTGCGCTGTGGCGGGTCCGGGCCAGCCTCGGGCACCACTCCGGACGCCGGTTCTGGCGGCAGTGGCGGCAGGACCGCCCGTGACCCGGGTGGGGATCGGCACCGACGTCCACGCCTTCGCGCCCGGTGTGCCGATGTGGGTGGCCGGCCTGCACTTCCCGGACGAGCCCGCCGGCCTCGCGGGCCACTCCGACGGCGACGTCGCCGCGCACGCCGCCTGCGACGCGCTGCTGTCGGCGTCCGGCCTGGGCGACATGGGCAGCAACTTCGGCACCAGCGAGCCCGAGTGGGCGGGTGCGAGCGGTGTCGCGTTCCTGGCCGAGACCGCGTCCCGGGTGCGCGCGGCCGGCTTCCGCATCGGCAACGTGGCCATCCAGGTGATCGGGAACCGTCCCCGGCTCGCGGCCCGGCGTGCCGAGGCCGAGGCTGTCCTCTCCGCCGCCCTCGGCGCGCCTGTGAGCGTCTCCGGGACGACCACGGACGGGCTCGGCCTCACCGGCCGAGGCGAGGGCCTCGCGGCTGTCGCGACGGCCCTGGTCAGCGCGGACTGACCGGACCCACGGCCCCGCTCAGCGGACCGACGCCGCCGGTGCGGTGTAGGTGTTGCACTTGCCGACCAGCGTGTTCCCCTGGCCGACGGTGAACCACGCCTTGCGGGAGCGCCCCAGGCCGTGGTCGCCCTGGATGTTCGCCTGGTTGCTCAGGACGTCGTCGCCGAGGTTGTAGAACACGTCGCGCAGGTTGGACAGGTCACCCCCCGACAATCCCGACGACGGCCCGACGGCAGAGGTGAACGTGCCGGCCAGGCAGTCGGCCTGCACCTCGAGGCGGCGGGAGAAGACCTTGGCCTCCGACGTCGACGCCTTCTGCTCGAACGCCATCGACGAGATCAGGATGCCGGTGCGCGCCTGGATGGTGTGGCCGAACTCGTGGGCGAGGATCGACTCGACCACGAACGGGGCCTTCTGCTGTTCGGGCGGGAAGATCTTCCACAGCGGCCGGGCGTAGTAGATGCGCTGGTCGGCCGCGCAGTAGACGGCGTTGACCTCGTCGAGGTTGCCGCAGCCGGTCGTGATCGGCTCGGTGTACACCGTGACCGGCGGACGGGGCAGCTGGAAGCCGGCCGACTCGAGCGGACCCGACCACACCCGCCACAGGCAGGCGGTGAGCTCGTTCAGGTGCGTGGTCAGGTCGGCCGCCGACGCGGTCGTGATGTCGATCCGCGGCACCGCGCAGTCGGTGGGCACCGGCGCGATCTGCTCGTACACCGGGTTGCTCACCAGCCAGGTCTCGGCCTCCTCGTAGGTGGTGGGCTGCGGGAGTTCGGGCGGGTTGGTGTCCGGGGCGGGCACCGGGGTCGTGTTCTGCGGTACCGGCGCGGTCGTCTGGTTCACGTCGGGGCCGGCGACGCCCGGGTCGGCGTTCAGGTACTGCATCAGCGAGATCGCGAAGAACGCGATGCCGACCACCAGCACCAGGCCGAGGACGAGGCCGCGCAGCGGGCTCTTCTTCCGCGGAGGACCGGGCGGGTAGGGCCGCCCGGGCTGCGGGAAGGCGCCGGGCGGCCCGTACGAGGGCTGCCCGAACTGCGCCTGTGCCGGGTAGGCCGGCTGCGGCTGTGGGGCGGGCGCCTGCTGCGGGTAGGGCGCGGCGGGGCGCGCGGGCTGGCCGCCCGGGTACGGCCCGTAGGCGGGCGCCGGCGGGCCGTAGGGCTGCTGCGGGCCCCACGCCTGCGCCGGGCGGTTCCAGTTCTGCTGCGTCGGCCACTGCTGGCCACCCTGGGGAGGCTGCCCCTGGGTCCCCCATTGCTGCGTCACGCGAGGAAGCCTAACCGCTGGGTTCCCCCCAGCGGCAGGGTGGATCCGCGTCGCCGCGGCGTCCGCGCAGGCAATTGTTCGCTGCGGACGCGGGCTCGCGGGCACGGCTAGCCTGCTCGGGTGCCCTGCGACGCCGCCCGCCGCAGCGATGTCGAGAACCGCGCCCCGGCTCCGACCAGTGGGCGAGGTGGCGGACGGAGCCGCCCGGAGAGAAGGGAACCCCGATGAAGTACATGGTCCTCATCCACCACAACCGCGGCGCGCGGGAGCAGTTCGCGGCGATGCCGGCCGAGGTGCAGGCAGAGGGCATGGCCGCGTACGCCCGGCTCAACGAGGAACTCCGCGAGAACGGGGAGTGGGTGGCGGCGGAGGCGCTCGCCGACGACGCGACCTCTGTGGTCGTGACCACCAGGGACGGCGCCCCGGTGCGCACCGACGGGCCGTTCGCCGAGGCGAAGGAGATGCTGGCCGGCTTCTACCTCGTCGACGTCGAGAGCCAGGAGCGGGCGCTGGAGATCGCGGCACGGATCCCAGAGGCGCAGGCCGGCTCGGGGTACGTCGAGGTGCGGCCGGTGCTGGTCTACGACCTCGCCGGGGCGTGAGCGCGGACGCCGACGACGTCGAGGGCCTGCTGCGCCGGCTGGCGCCCCGGGCCCTCGGCATCCTCGTGCGCCGGCGGGGCGACTTCTCCGCCGCGGAGGATGCGGTCCAGGAGGCGCTGATCGCCGCGGCGACCGGCTGGCCGTCCCGCGGACTGCCCCGCGAACCGCTGGCGTGGCTGGTGACGGCGGCCGACCGGCGCCTCGTCGACGCCTGGCGCAGCGAGCACTCGCGGCGGCGGAGGGAGGCGGTCGCCGCCGCGGAGCCCGTCCCCCCTGCCGAGGAGGCCACCGTCGACGACTCCCTCGAGCTGTTCCTGCTGTGCTGCCACCCGGCGCTCACCCGCGCATCGCAGGTGGCTCTCACCCTGCGGGCGGTCGGCGGGCTGACGACGGCGGAGATCGCGCGCGCGTTCCTGGTGCCCGAGGCGACGATCGCCCAGCGGATCAGCCGGGCGAAGGCCGGCATCCGCGCCGCCGGCGCGCGCTTCGAGCGGCCGGGCGACGCCGAGCTCCCGGCCAGGGTGGCCGCTGTCGCGGAGGTGCTCTACGTCGTGTTCACCGAGGGCCACACCGCCAGCGCCGGGCCGTCGCTGGTGCGGGTGGACCTCACGGCCGAGGCGATCCGGCTCGCCCGCCTGCTGCGCGCACGGGTGGACGCGGAGGAGGCGCTGCGTCCCCTGCGCGGCGAGGCGGCCGGCCTGCTGGCGCTGATGCTGCTCACCGACGCGCGGCGCCACGCCCGCGTCGACGCCGCCGGACGGCTGGTTCCCCTCGCGCTGCAGGACCGGTCGGCCTGGGACGCCGCACTGATCGCGGAGGGCGTCGCCCTGCTCAGGCGGTCGCTGGCGACCGAGCGTCTCGGGCCGTACCAGCTCCAGGCGGCGATCGCCGCCGTGCACGCGGAGGCGGCGAGCGTCGAGGACACCGACTGGAGGGAGGTCCTTGCCCTCTACGACCTCCTCGCCGTCCTCGCCCCCGGACCGATGGTGTCGCTCAACCGCTGCGTCGCCGTGGCGATGGTGGAGGGGCCGGCCGAAGGGCTGCGCGCGCTCGATGCTGCCGCGGCCGACCCCCATCTTGCCGGGCACCACAGGGTGCATGCGGTGCGCGCCGAACTGCTGGAGCGGGTGGGGGAACGCGGGCCGGCGCGGGAGGAGTACCGCCGGGCGGCCCGGGGCACGCGGAGCGAACCCGAGCGGCGCCACCTCGAGGCGCGGGCGGCCCGGCTCGGCGGCGACCCGTCCAGCGCGCGGGCAGGCGTGGGCTGAACCCTGTGGCGCCGCGGCGTCTCGGCACTACTCTGTTGCCACCTTGGACGAAGGGGGATCGGGCATGGCGAGGACGGGACTGCGTCGACTGGTGGCGATCATGGCCACCGCGATGGCGCTGCTGGCGTGGGCTGCGCCGCCGGCCAGTGCGGCCGAGTCGGTTGCCACCTTCACCGCGAAGGCCACGATCAACGCCGACGGCTCGATGGCCGTCACGAGCTCGATCACCTTCGCCGACGCCGCGCCGGCCACCTTCCAGCAGGTCTTCGACACCGCCACCCGGACGGCCGACGACCTGGAGTACCGCTTCACGCTCTCCGACATCACCGCCACCAGCGGCGGGAAGGACCTCGGCGCGAGCGTCACCGGCGGCCCGTCCACCACCACGGTGTCCGTCCCCACGGCCAGCCTCACCGAACCACTCCAGATCGCCTACACCGTGCGTGGCGCGGCGCTGTCCACCCCCGGCGACACCGTCACCGTGAGCTGGCCGCTGGTCCAGGGCCTGAGCATGCCGGTCGCCGTGTTCGACGCCGAGGTGACCGTCCCGGCGCTGTTCACCGGCATCGACTGCGCCGCCGGCGACCCGGCGGCCCCCGGCGTGTGCACCTTCTACAGCGGCGGCACGCACGACACGCCCAACCCGGTCTTCCACCACGAGGCTCTGCCGGCCGGGCAGGTCGTCGTGCCCACCGTCCGCTTCCCTGCGGGCGCGGTCGCCGCGAACCAGGACGTCCACCAGGTCTGGTCGCTCGACCGGGCCTTCTCCGCTGCGCCGCTGCCGCTCGGCATCGCGGCGGGACTGCTGCTCCTGGGCGGTCTCGCGCTCTGGGCGGCCCACCGCCGGATCGGGCGCGACGCGGTGGTCGGCGAGGAGCCGACGCTGGTCGCGGCGTTCCACCCGGTCGGCCCCGGACAGAGCGAGTTCCGGGTGCAGGACGGCATCCGTCCCGGAGAGGTGGGCACGCTCGCCGACGAGCGGGTCGACCCGGTGGACGTGACCGCGACCCTGCTCGACCTCGCCGTCCGCGGCCACCTGCGGATCACCGAGCTCCCCAAGGCGTCCCCGCACGCCCCGACCGACTGGACCTTCGCCCGCCTCCAGAGCAGCGACCCGCTGCTCGCCTACGAGCACACCCTGCTGGACGCGGTCGCACCCGTGCAGGGCGATCCGGTGCAGGTGTCGAACCTGGCCGGCAGCGTCGGCGCGGTCATCGGCACGGTGCAGTCCGAGCTCTACGACGAGGTCGTGAGCCGCGGCTGGTTCGCCGGACGCCCGGACGCCACCCGCAACCGCTGGGCCCGGCTCGGCTGGATCGGGCTGGCGCTGGCGGTGCTCGTGACCGTGGCCCTGGCCGCCTTCACGTCCTTCGGCCTGGCGGGCCTGGCGCTGATCGCGCTCATGCTCGGCGTCGTGCTGGTGGCGCAGGAGATGCCCGCCCGGACGGCGAAGGGCACCGGCGTCCTGCGCGGCCTCGACGTGCTGCGGGGGAGCCTGCTGACCCAGCCCGTGGACACCCTGCCGACCGGCCAGGGTTACGTCCAGCTGTCGTCCCTGCTGCCGTACGCGATCGTCCTCGGCGGCAAGGACCGCTGGCTCCAGGCGGTCGCCGACTCCGACGACGACGACACCCCCGACTCCACCGACCTCTCCTGGTACCACGGCCCGGACGGCTGGCGGCTGGCCGACCTGCCCGCCTCGCTGGCGAACTTCGTGACCACGGTCCAGGGGACGCTCTTCAGCCGCTGAGGCGCGAGGACCGACAGGACGGGCACGGATGCTGCGCTTCGCGACACTCGGCACGAGCTGGATCACCACGCAGTTCGCCGAGGCGGTGGCCCGGGTCCCCGGGGTCGAGGTGGCCGTCGCCTGCTCGCGCGACGCCGAGCGGGCCGCGCGGTTCGCCGGGGTGATCGGTGCCCGCTCCTCGTCCGGCGACCTGCCCGGCCTGCTCGCCTCGGGTGCGGTGGACGCGGTCTACGTCGGCACGCCGAACAGCCTCCACCTCGCGCAGGCGACCGACGCCGTCCGGGCCGGACTGCACGTGCTGGTGGAGAAGCCGGCCACGCTGCGCGCCGCGGACTTCGCCGCGCTGGTGGCCGAGGCGGACGCGGCGGGCGTGGTGGTGCTCGAGGGCATGCGCAGCGCGTACGACCCGGGGACGGCCGCCGTCCGTGCCCTGCTGCCCCGGCTCGGCACCCTGCGGCTGGCGTCGCTGCGGTACTGCCAGCGGTCGTCGCGCTACGACCTCGTGCTGGCGGGGGAGCGGGTGAACATCTTCGACCCGGCCCTGGGCGGCGGAGCGCTCAACGACCTCGGCGTGTACTGCGTGAGCGCCCTCGTCGACCTCCTCGGGGAGCCCGCCTCCGTCCTGGCGGCGTCCGTCCCGATCGCCGGGGGTGGTGACGGCGCCGGGGCGGCGCTCGCGTCCTACCCCGGGCTCGTCGCCACGCTCACGTGGTCGAAGATCACCGCGTCCGACGTGCCGAGCGAGCTGCAGGGTGAGCACGGCACGCTGGTCATCGACCACCTGCCCGCGCCCCGCCGGCTCGAACTGCGGCTGCTCGACGGCACCACGGAGGTCGTGGACGTCGACGCGCCCCCGTTCACCCTGGAGTACGAGGTCGAGCGCTTCGCGCGGCTGTGCCGCGGCGAGGACTCCCCGGCGGCAGACCACGCGCGCACGCTGGCCGCGCTGCGCACCATGGACGCCGTCCGCGCCGCGTCGGTACCGGCCCGCTGAGCGCGCGACGACCCTGCCGGGAACAGCCGCCGCCCGCGCGGTGGTTGAGCAGGCAAGCGGGGGACGAGCGGGAGGAGCGGGCATGAGCAACGTCGAGGCCAGGTCGGAGGTCGTCGACTGCATCGTCGGCGGCGACCACGACCCCGAGCACGTGCAGCTGATCGAACCCAAGGACGTCACCCTCGGCGACGCCGACGCACTCAGGGTGCGCCGCACGCTGCCGTCGCTGCGCCGCTCGTTCGTCGGCGCCTGGTGCTTCGTCGACCACTACGGGCCGGAGCGCGGGGTGTGCATGGACGTGCCGCCGCACCCGCACACCGGGCTGCAGACGGTGAGCTGGCTGTTCGAGGGCGAGATCGAGCACCGCGACTCCGGCGGCGTCCACTCGATGGTGCGTCCGGGAGAGGTGAACTTGATGACCTCCGGGTACGGGATCGCCCACTCCGAGGTGTCGACGCCCGGGCGCGACCTGCTGCACGGCGTCCAGCTGTGGGTGGTGCTGCCGGAGGCGAGCTCGGACCTGGTGCGGGAGTTCCAGCACCACGTGCCCGAGGTGTGGGACGCAGAGGGTGTGCGGGCGCGGCTGCTCGTCGGACGGCTGGAGGACGCGGTGTCGCCGGTGCGCACCGAGACGCCGCTGCTGGGCGCGGAGGTTGTCCTCGCGCCCGGGACGACCTGGGAGCTGGCGGTCGACCCGGGCTTCGAGCACGGCGTCCTCGTCGACACCGGGCACGTGGACGTCGACGGCGTACGGCTGGACAGCACCGTCCTCGGGGTCAGGGACGCCGGACAGGACTCGCTGCGCCTGTCCAACCCGACCGACGCGCCGGCGCGCATCATGCTGCTCGGCGGCGAGCCGTTCGAGGAGGGCGTGGTGATGTGGTGGAACTTCATCGGCCGCAGCCACGACGACATCGTCCGCCTCCGCGAGGAGTGGAACGCCGCCCCCGACGACCGGTTCGGTCGCGTGCCCGGCTACCGCGGCCCCGTCCCGCGCCTGGAGGCGCCGCCGCTCCCGTCCGGCCTCACCCTGAAGCGGCGCTTCCGCCGGGGCCGCCAGTAGCCGAGGGCTCCCTCTGCGCCCCGCCTCCGCTCGCCCCCAACCTCCGCGATCGCCCCCAACCTCCGCGCTCGCCCCCAACCTCCGCGCTCGCCCCCGAATGCAACTCTTGCCGCCGGAATTCCGGCGGCAAGAGTTGCATTCGGCAGCGCGAACGGACGGGGGAGGGCCCGAGACCGGGCGGGTGAGCCGGGTGGGGGAGCCGGGTGGGGGAGCCGGGGGCGAGCGGGTGGGCTAGAGCTCCAGGCCGGGGTAGAGCGGGTTCGCGTCCAGGAGCTCCGCGGCGGCGGCGCGCGTCCGCTCGGCGATGCCGTCGGCGAGCAGGTACTTGGCCTTGCCGGGGGTGCCGGCGGCGGTGGCCACCGGGGTGGTGGCCCTCAGGACGCCGGTGATCAGCTCGGCGACCGCGTCGAACTCCGCGGCGCCGAAGCCGCGCGAGGTCAGCGCGGGCGTGCCGATCCGGACGCCGCTGGTGTACCAGGCGCCGTTGGGGTCGCGGGGGACGGAGTTGCGGTTGGTGACGATGCCCGCGTCCAGCAGCGCCGACTCGGCCTGGCGGCCGGTGAGGCCGAACGACCCGACGTCCAGGAGCACGAGGTGGTTGTCCGTGCCGCCGGTGACGAGGTCCACGCCCCGCTTCCTCAGGCCCTCGGCGAGGGTCTTGGCGTTGTCGGCCACGGCCTGGGCGTAGGCCTGGAAGGCGGGCTGGCGGGCCTCGGCCAGGGCGACCGCCTTGGCCGCCATCACGTGGCCGAGCGGGCCGCCGAGCACCATCGGGCAGCCGCGGTCGACGCTGGGCGCGTACTCCGCCGTGGCGAGGACGAGGCCGCCGCGCGGGCCGCGCAGCGACTTGTGGGTGGTGGTGGCCACCACGTCGGCGTACGGGATCGGGTTCTCCTCGCCGGTGAACACCTTGCCTGCCACGAGCCCCGCGAAGTGCGCCATGTCGACGAACAGGGTCGCGCCCACCTCGTCCGCGATGTCGCGCATCTTCGCGAAGTTCACCCGGCGCGGGTAGGCGGAGTACCCGGCCACCAGGATCAGCGGCTTGAACTCGCGGGCGTCCGCGCGGAGCTTGTCGTAGTCGATCAGGCCGGTCTCGGGGTGCGTGCCGTAGGAGAGCTGGCGGAACATCTTGCCGGAGATGTTGTGGCGGAAGCCGTGCGTGAGGTGGCCGCCGGCGTCGAGTGCCATGCCCATCACGCGCTGGGCGTTGAACGTGGCGCGCAGCGCCTCCCAGTCCTCCTCGGAGAGGTCGTTGACGGTCTTGGCGCCGAGCCGCTCCAGGGTGGGGTTCTCCACCCGGTGGGCGAGGATCGACCAGTAGGCAACCAGGTTGGCGTCGATGCCGGAGTGCGGCTGCGCGTAGGCGTACTCGGCGCCGAACAGCTCACGGGCGTGCTCTGCGGCGACCGCCTCGACGGTGTCGACGTTCTGGCAGCCGGCGTAGAAGCGGTGGCCGATCGTACCCTCGGCGTACTTGTCGCTCAGCCAGGTGCCCATCGTCATCAGCACCGGGAGCGAGGCGTAGTTCTCGCTGGCGATCAGCTTCAGGGACGCGCGCTGGTCGCGCAGCTCGGCGCGGGTGGCGGCGGCGATGCGCGGCTCGACCTGCTCGATCACGCCGAGGGCCTGGCTGTAGATGGACGACGCGGTGCTGGCGAGATCGGACACGGGCGGACTCCTGGGATCGACGATCGACGGCCCACTCTATTCGACCGGGGGCGCAGCGGCCCGTCGTGCCCGCGGCCCGGCCCGGCCGCCGCGGGCCCGGAGTGGGTAAACGTCCGGTACCCGGCGGGTCGTCCGCGCGCCTGTGCAAGCCGCTGCGTGCGGCCGCGTGGCGGGGCACACTGGGGAGGTTCGTGGTGCGACCAGAAGGAGAGACGATGACCGACCTGACCGGCAAGAAGGTGGCGTTCGTGCTGAAGCGCGGCGTGGAGCAGCCGGAACTCACCGAGCCGTGGGCGACCCTCGCCAGCGCGGGCGCCGAGCCGGTGCTGGTCTCGGAGGAGCACGGCACGATCACCGCGTTGATCGGTGACTGGGACCGCGGCGACGACTTCGACGTCGACCTCACCCTCGACGAGGCCGACCCCGCCGACTTCGACGCCCTGGTGCTGCCGGGCGGCACCCTGAACTCCGACAAGATCCGCACCAACCCGAAGGCGATCGCCTTCGTGAAGGCCTTCATGGACGCCGGCAAGCCGGTGGCGTCCATCTGCCACGGCCCGTGGATCCTGATCGAGGCGGGCGTGGTGGCGGGACGCACGATCACGTCCACCACCCGGATCTCCACCGACCTGAAGAACGCCGGGGCCCACTGGGTCGACCAGGAGGTCGTCGTGGACGGCAACCTGCTGTCCAGCCGCAGCCCGCGCGACCTGCCGGCCTTCAACGCCGCGCTGGTCGAGGCCGTCGCCCGCGGCTGACCGGGACGGGCCCGGCCCCCGGGGCCGGGCCGACCGCCCCTACCGGACGGTGAAGCTCGTCCTCGACGAGCCCTCGACCACGCCCGGGCCGGCCCAGCCGAAGGACCGCGAGGTGGAGCCCTTCTTCAGCTTGTAGCGCAGGCTCGCGACCACGGCGTCGTCGGAGACGTACTCGTCCAGCAGGGCGACCAGCTCGTCGAAGTCGGAGGCCTCGATACCGCTGCCGTCCTCCTCGACGTCCCAGCTGGTGCACAGGGTGAAGCCGTCGGCGTCGGTCTCGCAGACATCCCCGGGCCGGTTGACCGCAGCCACCGTGAACGACCCGCTCCGGCGCGCCTTCGACGACAGCGTGAACGTCACCGGGTCGCCGTGGGTGGTGCCGGTAGCGCGCCCGTTCGTCTTCACGGTGTAGGTGGGGCGCACCGTGTAGGTGCTGCCGTGCTTCAGCCTGGTGCCCGCCGGTGACCTCCAGGTGCCGGCCGCGTCGCGGAGCTGGATGCCGGACGGCGCGTAGGTGATCGCGTCGTCGTCGAGCAGCGTCAGGGTGACCTGGACGCCGGTGATGGCGACCTCCTCGAACGCGTTGTCGACGATCGCCCACGCGTCCTCCGCGGGCGGCGTGCCGATCTCGTCGAGGAACCACGAGGAGTCCGCCACCACCTGGGAGTTGGTGAAGCTTCCGCTGCTGCCGTCCGCGCGCCGGTAGGCGATGGTCCAGCTCAGCCGTCCGGTGCCGGCGCCGTACTGGTCGAGCTGCTCCATCGCGGCAGTGCCGACGAGGTAGGCGACGGCTGACGGCGTGAGCTCCTGGGAGGCCAGGTCGCCGCTGTAGGTGGCCAGCGGGGTGCCGGACGGGCCCTGCACGGCCACCTCGATGCCGAAGGCCTCGACGTCGCCGGTGGTACCGCGGATCCCGACGAACCGGTCCTGGGTGATCATGCCGAGCGGGGCGCCGAACTGGGAGACCTGCTTGTAGGAGCCCTCGGTGCCGGTGCTGTCGGGCACGATCAGGGCCGTCGAGGCGTTCGCCATCAGCATCGAGGTCCTGCCGGTGTAGTCCATCGGGTGGCCGAAGGCCCACACGGTGTCGCCGCAGACGGCCGTCACCGTCCCGATGGCACCGGCGAGCAGGTCGCCGCTGCTGTACAGCGCAGCCACCGTTCCGCCGGCGACGAGGTCCTCGGGCACGGCGGACGCCGAGACGGCCGGGGCGGGGAGGAACCCGCCGCTGCGCAGGAACGCGGCCGACCTCGCGGTCCGCGGCGTGCGGGCGAGGGTGCGGTTGGCGAAGGCGTTCTGCCGGGTCCCGGCGGTCCCGGCGACCTTCACCGTCCGGATCGGCGAGAAGCTCGTGCCGGTCAGGCTCGCGCCGGCCGCGGCGGTGCCGGCGGCGGACACCTTCAGCCCGGTGCTCGTCGTCCTGATCGTGGACGCCGTGCCGACGGCGGTGGTGCCGATCGTCCGCATGTACTCGGCCGGGGTGACGCCGGCGATCGGGAGGTTGTCGGCGTTGAGGCTGTAGGAGACCGCCCCGATCAGCCGCCCGTCGCCGTCGTACACCGGCGAACCGGACATGCCGGCCCAGATGCCGGCGGGCTTCAGCCCGTCCGTGCCGTCGATGACCGGGCTGCTCAGCCGGAAGAGCAGGAGGTCCTTGTCCTTGCCCAGGGCGTTGTCGATGAAGCCGACGTAGGTGCCGGTGAACGCGTCCGGGGTGGTGCCGTGGGTGACCGAGAGCCCGGTCACCGGCGTTCCCGCTGCGAAGGCCTCCACCTCGGCCACCGGGGCGTACGGCTGGCTGCCGTCGGCGCAGAAGGACGGGGAGGCGGCCCTGGCGGGGGTCACGCCGGTCGCGCCGATCCCGACGGTGAGCGCGGCGGCGGCCACGACCGCGAGGAGCCGGCGGGGTCCGCGCGACGGGATGCCCGTCGACGGTGGGCGGGTGTCGAGGATTCTGCTGGTCACAACGGGTCCCTTCGCGGTCGCCGCGGGGTGCGGCTCCCGGGCGACCATGCCACGACCGCCGGGCGCGCCGGGGGGATCTCGCACACCTTCGTGCACCCGCGAGCGCTTTGTTATCCGCTCCTCAGGTGCCCCTCAGGGATGCGGGCGTCACGCCCGGGAGCGGGACACCTCGTAGAGCGCGATCGCCGTCGCGACGGAGGCGTTGAGCGACTCCACCGCGGACTGGATCGGGATCGTCACCAGGACGTCGCAGTTCTCGCGCACCAGCCTCGCCAGGCCCTCGCCCTCGGAGCCGACGACCAGGAGCACGGGCCCGTCGATGCCGGGGAAGCCGGCGATGTCGGTCTCGGCCTCACCGGCCAGCCCGACCACGGTGAACCCGGCGTCGGCGTAGGCCTTGAGCGTGCGGTTCAGGTTCGTCACCCGCGCCACGGGGACGCGGGCCGCCGCGCCGGCGGACGTCTTCCACGCCGCGGCTGTCATCTGCGCCGAGCGCCGCTCCGGGATGATCACGCCGTGCGCGCCGAAGGCGGCGGCGCTGCGGATGATCGCGCCCAGGTTGCGCGGGTCGGTGATCGAGTCGCAGGCCACAACGAGGCCACCCTCGGGGGCGTCCAGGGCGTCCGCGAGCACGTCCTCCGCGTCCGCGTACTCGAAGGCGGGCAGCTGGAGGGCGACCCCCTGGTGCACGCCGCCGCCGGTGAGCCGGTCGAGTTCCGGCCGGGTGGCCTGGAGCAGCGGGATGCCGTGCTCCGCGGCGAACGTGAGGATGTCCCGCAGCCGGTCGTCGCGCTCGACCCCGTCGGCGACGTAGGCGCGGCGGATGGGCAGGCCGGCCTGAAGCGCCTCGAGCACCGGGTTGCGCCCGATCACCCAGTCGGCGCCGGCCGTCGCGGTCCCGCCGGCGGACGCCCGCGAGGACGCGCGTCCCTTGGGCTTGGCGCCGGTGGTCTTGCCGGCCTCGTTGGGCCCGCGCTTGCGGTAGGCCTTGTGGTAGGGCCGGTCCTCGGCTCGCGGCGTGGGGCCCTTGCCCTCCAGGCCACGGCGGACGCGGCCGCCCGAGCCGGCAGGGGTGGTCTTCCCCTTCTTGCGGACGGCGCCCTTGCGCTGGCTGTTCCCTGGCATGACGCTCCTATTTCTCCAGCGACCAGCGGGGGCCGTTGGGGGTGTCCTCGACCTTCAGGCCGATCGTGGCCAGCTGGTCGCGGATCGCGTCCGCTGCCGGCCAGTCCTTGCGTGCGCGCGCCTGCTGGCGCTGCTCGAGCAGCGCCGCGACGAGACCGTCGACGACCGGCGTCAGGTCCCCGCCCGCCGCGGCCTCCTGAGCCCACTCGGGGGCGTCCGGGTCGAGCCCGAGCACGCCGAGCATCGCCTTCACCGCGGCGTGGGCGCGGACGGCGGCCGCGGTGTTGCCGGCCTCCAGGGCGACATTGCCCTCCTTCACGGTGCCGAACAGCACCGCCATCGCCGCCGAGGTGCCGAGGTCGTCGTCCATGGCTGCGGCGAAGGCCGGGGGGATCGCCCCGGTGGAGGCGGCACCGTCCGGCAGCGGGGCGTCGGCCCGTGCCCGGTCGAGGAAGGAGTCGATGCGCGCGAGCTGGGCGGCCGCCTCGGCGAGCGACGCGTCGGACAGCTCGATCGCCGAGCGGTAGTGGGGGCCGGCCAGGTAGAGCCGCACGGCCCGGCCACCCCAGGCCCTGACGGCGGTCATCACGTCGGCGGTGTTGCCCAGCGACTTGCTCATCTTCTCGCCCGCCTGGGTCACCCAGGCGTTGTGCATCCAGTAGGTCGCGAACGGCCGTCCCGCTGCCCGCGACTGCGCCAGCTCGTTCTCGTGGTGCGGGAACCGCAGGTCCAGGCCGCCGCCGTGGATGTCGAAGGCGTCCCCGAGGTACTTGCCGGCCATCGCCGAGCACTCCAGGTGCCAGCCGGGGCGGCCGCGTCCCCACGGCGTCTCCCAGGCGGCCGTCTCGGGGTCGCCGGCCTTGTGGCCCTTCCACAGCGCGAAGTCGCGCGGGTCGCGCTTCCCGCGGGGGTCCGCGTCCTCCGCGGGAGCCATCTCGTCGACCTTCATGCCGGACAGCGCGCCGTAGGCGGGCCACGACTTCACGTCGAAGTAGACGTCGCCGGAGGAGTCGTCGGCCACATAGGCGTGCCCACGGTCGACGAGCACCCCGATGAGTTCGATCATCTCCGGCACGTGGCCGGTGGCGCGCGGCTCGTAGGTGGGCGGACGGACGCCGAGGGCGCGGAACGCCTCGTGGAAGGCGCCCTCGAACAGGTAGGCGTGCGCCCACCACGGGCGACCGGCCTCCGCCGACTTGATCAGGATCTTGTCGTCGATGTCGGTGACGTTGGTCACCATCGTCACGCGGTGCCCGGAGGCCTCGAGCCAGCGCCGCAGGACGTCGAAGTTGACCTCCTTGCGGATGTGGCCGAGGTGCGGGGCGGACTGCACGGTGGGCCCGCAGCAGTAGATCGACACCACGCCGGGCTGCAACGGCTGGAAGTCGACCACTTTGCGCTGGGCGCTGTCGTACAGGCGGAAGCTCACCGCGGAAGTGTACCGAGTGGGCGCAGCCGGACGGTCAGCGCTTGCGCGCGCGCAGCGCCTCGATGTCCAGGAAGCCGGGCGGGGACACGGGCTCGTCGTCCTCCGCGGTCTCCCACGGGTCCTCCGGCATCGGGCCCTCGTCGTCCACGAACCCCTGGGACGGGTCGTAGGGGTTGGCCAGCTGGCGCTCGTCCCCGCCGACCCGTGTCGCGTCGGTGAGGTCCTCGTCCGGCAGGGCGCGCAGGACGTCGGAGATGTAGCCCCAGGTCGCCTCCAGCAGCGGCACCTCGCGGTTCTCCCGCTGCGAGGCGTACCAGCGGTAGTCGAGCACCTCGTGGTAGATCTGCGCGGCCTCGCGCTTGCCCCGCAGCTCCGGCGGCACGGCCGTGACCACCGGCTGGAAGCACTCGGTCAGCCACTGGTGGGCGACCACCGGCTCGTCGACCGAGCCCTGGCTGGTCCGCACCCGGAACGTGTCCAGGTCGTTCAGGAGCCGGCGGGCCTGGTGCTCCTCGACGTCGAGGCCGGTCAGGCGCAGCAGGCGCCGCGTGTGGTGGCCGGCGTCCACGACCTTCGGCTGGATGCGGATGCTGGAGCCGTCCGGGGAGGTCTCGATCGACAGCTCCGCCACGTCGAAGCCGAGCGCGTTCAACCGGCGCACGCGGTTCTCGATCCGGAAGACCTCCTGCTCGGAGAACTCCTCCGCCCCGGTGAGCTCCGCCCACAGTTCCCGGTAGCGGGTGATGATCGACTCCACCAGCTTCAGCGGGTCGAGCGACTCGTCCAGCATCCGGCCGGCCTCGAGGTCGCTGAACTCCCCGTAGAGGTTGGTGATCGCGATGGTCAGGTCGTGCTCGCGCTGGCCGTCGGTGAGGGTCTCGTGCATCTCCGCGGTCTCCGCGTCGACCAGGTAGGCGGCGAACTCGTTCGCGTCCCGCCGGAACAGGATGTTCGACAGCGAGACGTCGCCCCACAGGAAGCCGACCAGGTGCAGGCGGGCCAGCAGGACGACCATGGCGTCCAGGAGCCGGCCGACGGTCTCGGGGCGGACGCCCTGGGCGAACAGCGAGCGGTAGGGCAGCGAGAACTGGAGGTGCCGGGTGATCAGCACGGGGTCGAGCGGCTCGCCGTCGAGCCCGACGCGTCCGGTGACCACCGCGAGCGGCTCCACCGCGGGGGTGTCGGTGCGGTGCAGGTCGGTGAGCGTGCGGTACTCGTGGATGGCCAGGCTCTCGATGACCTCCTTGGCCGCGTACACCGAGTTGCCGACCTTGATGAACCGCACGACGTGGCGGGAGATGCCGCGCGGCAGGGCCACCAGGTAGTCGGTCGGCCACTCCGCGAGCGGCAGCTCCCACGGCAGCGGGATCAGCCGTGAGTCCGGGCGCGAGGAGAGGAACCGGGGCACCCGTCTTTTGTACACCATGGCCGTGAATGCCCGGGGCGGGGGTGGACGGGCACGGTCCCGGAACGGCGAAAGGCCGGCCGGGTCTCCCCGGCCGGCCTCCCGACGTGCTGATCAGGCGCTCAGCCGCTCCTGCGTCTTGTCGGAGAAGACGTGGATGCTGGCCGGGTCGACGGCGTTCAGCTTGACGGTGGTGCCGCGCTGCGGTGGCGTCCGGGCCGAGACCCGGGCCACGATCTGCTGGGCAGACAGCTTGGCGTCGACGTCCAGGCCCGCCAGGGTGCCGTAGACGTAGGCGTCCGCGCCGGTCTCCTCGACCACGTCCACGTCCAGGCCGATGCCCTCGGTGGCGAGCTTGAAGTTCTCCGGACGGATGCCGAGCACCAGCGACTTCTCCTCGCCGGCCTTCGCGAGGGTCTCCCGCGGCACGGGCACGACGTAGTCGCCGACCAGGACGCCACCGTCGGTGATCTCGCCGCTGATCAGGTTCATGGCCGGGGAGCCGATGAAGCCAGCGACGAACAGGTTGGCCGGCTTGTCGTAGAGGGTGAGGGGGCTGTCGACCTGCTGCAGGATGCCGTCCTTCATCACCGCGACGCGGTCGCCCATCGTCATGGCCTCGACCTGGTCGTGGGTGACGTAGACGGTGGTGACGCCCAGGCGGGTCTGGAGGGCCGCGATCTGGGTGCGGGTGGACACGCGGAGCTTGGCGTCGAGGTTCGACAGCGGCTCGTCCATCAGGAAGACCTGCGGCTGGCGGACGATGGCGCGGCCCATGGCGACGCGCTGGCGCTGGCCGCCGGAGAGGGCCTTGGGCTTGCGGGCGAGGAAGGACTCCAGGCCCAGCAGGTGGGCGGCCTCCATGACGCGCGCGTCACGCTCGGCCTTCGCGACGCCGGCCATCTTCAGGGCGAAGCCCATGTTGTCGGCGACGGTCATGTGCGGGTACAGCGCGTAGTTCTGGAACACCATCGCGATGTCCCGGTCCTTCGGCGGGAGGTCGGTGACGTCGCGGTCACCGATGAAGATCTTGCCGGAGTTCACCTCTTCGAGGCCGGCGAGCATGCGCAGCGACGTCGACTTGCCGCAACCGGAGGGGCCCACCAGGACCATGAACTCGCCGTCCCCGATCTCGAGGTTCAGCTTGTCGACGGCGGGGTGGTCAGCGCCGGGATACACCCGTGACGCGTCCTTGAAACTGACAGTGGCCATGCCAAATACACCTTTCCACGGGCAGGTACGTGCCCGACGATCCGTAGTGGAAGAAGCGCCGCGGGTGCGGCAGGGTCATCTTCGCACGAAGTCGGTGGAAGCTGCCAGCGTCCCGAACCGGGCCCGGACGGCCGCGAACGCCGTCCCGGGACGGCCGGTGGTGCTCGGGTACGCTCGCGGGGTGAGCGATGCCCAGAGCGAGGACGCCCGGCCCGACCCCTCCGCCGGCCCGCGG
Source organism: Propionicimonas sp. T2.31MG-18 (assembly GCF_964266745.1). Classification (NCBI taxonomy): domain Bacteria; kingdom Bacillati; phylum Actinomycetota; class Actinomycetes; order Propionibacteriales; family Nocardioidaceae; genus Propionicimonas; species Propionicimonas sp. T2.31MG-18. The sequence goes on from NZ_CAXWGX010000004.1 coordinate 76,334, forward strand.
GAGGGTGCCGCTCGCGAGTGGTGGGACGACCCGGCGCTGCCGTGGCGCCACCAGCCCACGCGTGCCGACATCGCGTGCTTCTCCTGGCTCGGCGTCGCCGCCGTGTACGGCCTGGTCATGTCGTTCCTGAGGCCGACGCTGCTGGCTTTCGGGCCGCACGTCCTCGCGTCCCTCGGCTCGTGGTCGGGCATGGTGCTGATCGGTGCCAGGGCCGCGGTCGGCGACCCGTGGTGGCCGCTGGTGTGGTTCCTCGGCACCTTCGGCCTGATCAAGTTCGACTGGATCTACTGGTGGGCCGGGCGGCTGTGGGGACGCAACCTGATCGAGGTCTGGTCCGGCCGCTCCGAGCGTGCCCGCAGGATCAACGACCGCGCGGAGCGCTTCGCCCGGAAGTACGACGTGCTGGCGCTGGCGGTCTCGATGGTGCCCTTCGTGCCCGGCCGCGCCGTCATCGTCGCCGTCCTCGGCGAGGCGGGCACCAGCCTGACGAAGTTCCTCTCGGTCTCGCTGGTGTCCTCGGTCGTGGTCAACGGGGCGTGCCTCGCCGTCGGGTACTGGATCGGCGAGCCGGCCGTCGCCGTGATGGACGCCTACGGCAAGTACCTCACCTGGGTGTCGGTGGCGATCCTGGTCGCGATCATCGCCCAGCAGTGGTGGAAGCAGCGGAAGCGCGCGGCGGCCTGAGCGGTCGCGCGGACCGGGCCTGCGAGCCTCCGACCGGATTCGAACCGGTGACCGTCCGCTTACAAGGCGGGTGCTCTGCCAGCTGAGCTACGGAGGCCAGGGCGGGCCCGGCGAACCATTGTGCCAGCACGGCGGGTCGCCGTGGCGGGGACGGCGCTCAGGTGCCGGGCGGGCCGAGCACCACGTCGGCGAGCTCCCACGGCCGGTCGGCCCGCCAGTGGTCGGCCTCCTGGGCCGCCCACTCGTCCCAGTGGGCGGCGAACACCGCGCCGTCGCGGGCGAGGGCGCGCTGCTTGCGGGTCTGCTCGTCCAGCTCCAGCCACACGGCCAGGCCGGCCAGCGGGCGGCTGGACGGGGTGAGGGCACCGCAGCCCTCGACGACCAGGGCCACCCGGGGGTCCAGCGCCCGCCACGGGCCCGGGCGGTCGCCGGCCCAGTCCCAGGTGGTGAACCCCGTGCCGGTGATGAGGCCGGGGACGGCGGCCGCCGCAGAGGCCAGGCCGTGCCAGCCGGGGTACAGCTCGTCCAGGCCGACGACCTGGACCGGGCCGGGCCACGTGGCGGCGAGGTCCTGGGCCAGGGTGGTCTTGCCGGAGCCCGCGCCGCCGTCGATCAGCACCACCGGGCGCCGGCCGGAGGCCACCAGGCCCGCGACAGCCTCGTCCAGGCGCACCCGGTCGGGCACCTCAGCGCACGCCGGAGGCGGCGAGGAACGCGACGGCGTCCCCGCTGAGCGTGGCCTGCTCGTCCGCGGCGAGGAAGCACGACCCGCCCCGGCCGAGGTGCAGCGTCCCGTCGCGCCCGGCGAGCTCAGCGGTGCCGGAGACCACGAGGAGGATCCGGGCGGAGCCGACGCCGGGAACCGTGACGGTCGCGGTGCCGGGGGCGATCCGCCACACGTCGAACTCCGGGCACGGAGCCGGGTAGCGGTCGACGCCGGGGGCCACCGGCTCGGGCCGGGTGACCACGGGGTCGGACGGGGAGAACTCCACCACCTTGACCAGCTCTGTCACGTCCACGTGCTTGGTGGTCAGGCCGCCGCGCACGACGTTGTCGGAGTTGGCCATCACCTCGATGCCGGTGCCGCGCAGGTGGGCGTGCATGTGGCCTGCCGGGACGAACAGCGCCTCGCCCGGCTGGAGGGTCACCCGGTTCATCAGCAGGGCGGCGAGGATGCCGGGGTCGGTCGGGAACACCTCGTCCAGCTCGAGGACGGTCCTGGCGAACTCGCCGAGCTCCCCCTCGTCGTCCTTGTGCGCCATGGCCGCGGCGCACACCAGCTCGGACAGCTGCGCGCGCTCGCCGTCCAGGCTCAGCACGTCGAGGAACACCTCGGCCAGCGCCGCCGGCCCCTTGCGCTCGGTCAGGGGGCCGATCACGGACGCGAGTTCTCCGGCCACCCCCAGCCCGGCGAACAGGGACGCGGTCCGACGGGGGTCGCGGAAGCCGGAGAGGGTGTGGAACTCCTCCAGGGCGATCAGGATCTCCGGCTTGGGCCAGTCGTCCTTGTAGGTGCGCTCGGGGGCGTCGGGGGCGATGCCGGCCTCGTTCTCGCGGGCGTAGCCCTCCTGTGCCTGCTCCCGGGACGGGTGCACCTGGAGGGAGAGGGCGTGCCGGGCCGAGAGCACCTTCAGCAGGTAAGGCAGCTGGTCGCCGAAGCTGGTGCGGCTGCGGTCCCCGATGAGGGTGGGCCGCTCGCGCAGCAGCGCGTCGAGGGTGGTCCCGTCGAGCCGGGACGGCGCCACGTGGTGCGCTCCCAGCCAGTATTCGGCGAACGGGCGGCCGTCGGCCGGGACCCCCAGAAGGTTCGGGATCGCGTCGGTGGTTCCCCACGCGTAATGCTGGACAGTGCCGTGCAGCGACTGCATCGAGCATCCTCACTATTGGACTGCAACTGGTGCCCGCGGGCCGCGATCCAGTCTATGCGCCCCCTGCCGCGGGCCCGGACGAACGAATGACACCGGTGTGGTTCGCGCGCTAACCTTGGGCCATGTCCAACCCCATGGTCATCGCCGGATCCAGCGTGTCGGAGCAGCAGGCAGCCCTGCTGGACTTCGAGAAGCAGTGGTGGGCGCTGCCGGGGTCCAAGGAGTCGGAGATCCGCGAGCGGTTCGACATCTCGCCCACCCGGTACTACCAGCTGCTCAATGCGCTGATCGACACCGAGGAGGCCCTGGCCCACGACCCGCTGCTGGTCAAGCGCCTGCGTCGGCTCCGCGCCGCCCGCCAGAAGGAGCGCACCGCGCGCCGCCTCGGCGTGAACCTGAAGGTCTAGCTGTACTCGGCCAGGACGTGGGTGACACCGGCTGGTTGACGAAAGAGGAGAACCCCCACTGGGGTGTGACTTGCGAAGGTCCACATCCCAAGGAGGTTCTCCCGTGTCCCAATGTAGGGCTCATCTGA
>NZ_CAXWGX010000004.1:79480-158197 GCF_964266745.1 Propionicimonas sp. T2.31MG-18
CACCAACACCGACCGCGCAGACGCCCTTGCCCCATGGCTCAACTACTACAACACTGAACGCCGACACACCGCACTCGGAGGCCACCCCCCGATCAACCGACTGTCACCAACCTGATGGCCGAGTACATCTAGCGCCTCACCTCGTCAGGCGCAGCGCGCGTCCGATCCGCTTCAGGCCGGTGTTGTCCGCCGCGTGCTCGAGGTAGCCGCCCCTGGCCAGCCCCGCGTTGCGCTCGAACCAGTTGCGCGACCACGCGTCCCCGGTGCGCAGCCACGACCAGCCGGACGCCACCGCGTAGCAGGGCAGGAACGGCAGCCCGAGGAACCACGCGTACTGCGAACTGTGCCGCGCCTCGTGGTCGAAGGTGCCCGGGTGCACGAGCTCCACGCCCGCGAGCAGCCCGCGCGGCACCAGGATCACGTTGCCCACGGTGAAGGCGCCGGCCCGCGGCAACGGCAGCCGGTAGTTCTCCCCGACCACGGTGGCCTGGTCCCCCCAGCGCAGCCGCGCGCGTCCGGCGAGGGCGACCAGCAGGCCCAGCACGGTGGACAGGTTGAGCAGGTTCCAGCCCGCCCGCACCCAGTGCAGGGGCGAGGTGGCGGGGACGGTGGCCGGCATGGCCCCATTGTCGCCGCAGGGCGTGGGGGCGCGCCGGTGCGAGCAGTACCACGCCCGTCGAGGTATCACGGGGGGCCGTGGGCCGAGAACCGTCCGGCGACCCCGTCCCCCTGCGGCGACCCAAGCCCTAGGCTGGGCGCCCGAGGGAGGGTGCGATGGACGCGGAGCGGCTCGGCCACGTGCTCGTCGTCGACGACGAGCCCGTCCTGGCCGGCGTGGTGGCGTCCTACCTCGATCGGGCCGGCTTCGACGCGACCATCACCGGCGACGGGCTGGAGGCGGTCGACCTGGCCCGGCGGATCGACCCGACGGTGGTGATCCTCGACCTCGGGCTGCCGGGCCTGGACGGCGTGGAGGTGTGCCGGCGCATCCGTACCTTCAGCGACTGCTACGTCATCATGCTCACCGCCCGCACCGACGAGGTCGACGTGCTGATCGGCCTGTCGGTCGGCGCAGACGACTACGTCACCAAGCCGTTCAGCGCGCGCGAACTCGTCGCCCGCGTGCAGGCCATGCTGCGCCGTCCGCGCGCCCGGGGGGCACAGGCCGACCCGGCCCGGCGCTTCGGGGAACTGACCGTCGACGTCGCCGCACGCGAGGCGAGCCTCGCCGGTCGGCTGGTCGACCTCACGCCCACCGAGTTCGACCTGCTGGCCGTGCTCACCGAGCGGCCGCGGCTGGCGTTCAGCCGTCGTCGCCTGATCGAGACGATCTGGGGTGAAGCGGGGGGCGGCGACCAGCACCTGGTGGACGTCCACGTGGCCAACCTGCGACGCAAGCTGGGCGACGACCCCGCACGGCAGCGCTACATCGTGACCGTCCGGGGGGTCGGCTACCGGATGGGCGCGGGGTGAGCGGGGCGACGCGGTGCCGGCGCTGAGGCCCGGCGAGCGCTTCAGCCGGACGTTCTACGGACGGCTGCTGCTCGGCGAGCTCGCGGTGCTCGTGGCACTGCTGGCCACCGTCGCCGTCGTGATGGCGGGCATCGGCCCCGGCCTGTTCGACTACTACCTGGTGCAGAACGGCCCGCTGGAGACCCCCGACCAGCTCTCCTACGCCGAGAAGGCCTTCCGCTCCGCGATGTGGATCTCGCTCGCCGTCGCGCTGCTGGTGGCCGCGGCCGTCGCGGTGACGGTCGCGCTGGCGATGGTGCGGCCGCTGCGCCGCCAGCTGCGTGAACTGGCGGTCGCGGCCCGCCGGGTGGCCGACGGCGACTTCGGGCTGCGGGCCGAGCCGGGGCCCGGCGCCGGCGAGGAGGTCGCGCTGCTGGCGTCGGCGTTCAACACGATGGCGTCGCGGCTGGGGGAGGCGGAGGACGCGCGCCGGCGGCTGCTGGCCGACCTCGCCCACGAGTTGCGCACGCCGATCGCCTCGCTGGCGGTGACGGTGGAAGCCGTCGCGGACGGCGTCCTGGACGCCGACCCGACGACGCTCGCCACGCTCGCCGACCAGGCGGGCCGGCTCACGCGGCTGGCTGCCGACCTGCGGGACATCTCCGACGCCGAAGGCGGGCTGGCCGTCCACCCAGGACCGTGCGAAGTGGGGGTGCTGCTGGAGCGCGCGCGGCTCGCCGCAGCGGAGGACTTCGCCCGGAAAGGCGTCGGTCTGGAGGTCGACGGTGACCCGGCCGGGACGGTGCACGCCGACGCCCAGCGCATCGGACAGGTGCTGGCGAACCTGCTCTCGAACGCCCTGCGGCACACCCCGCGGGGCGGGCGGGTCGCCCTTGCCGCGACCGTGGACGCCGCCGGGGCGGTGATCACCGTCAGCGACACCGGCGACGGGATCGCGCCCGAGCACCTCGAGCGCGTCTTCGAGCGGTTCTACCGGACGGACACCGCCCGCGCGCGCGACGCGGGCGGCACCGGCATCGGGCTGGCGGTGAGCCTCGCCATCGCGCAGGCCCATGGCGGGACGCTGACCGCGTCCAGCCCGGGCACGGGGAAGGGCTCGGTCTTCACCCTGACGCTTCCGGGTCGTCCGTGACCACGCCGGGGTCCTTGAGGAAACCTTCGCAATTGCCTGACCGTCCCCAGACCTCGGGCTGGTTGGCTCGTCCGGTGGCCAGCCCCACTGGCCACAGCCGATCGGTCTCCAGCCGGGCTCCGGGATGTGTGGCTAGCCTGCAGCCACCGGACGTCCGGCCTGTCGAGGCGATCGCCGGGAACCAGGCATCGCACGGGTCCGCCATCCGGGGGTGATGCTGACCGGCACCTCCGGCCCCGCCTGGCGGGTACGGGCCGGAGGTGGCACCCCCGTCCGCCGTGATTCGGGGCGCCGGAACGTTTGCACTCGCAGGGTGTGAGTGCTAAACATGGACTTAGCACTCTCCGGCAGAGAGTGCCATCAGTCTGACTCGATGAGATCTCCTGATCGTCCGTCGCGGGCATCGAGGCGAAGACCGTGAACCCAGAGTCCACCCGTGGGGCCCCGGCCCCCGAGACGCCAAAGGATTGCCGAACACACATGGCGAAGCTGATTGAATTCAATGTCGAGGCGCGCCGCGGCCTGGAGCGCGGGATGAACACCCTCGCCGACGCCGTGCGGGTCACCCTCGGACCGAAGGGCCGCAACGTGGTCCTGGAGAAGAAGTGGGGCGCCCCCACGATCACCAACGACGGCGTGTCCATCGCCAAGGAGATCGAGCTCGAGGACCCCTACGAGAAGATCGGCGCCGAGCTGGTCAAGGAGGTCGCCAAGAAGACCGACGACGTCGCGGGCGACGGCACCACCACCGCCACCGTCATCGCCCAGGCGATGGTCCGTGAAGGCCTCAAGAACGTCACCGCGGGTGCGAACCCGATGGACCTCAAGCGCGGCATCGAGAAGGCCGTCGCCGCCATCGTCGCCGAGCTCGGCGCGCAGGCGATCGACATCGAGACCCGCGAGCAGATCGCGGCGACCGCGTCCATCTCCGCCGCGGACACCACCGTCGGCGAGATCATCGCCGAGGCGATGGACAAGGTCGGCAAGGAGGGCGTGATCACCGTCGAGGAGAGCAACACCTTCGGGCTCGACCTCGAGCTCACCGAGGGCATGCGCTTCGACAAGGGCTTCATCTCCCCGTACTTCGTGACCGACGCCGAGCGGATGGAGGCCGTCCTCGACGACCCGTACATCCTGATCGTCAACTCCAAGGTCTCGAGCCTGCGCGACCTGCTGCCGCTGCTGGAGAAGGTCGTCCAGTCCGGCAAGCCGCTGCTGGTGATCGCCGAGGACGTGGACGGCGAGGCGTTGGCCGGCCTGATCGTGAACAAGATCAAGGGCACCTTCAAGTCCGTGGCCGTCAAGGCCCCGGGCTTCGGCGACCGCCGCAAGGCCATGCTCACCGACATCGCGATCCTGACCGGCGGCCAGGTGATCTCCGAGGAGGTCGGCCTGAAGCTGGACGCGGTGACCATCGACCTGCTGGGCCGTGCCCGGTCGGTCAAGGTGACCAAGGACGAGACCACGATCATCGACGGCGCCGGTGACGCCGACCAGATCGCCGGGCGGGTCAACCAGATCCGCAAGGAGATCGAGAACTCCGACTCCGACTACGACCGCGAGAAGCTGCAGGAGCGCCTTGCCAAGCTGGCCGGCGGTGTTGCGGTGATCAAGGTCGGCGCGGCCACCGAGGTCGAGCTGAAGGAGCGCAAGCACCGCATCGAGGACGCCGTCCGCAACGCGAAGGCGGCCGTCGAGGAGGGCATCGTCGCCGGAGGTGGCGTGGCGCTGCTGCAGGCGGCTGCGAAGGCGTCCGTCGAGGGCCTGGTCGGTGACGTCGCGACCGGTGCGCAGATCGTGTTCACCGCCTGCTCGGCCCCGCTGAAGCAGATCGCCATCAACGCCGGCCTCGAGGGCGGCGTCGTGGCGGAGAAGGTGTCGCACCTCGAGCCCGGCCACGGCCTGAACGCGGCCACGGGCGAGTACGTGAACATGGTCGACTCCGGCATCATCGATCCGGCCAAGGTGACCCGTTCCGCGCTGCAGAACGCGGCGTCCATCGCGGCGCTGTTCCTCACCACCGAGGCCGTCATCGCCGACAAGCCCGAGAAGGCTCCGGCCATGCCGGGCGGCGACGGTGGCATGGGCGGCATGGACTTCTGATCCTGCCGGTTCCGGCTCCGGAGGGCGGTCCCCGTTGGGGGCCGCCCTTCCGCGTTTCCCGGCCCCGTCCGCGTGTGCGCCCCCTTCCGCGTTGTGCGCCTCCCTTCCGCGTCGAGGGCCAGCCTCCCGCGTTGAGGGCCAGCCTTGATGCCGAGGGCCAGCACCGGGGGGCGAGCCCTCGGCGCGAAGGCTGGCCCTCGATGTGAGGGGCGCGGGGACGAAGGGCGCGCGTCCGGGTGACGAGGGGACGCCAGCGCCGCCCGGGTGGCAAGGCGGACGCGGGCACCTCGCCGGACGGGGAATAGTCCTCGGGGCGGGAGGCTTGAAGCGTGAGTGAGTGACAGGTCGACGACGGTGGGATTCCGGTCCGAGCGGGGGGCGGTGCTGCTGGCGCTGATGCTCACCACCGGGCTGATCGCCATCGACGCCACGATCCTGGCCACGGCTGTGCCGTCGGTGGTGAAGGAGCTCGGCGAGTTCGACCAGTTCCCGTGGCTGTTCTCGGTGTACCTGCTGGCCCAGGCGGTCTCCGTCCCTCTCTACTCGAAGCTCGCCGACACCATCGGACGCAAGCCCGTCATCCTCGCCGGTGTCGCGCTGTTCCTGCTCGGGTCCGTCCTCGCCACCGCGGCGTGGAACATGAGTTCGCTGATCGTCTTCCGGGTGGTGCAGGGCCTGGGTGCCGGTGCGGTCGCGCCGATGTCGATGACGATCGTCGGCGACCTCTACAGCGTCGCCGAGCGCGCCCTCGTCCAGGGCTACATCGCCAGCGTCTGGGCGGTGTCGTCGGTCGTCGGGCCCGCGCTCGGCGGGTTGTTCTCGCAGTTCACCTCGTGGCGCTGGATCTTCGCGGTGAACATCCCGCTGTGCCTCATCGCCGGCTGGGCACTGGCCCGCTCGTACCACGAGTCGGTCGAGCGCCGGCGCCACCGCATCGACTACGCCGGCGCGCTCCTGCTCACCGTCGGGCTCACGGCCCTCATCCTCGCGCTGCTGGAGGGCGGAAACGCGTGGTCGTGGCTGTCGGTGCCGAGCCTGCTGAGCTTCGGCGTGGGGGTCGCGGCCCTCGCCGCGTTCCCGTTCGTGGAGCGGCGCGCGGCCGAGCCCGTGCTCGACCTGTCGCTGCTGTCCCGTCCGCTCATCCGGACGACCACGCTGGTCTCCCTCGGCGTCGGTGCGCTGATGATCGGCATCACCAGCTTCGTCCCGACCTACCTGGAGAACGCGCTCGGCGTGGTGCCGCTCGTCTCCGGTGCCGCCGTCGCGGCGCTCACCCTCGGGTGGCCGCTCGCCGCGTCGACGGCCGGACGGCTCTACCTGCGCCACGGCTACCGCCGCACCGTGATGATCGGGACGGGCATCACGGTGGCGGGGACCGCCGCGCTGGCGGCGACCGGGTCGTGGCCGAACGCGTGGGTCGTCGGGGCGGTTTCGTTCGTCGTCGGCTTCGGCCTCGGCTGGACGGCGGCCCCGTCGCTGATCGCGGCGCAGGCGTCGGTGGACTGGAACGAGCGGGGGGTCGTGACCGGCCTGAACGTGTTCGCCCGGTCCGCGGGCAGCGCGGTGGGCGTCGCGGTCTTCGGCGCCATCGCCAACAACGTCATCGCCGCCGGACGGGGGGAGACCGACTACGCCACCATCGTGGCCGCGTCCACCTGGGTGTTCGTGGCGATCGCCGTGTCCGCCGTCCTCACCTGGCTCGCGGGAACGCGGATGCCCCCCGGTGGGGTGGACGCCGCCGCCTACGGCGTCCCGGGTGCCGAGCCGGCGTCGCCCGCGTAGGCGCAGCGCGCTCCGCCGCGTGTCGGCGGGGGCCGGGGAGGGCGACGGCCCATCATTGAGCCATGAGCGGCCTGCTCGAGGTGATCGCCCTGCACCCGGCCGACGCCGAGCGTGCGGAGGCCGGTGGTGCCGACCGTGTCGAGGTCTGCGGGACGCTCGAGGACTGCGGCATGTCGCCCACGCCCCAGCTGGTGGCGCAGGTGCGGCGCGCGACGACGATCCAGGTCCGGGTGATGGTGCGTCTCCGCGAGGGGTTCGGCACCGACGGCGGCGAGGCGGTCCGGCTGCGGGGGCTGATGGCCAGCTACGCCGACGCCGGCGCGGACGGCATGGTGCTCGGCTTCCTGAACGGCCTCGGCGAGGTGGACGCGCGCCTTGTCGAGGAGCTCATCGACGACGGCACCTGGCCGTGGACCTTCCACCGCGCGGTCGACGCCTGCCTCGACACCGACAAGGCCTGGGACACGCTGCGGACGCTGCCGCGGCTCGACCAGGTGCTGACGGCGGGTTCGGCGAGGGACGTCGAGCACGGTCTCGGCGACCTGATCGCGCGGGCGAAGGGCGACCCCTGGTCGGCGTCGGTGATGATGGCCGGCGGCGGCCTGCACCCCGACCACGTGCCGTGGCTGGCCCGCGCCGGCGTCCGCGCCTTCCACATCGGCAGCCCGGCCCGGCCCGGTGGCTCCTACAAGGCGTACGTGGATGCGGACCTGGTGCGGTCGTGGCGGACGCTGATCGACGACGAGGTGCGCCACCGGCCCGCGGCCACCGCCTGAGAAGCGCCGGCGTTCCCGGTCCGGCAGGGGAACCGCGCGGGGGCTACCCCGTGGCCGGCTCGATGTGCACGAACGTCGTCGTGCCCGGCAGCGCCGCGTCGATCGCCGTCTCGACCTCGTCGGCGACGTCGTGGCTGCGCTTCACCGTCCAGTCGCCGGGGACGGCGAGCGTGGCGTAGACGAAGCGCTGGCGCCCCGACTCGCGGGTGCGCACATCGGTGATCTCCACCCGGGGCTCCGCGCAGACGCCGTGCAGGGCGGTGTTCACCAGCTCGACCTCCTCCGGCGGCAGCGTGCCGTCCAGCAGGCCGACCACCGAGCGGCGGACGAGCTGGTAGCCGGTGAACAGGATGTTGGCGCCCACGGCCAGTGCGATCACCGGGTCGAGCACCTGCCAGCCGGTGAGGGCGACCAGGCCGATGGCGAGCAGCACGCCGACGGACGTCCACACGTCGGTGAGCAGGTGCTTGCCGTCGGCCTCGAGGGTGATCGAGCGGTGCGTGCGCCCGGCGCGCACCAGCAGGAGCCCGGTGCCGAGGTTCAGCAGGGTGGCCAGTGTCGAGAGGGCGAGGCCCAGCCCGAGCTGCTCGAGCGGGACCGGGGCGGCCAGTCGGAGGATCGCGCCGTAGATGATGAACGCCGCGGCGACGAAGATCAGGCTGCCCTCGACAGCTGCCGACATGTACTCGGCCTTGCCGTGGCCGAAGTCGTGGTTGTGGTCGGCCGGCTTGGACGACAGGCGCAGCGCCCACAGCGCGACCAGGGCTGCGACGAGGTTCACCGTCGACTCCGCGGCATCGGACCACAGGCCGACGGAGTTGGTGAGCCACGCGGCCACGGCCTTGATGGCCACGGTGGCGACGGCCGTGCCGATCGAGAGCCAGATGAAGCGCTCGAGGAGACGCTGGTTCGCCTGCGTCTCGGAGATCGCGGACACGGTCAGCGGGGATTCCTGCACTCGCCTCAGCCTACCGGCAACGTGGATTCCTCGACGTCACCGAGACGAACCGGCCACTCCCCGGGGCTGTCCGCCAGCGCGACCAGAGCGGCCAGGTCCGCGGGCCACACGGGCTCGGCGACGGCGGCCAGGTCGTGCAGCGGGAGCCAGTCCCAGCCGTCGAGGGTGATCTGCTCGTCAGCGGTCAGCCCCGCGGGCTCCACCTCGAAGCGCGCATCGACGACGAGGACGAAGAAGCTCTCCTCCTGGCTGAGCACCTGGTCGGAGTAGCCGTGGACGACGGTGCGGACGGCGACCGGGCCGCGCAGCTCTTCGGGCCGGACGACCAGGCCGGTCTCCTCGGCCACCTCGCGGACGGCCGCCTCGAGAGCGGTCTCGCCCGGGTCGATGCCGCCGCCGGGCGTGACCCACCAGCGCGACCCGGGCAGCCCGGGATCGGTGTCGGCGAGCATCAGCGCGTGGCGCCCGTCGGTGACCACGACGCGGGCCGCGCGACGATGGCGCCGCGGGCGCAGTTCCGGCGCGACCGGCGTGAACCGCCGGGTCCGGAAGGCTTCGGTGCCGCTCACCGGTGAACCCTCACGGCGCCGGGACCTCCACGGTGGCCAGCCGGCGCAGTGCCGCGTCCACCAGGTGCAGCCGGACGGCGCCCGGGGCGAGCACATACCCGACCTGGCCGCTCACCTGCGCGCCGGGGGAGAGCTCGACGCCGGCCAGCGGCCGCTCCAGCGACGGCCCGAACGCCGGCAGCGTCCCCGTGTCGCCGGAGGTGACCAGGAGGGACGGCGGCGTCACCGCGACGCTCCCGCCGGTGCACGAGATGGTGACGTCCAGCACGAGGTACCGCTGCCCGGCGGGGGCGGCCAGCTCTCCGGCGTCCGTCCACACCGCCCGCGTGAGGGTCAACGTCCCGGAGCCGTCGGCGCCGGTGAAGGGGACGGGGATGCCGACGCCGGCACCGGTGGCGGTGCTCGCGGCGGTCGGGACGGGGGACGGCGTGGCGGTCACGAGCGCCGGGGGTGCCGTCGTCCTCGGTGCCGGGGCCTGCCCGGGCAGCAGGGGCAGCACGCTGAGGACGCCGATCAGGAGCAGGCTGCCGGCGAGCACCGCGGCGACGGCCACGCGCCGCGAGCGTCGGGGTCGCGGCGGACGCCGTCCGGACGGCGGCGGGGCGACAAGGGAGTCCGGGTGCGGGGGAGCCCACGTCCCGGGCGTTGCGGCGGGCGGTGGCGGGACCGGCTGCCCGGGGGGCTGCGGGAACGGGGGCGTGGCCGACATGCCGGCCGCCGGCGCGGCGGGCGGGGCGAAGGACGGCTGCCCCGACCCCGGGGTGCCGATGCCGTCGGCGTCGTCGGGCGGCCGGGTCATCAGCCGGCCCGGTCGGGACGCTCGCCCGCGCGCAGGGCTGCCCCCACGATCAGGCCGACCACGAACGGCAGGACGACGCAGGCCGCGCGGGCGCTCGCCGACAGGGCGTCGAAGAGCAGGTCCGAGGAGTAGCCGTCGGCCAGCACCGACAGCATGCCGCCCATGGCGATCAGGATCAGTGCGACGACGTAGGACCGGCGGATCGCGTCGCGCCGGTAGGCGATGCGGGCGGAGAGGGCGAAGGAGATGGCGAGCATCAGGATCGACAGCCAGCTGAAGAACATGCCGACGATCAGCGGGACCAGCACCCCGGGCGTCGCTGCCTGCCAGATCTGGCCGATGCTCACCGGCGGGGGAGGGGCGGGCACGCGGGTCTCCGGGGGCGGCGCGAACCACTGCGGGGTGTTCGGCGCGGGGAACGGTGCCGGGTTCACCTGTGCGTTCGGCTGCACGGCGGGCTGCACGGCGAGGTAGCCGGCCAGCGGGGGGCCAGGGGCCGTGAAGGGCTGGGTCGGCAGGCGCTCGGCTGTGGCACCGGTCGTCCCCGACCAGGGGCCCCCGGACGTCACGGCCGCGGTGACGACCTCGAACGGCACCGTGGGGTTCCGGCCGGGTGCCGCGGCGGGGACGAGGGTGGCGAGGTCGGGCTGGGCGCCCTCCGGCACGGTGAAGGACGGCTCCTCCGCGGGGGCGGCCTCGACGACCCGCACCGGGGGTGCCGGTGCGGAGAGGGGCTCCGTGGGCGGGACGACGAACGCGGCCGGCCGCTCGTGCGGCGCGTACTCGGGTCCGTCCCGCCAGGTGGCCATGCGCCAATGGTAGGGCGTGGCCCGGGACGGGGACCTGGGGGCCGCGAGGTGCCAGCGCTGGGCCGACCAGTTAGTCTTGTGAAGCCGGTCGTGGGAGCGGGCCGGGGATGACCAGGAGTTGAGGAAGACATGCCGGTTGGCAAGGTGCGGTACTACGACGCCGAGAAGGGTTTCGGCTTCCTGTCCAAGGACGAGGGCGGGGAGGACGTCTACGTGCGCGCTTCCGCCCTGCCCGCGGGAGTGACCACCCTCAAGCGCGGCCAGAAGGTCGAGTTCGGCGTCGTGGACGGCAAGAAGGGCGAGCAGGCCCTGTCCGTCCGGCTGCTGGAGGCCCCGCCGTCGCTGTCCAAGGCCACCCGCAAGTCACCCGAGCAGATGGCGATCATCGTCGAGGACCTGATCAAGATGCTCGACGGCGTCGGCAACGGGTACCGCCGCGGGCGCCACCCCGATGCCAAGCTGGCCGGGAAGACCGCTGCCGTGCTGCGCGCGGTCGCCGACGAACTGGAGCTGTGACCGTGGCGGCAACCCTCGAACTCGACCAGGCCTGCGCCGAGGCCATCGACCTGGCACGGCACGCCGCCGTGCGCCGGGCCGGCGTCCTCGAGGTCGGCGAGCACCGGGCGGTGGTCGCGGAGGACACCCGCGTGGCCACCCACCTGTTCGACTGCGTCCACCCGGGCTACCCCGGCTGGCAGTGGTCGGTGACCGTGGCGCGGGCGTCCCGCTCGCGGGTGGTCACCGTGTCCGAGGTGACGCTGGTGCCGGGCGAGGGCGCCCTGCTCGCGCCCGCCTGGGTGCCGTGGGCCGACCGCATCGGGCCCAAGGACCTCACCGCCGGCGTGCTCGCGCCGGCGCCGGCCGACGACTACCGGCTCGAGCCCGGCTACACCGGGGGCGAGTCCGCGGCGGACGAGGACCCCGCGGAGGCCAGCCAGACCCGCGCGGTGGTGGCGGAACTCGGCCTCGGACGCGAGCGCGTCCTCTCGGTCGAGGGACGCGACGCGGCCGCGGAGCGCTGGCTCGAGTCCGGCGGCGGCCCCGACAACGCCATGACGCAGCAGGCGCCGGCGCTGTGCCAGACCTGCGGCTTCTTCATCGGCCTCAGCGGCGGCCTCGGCCGCGTGTTCGGCGTGTGCGCCAACGAGTTGTCGCCCAGCGACGGCGCGGTGGTGAGCCGTGACCACGGCTGCGGCGGGCACTCCGACGTCGTCGCGCCCGCCAAGGGTGTCGACCTGGGAGTGCCGGTGTGGGACACGATCAGCATCGAAGAGGGCCTCTTCGACTGAGGTCGTCCCGCTCCCCGGGGGCGGTGGCCTGCCCGCTCAGGACTCCGGCGGGGTGGGACGGGCCGCCGGCGAACCCGGCGCGGACGGCGTCCCCTCGGTGGCCGCCCGGCTGCCGGGAAGGGCGAGCACGTCGATCGTCGGGGTGTCCGGGCCGCTGATCCCCCGGCGTCCACGACGCCGTCGGGTCTTGCGGACGAGGCCGACGACGAGGCCGACCAGGCCGAGCACCGTCCCGGTCACGGCGACCCCGAAGTACCACTGCTTGCCCGCCGCCGCGAGCTCCGGGGCGACCCACCAGCACACCACCGCGCCGACCGCGAAGCCGATCGTCCCCGTGGTGACGACGGCCACGCCGTCGGGGTCCAGCGCCCGCACCGGCGCCTGCACCATCAACGGCTTGTGATGGTGGGTGTTCTGGCTCACGGACACCACGATAGGGCCAGCCTCGGCACCCCTACCATTCCGCCATGGCGAACCCTGGTACGACAACGGCAGACCCTGCCCCGAAGACGAACAAGACCCTGGACGGCTGGTTCGAGCTCACCAAGCGTGGCTCCACCATCGGTCGGGAGGTCCGCGGAGGCCTGGTGACCTTCTTCACCATGGCCTACATCATCATCCTCAACCCGATCATCATCGGCACCCAGCCCGACGTGAACGGCAACCTGATCACCGGCCAGCCGATCGCGGACGGTGGCGCCGCCATCGGGCTGTCGATGGCCATGGTGGCCGCGGCGACCGCACTGATCGCCGGCCTGATGACCATCCTCATGGGTGTGTACGGCCGCTTCCCGATCGCGATCGCGACCGGCCTCGGCCTGAACGCGCTGGTGGCGTTCACGATCGTGAAGCAGATGACCTGGCCGCAGGCCATGGGCCTGATCGTGTGGGAGGGCGTGCTGATCACCGTCCTCGTGCTCACCGGTTTCCGCAAGGCCATCTTCGACGCCGTCCCCCGCTCGCTGCGGTCGGCCATCTCCGTCGGCATCGGCCTGTTCATCGCCTTCATCGGCCTCTTCGACTCCGGCATCGTCCGTCCCGGCAGCGGCACCCCGGTGCAGCTGGGCGTGTACGGGCAGCTCATCGGCTGGCCGATCGCGATCTTCCTCATCGGCCTGCTCCTGCTGGTCGCGCTGTTCGTCCGCAAGGTCAAGGGCGCGATGCTGATCTCGATCCTCGCCGCCACCGTGCTCGCCATGATCGTCCAGGCGGTGCTGAACCTCCCCCTGATGAAGGACGCCACCGGCGCGGTCGTCAACCCGACCGGCTGGATCCAGAACCTGCCGGCGCTCACCAGCGGCTTCACCATGCCCAACCTCGGCCTGCTCGGCCGGGTGGACCTGTTCGGCGCCTTCACCTCCGCCGCCGGCCCGGGTGCGATCATCGGCATCCTGCTGCTCGTCTTCTCCCTGCTCCTCAGCGACTTCTTCGACACCATGGGCACGATCGTGGCCGTGGGCGCGGAGGGCGACCTGCTCGCCGAGGACGGCAACCCGCCCTACACCCAGGAGATCCTGCTCGTCGACTCCGTCGCGGCCATCGCCGGCGGTGTCGGCTCGGTGTCGTCCAACACCTCCTACATCGAGTCCGCCTCGGGTGTCGGTGACGGCGCCCGCACGGGCATCGCGTCCGTGGTGACCGGTCTCGCCTTCCTGGCGAGCCTGTTCCTCGCGCCGCTGGTGCAGCTGGTGCCCGCGGAGGCCGCCACCCCGGCGCTCTTCTTCGTCGGCTTCCTCATGATGTCGCAGGTGCTCCACGTGAAGTGGGACGACCCTGAGGAGGGCATCCCCGCCTTCCTCACCGTCGTGCTGATGCCGTTCACCTACTCGATCACCGTCGGCATCGGCGCGGGCTTCATCGCCTACGCCGTGATCAAGATGCTGCGCGGCAAGGCCAAGGAGGTGCACCCGCTGCTCTACGGCGTGGCGGCCGCCTTCGTCCTGTTCTTCGGAGAGGGCATCATCACCAGCCTGATCAAGTAGGGGTTCCGCCCTTCGCGAGGGGTCACCGTCCGGCCGGGGACGGTGACCCCTCGTCATGTCCGGGGTCAGCCGGTGATGCGGACCTTCGCGTCGATCTGGGGCAGGTCGACGAACGTCCGTCCCGGGGCGATCCGCAGCGGACTGCCGTCGTCGAGGGTGAAGCTGAAGAGGTCGGTGATCGCCTCCTTGGCCCACGTGCCCTTCACGCTGCGCCCGCCGTGCAGGCAGAAGAAGGTGCCCTGGCCGTTGATGATGCTCACCACGGGGTCGGGTGCGCCGCCGCCGGCGTAGATCTTGTCCATCCGCCACTTCGCGCGCACCACCAGGACGTTGTCGGTGGTCACCCGCTTGCCGTCCAGCAGCACGTGGCGTCCCCACGGCTCGCTGCGCAGGTAGCGGCCCGACTCCTCGTCCCACGTGTAGCTGGTGTTCCACGTGTCGCCGGGCCCCCAGGGGATCGCGACCTTCGCCGCGTCCCGTCCGGCCGATGCGGTGGACGGCTGCTCGTCGCCGGTGGCGAAGGGCAGGTAGGGCACGGGCGGGGGCGCCGTCATCCGCCGGGCGAGCTTGCGGAGCTCGTCCGGGCGGCAGAACACCGAGTGGACGCGCGCGCGGTGCGGCATCGTGTAGTAGGCGGCGGTCCCGTGCACGCCGGCCTTGAACGAGTAGAGGTTCTCCAGGTACTTGTCGTGCGCGGCCACGTAGTGCATCACCCAATTGGCGGCCGCGGTGTTGCCGAAGACGGGGCGCATCGGGCTGAGCAGCGGCACGTCCACCGGTCGGATCGAGCGGACCGGGCCGACGAGCTCCGGGAAGCGGCTGTGGAACACCGCGCACAGCCGGGTGTAGCTGATGCCGTTCGGCTCGACGAAGACGATGTCGGCCTGGTTCACCCCTGCCTGCGGGTGCGCCGACAGGACGTTGGACACCTTCACCGCCACGGCGGCGTGGTCGAGCGCCGCGGCGTCCGCCACGACCAGCCCGGTCAGCGGCGCGCGGGGGCGGTCGTCGACGATGGGCGTCGGTGTCGGCGTGGGGGTGGGACCCGGGGCCGTTGTCGGCGCGGCGGGTGCCTGCGTCCCGCTCGCTGCCGACGGTGGGGTGACGGCGCACCCGGAGGTGGCGGCGCCCACGGCGCCGGCCAGCGCCGCGAGGGCCGTGCGACGGCTCAGCATGTTCTTCCCCCACCGGCCGGGGCCACGCCCCGTCCGGCCGATCCGGTGGAGTCCCCGATGACTCCACCGGGCAGGCTAGACCCGCCGCCACCGGATGTGACGCCGACGGGCCGTGAGCCGGGTCCGTTCTTCCGGCTCCCCAGTCCCATCTCGGCCCCGGACGTCGTCCCCACCTCGCCCACCCATCTCGCCGACCCACCCCCCGCCGACCCACCCCGCCGAGGGCCAGCCTTCACGTCGAGGGCTCGCACCCTGGTGCTGGCCCTCGGCCACAGCGCTGGTCCTCGCGCGGGAAGGCTGGCCCTCGGCGAGGCGGGGCGGGCTAGGTTGGGGGCATGAGCGCTCGCATCGCCGCCTGTGGGTCGTGCGGCACGAAGAACCGCGTCCCTGTCGTGGCGTCGGGACGGCCCCAGTGCGCCTCCTGCCACGAACCCCTTCCGTGGCTGGTGGACGCCACGGACGACAACCTCGCCGCCGCCCTCGACACCTCCGTCCTGGTGCTGATCGACCTCTGGGCGCCCTGGTGCGGGCCGTGCCGGATGGTCGCCCCGATCCTCCAACGACTGTCCGTGCGCTACGCCGGCCGGATCAAGGTCGTGAAGGTCAACGTGGACGACAACCCGCGCGCCGCTGCCCGCTTCGATGCCCGGAGCATCCCCACCCTGGTGATGACCAGGGGAGGGCGGACGGTGGCCAGGATCGTCGGCGCCCAGCCGGAGGGCGTGCTCGCGCAGCGGATCGACGGGCTCCTCGCGTCCTGAGGCGGACGGACGTCGACCCGTCGCCCTCCGCGCCGGATCCTGTTTGTCCAGCTTGTTCGGATTGTTCCGAACGCTATAACATCGAGGCATGGAGGACCGGGAGGCCGCCCGTGCGGCGTATGCGGACGAGGTCGGGCGCCACTTCGAGGGAATGGGCCTGAGTCCCACGGCGGGCCGGGTGGTGGGCTGGTTGCTCACCGCCGGGGCGGACGGCGCGTCGCCGGGTGAGCTGGCATCGGCCGTCGGAGCGGCCAAGAGCAGCGTGAGCGTCGCCCTCCAGAAACTGGAATTGCTGGGGCTGGTGGTCCGGGTCCGCCCCCACGGGGCACGGCGGGACCGGTTCGCCGCGGGCGAGGACGTGTTCGGCGGGGCCTTCCGGGCGAAGATGGCCGAGCTCCGGCGCTTCGAGGAACTGGCAGCCCACGGCCTCCAGCTGGTCGGTGACGACCCGGTTCCCCGGCAGAGGCTGGAGCGCATGCGGGACCTCTACGCCTTCATGGCCCGCCGCTTCCCCGAACTGCTGGACGAGTGGGAGGCGATCCGGTGAAGGTCCTTCTGCTGACGACCGGCAGCCGGGGCGACGTCCAGCCGTTCCTCGCCCTGGCCCGGGGTCTCACCGAGGCCGGCCACGAGGCGACGGTCGCCGCCCCGCGTCGCTTCGCTGACCTCTCCGTCGAGGTCGGAGCCGAGTTCGTCGGTCTCGATGACAGCCTGTTCGTGCTCCAGGACGAACTCGTCGGTGCCGGGACGTGGGCGGCGATCACGGCCGCGTCGCGGGCGCGGCCCTACCTGCAGCGATGGCTCGACGACCTCGCGTCGCTCGCCGGGACGCGGGCGGACGTCGTGGTGTTCACCCAGAAGACCCTCGGCGGGGCGTCCATCGCGGAGAAGCTCGGCGTGCCCGCGATCCCCGCGCAGCTGATCCCGACGGTGCCTGCGACCTCGGCGTTCGCCAGCCCGCTGGCCCCGGCGCGGACCCCTCGGGCCCTCGCGCGGCTCACCTGGTCGCTCGCCGATGCCGTCGAACGGCCCTGGCGCGGCATGGTGGCGCGCTGGCGCGCAGAGAGGCTGGGCCTTGCGTCACGGGCACCCCGCTTCGCGTCCCTCGTCGCCGCCGGCGGCATCCTGAGCGCGTGGAGCCCCCACCTGCTCCCCGCTCCGTCGGACTGGCCCGCCTCCGCGGCACCACTGGGCTTCTGGACGGTACCCGCGGCGCAGGACTGGCACGCGTCGCCGGCTCTGGAGGCATTTCTCGACGACGGCCCGCCGCCGGTCCTCGTCGGCTTCGGCAGCATGACCCACCGGGACCCCGCTGCTCTGGCCGCGGAGGTGGTCGCCGGGTTGAGGAGGGCCGGGCGGCGGGGGCTGATCGTCTCCGGCTGGGCGGGGTTGGGTGCGACGTCCGCCGCGGAGGACATCCACGTCGTCGACGCCGTCCCCTTCGCCTCCGTGCTGCCGCGGGTCGCAGCGATCGTCCACCACGGCGGCGTCGGCACCGTCGCGGCGGCGTTGCGGGCGGGCGTCCCCCAGGTCGTCCACCCCTTCTTCGGCGACCAGCCCTTCTGGGCGCGCCGCCTCCGCGAGCTCGGGGTGGCGCCCCCGACCTTGTCCACCCTCACCGCGGACGGGCTGGCCGCCTCGCTGGCGCAGGTCGACGCACTCGTGCCGGCGGCACGGAGGATCCGCGCCGCCCTGGCCGGCGAGGACGGGGTGGCCGCGGCGCGGGCCCGGATCGAGGCGGCCGTCGGCGGCCACGGCTGAGGTGAGCCGTCGCCGCCGGGCGGCGAGAGCGTCAGAGTGCCGCGCCGATCCTCTCGGAGAACTCCACGAGGCGGTGGGAGAAGGCCCACTCGTTGTCGTACCAGCCGAGCACCTTGGCCTGGCGTCCGACCACCTCGGTGAGCGGGGCGTCGAAGATCGACGAGTGCGGGTTGCCGACGATGTCCGCCGACACGAGCGGGGCCTCCGAGTACTGGAGGTACCCGGCGAGCGGAGCGGACGCTGCCGCCGCGGCGAAGGCCGCGTTGATCTCGTCCCTGGTGGCCGCGCGGTTCAGCACCACGGTCAGGTCGGTGACAGAGCCCACCGGCACGGGGACGCGCAGCGCGAAGCCGGTCAGCCGGCCGTCGAGCTCGGGGATCACCTTGCCGATCGCCTTCGCGGCCCCGGAGGAGGTGGGGATCGTCGACAGGGCCGCGGCGCGCGCCCGCCGGAGATCGGAGTGCGGGGCGTCGTGCAGCCGCTGGTCGCCGGTGTAGGCGTGGACGGTGGTCATCAGCCCGCTCTCGATCCCGAAGGAGTCGTTGAGCACCTTCGCCAGCGGCGCCAGCGAGTTCGTGGTGCACGACCCGTTGGAGAACACGTCCGCGGCCGTGGCGTCGAGGGTGTCGTCGTTCACGCCCAGCACGAACGTGGGGACGTCGCCCTTCGCCGGCGCGGAGATGATCACCTTGCGCGCGCCGCCGTCGAGGTGGGCACGGGCCTTCGCCCCGTCGGTGAAGAAGCCGGTGGACTCGATCACCACGTCCGCGCCGAGGTCGCCCCAGGCGATGGCGGACGGGTCCCGCTGCGACAGCACCGTGATGCGCCGCTCGCCGACGGTGATCACGTCGCCGTCGACGGACACGCCGTCGAGGTGGCCCGAGATCGAGTCCCATTCGAGAAGGGTCGCGAGCGTGGCGGCGTCGGTGAGGTCGTTCACGGCCACCACCTCCACGTCGGCGGAGCTGGCGAGCGCCGCCCTCAGGTAGCTGCGTCCGATCCGGCCGAAGCCGTTGATGCCGATCCGTACGGTCATGGTCGTTCCTCTCCTTGTGTGTCAGTCCGTGGTGGCGGCGCCGCCGCCCGCAGCAGGTCCAGGGCGCCCGCCCTCGCGTCGTCGAACGGAGCGGGGTCCTGCGCGGCGATCGCCAGCACGTAGCCGCCCTGGATGGACGCCGCCAGCAACCGGGCGATCCGCTCCGGGTCGAGGTCGTCGCGCAGCTCGCCCAGGGCGACCGCCTCGCCGATCACCGCCGCCAGAGCCTGGTGGACCCTCGCGAACGCCTCCCCGACGGGCGCGAGCAGCCCCGGGTCGGCGGCCACCAGCGGGTCCTGGGTCATCCGGCCGACCTTGCACCCCTTGAGCGCGGGCAACGGCCGGGTGAGGTAGGCCGTGAGCTTCTCGAGCGGGTCCCCGGGCGCGGCGAGGAGCTCCTCCGTTGCGGGCAGGAGGTCGGCGCAGTTGCGCTGGAGGGCGGCGAGGGCGAGGTCGCGCTTGCCGGGGAAGTGGTGGTACATGCTGCCCTGCCCGACGCCGGAGCGCTCGCGGACCTCCCGCGGGCTGGTGGCCGCGTATCCGCGCTCCCACATCAGCTCGCTCATCGCGACCACCAGCCGCTCCCGGGACTCCATGCCGCCACTGTACCTACCTCTAGGTACAGTCCGTCAAGCACGGCACCGAGGACGCAGGGGCGTGAGGTCGGCCGTCACTCCTGGTGCAGTGCGGCCACCACGTCGAGGCGCGACGCGGAGCGGGCGGGCCCGAGGGCTGCGAGCACGCCGAAGGTGATGCCCACCACCACGGTGGCCACCAGGCCGGTCCACGGGAACGCGTACGGCATCTGCCACCCGACGGCGCCCATCGCCGCGACCAGCGCGTACCCGAGCCACAGGCCGGCCACGGCTCCGAACCCGGTGCCGATCACCGAGAGCAGCAGCGACTCCGCCATGACCATCCGCCGCACCTGGCGCCGCGTGGCGCCGACCGCCCGCAGCATGCCGATCTCGCGGCGCCGTCCGAGCACGCTGATCGCCAGGGTGTTCACCAGGGCGAGCAGCGACGGCAGGGCCAGGGCCGCGACCAGTGCGTCGAAGATCACGATGGTCTGGCTGAAGGTCCGCATCTGCTCCGCGCGCCAGGCCGCTGACTCGTACAGCCGGAACGCCGGGTAGCCGCTCACCACGCGGGCGAGGCGCCGCGTCACCTGGTCCGCATCCGCGCCCGGGCTGCGGTCGGCCATCAGCAGCAGGTCGGCGGTGACGCCGAAGTCGCGGGCGAGGTTCTGCTGCGAGGTGTAGAGCGTGGACAGCTTGGCGTTCAGGTAGTCGTTCCCCACGCCGGCGAGGTGGTACACGCGCCGCCCGGTGGGGGTGTCGAGCTCCAGCGCCTGTCCGACCACGAGGTTGTGCTGGGCCGCGTAGACGCCGTTGGCGATCACCCAGCGGCCGGTACGGAGCTGCCCCACCGCGGCGTCGGACGAGCCGGAGTTCCAGTCGAAGGCCGCCACCGTCAGGTAGCTGGCCGGGTCGATCCCGATCACCTGCACGTCCCCGCCGTCGGAGCGTCCCTGAGCCTGGCGGAGCGTCGAACTCGCCGCGATCCCGGGGACGGAGCGCACCTCCTCGGCCAGGCGCGGGCCGGCGGCCACGTTGCCCTGGCCCAGGATGATCGACTGCGGGATCAGCAGGTAGTCGGCGCTCAGCGACTTGTCGAGGTAGCTGGTGAACCCGGCGAAGATCGAGGTGACCATGCTGATCGTCGCCACGATGGACGCCAGCCCGAGCATCACCGCGGTCACCGTGATCGCGCTGCGGCCGGGGTTGCGCTGGAGGTTGCTGCGCGCGATCGCGCCCTCCCGCGAGAACACGAGTTCCAGGGGCCGGGACGCCGCGTCCGCGATCGGGTTCACCACCGCGGGGGCCACCAGCGCGACGCCGACCAGGAACACCACCGCGCCGAGGCCGACGAGGTTCGCCTGGCCGGTGGCCAGCCCGAACAGCGACGCCACGACGAGGCCGACGCCCACCCAGGCACGTCGTCCGACGCGGCGTTCGTAGACCTCGCCGAGCTGGGGACGCATCGCCTCCAGCGGCGTGACCCGCCCGGCCGCCCGCGCCGGGAGGATGGCGGCGGCGACCGTCACGCCGACCCCGAGCGCGATCGACGTCACCCAGGTGGCCGGCTCGAAAACCGGGCCGCCGACGCGGAAGTGCATCACCTGCTCGAAGATCGGCGCCATCACCGCGAACATCCCTGCGGCCAGCCCCCAGCCGGCGAGCAGCCCCAGCCCGGTGCCGAGCAGGCCCTGGAACAACGACTCGGCAAGGAACATGCCCATCACGGTGCGCCGCCGGGTACCGACCGCGCGCAGCATGCCGATGTCGCGGCGACGCTCGGCCACGACGGTGCGGAACGAGTTGGCGATGATGAAGCCCGCGGTGGCGAGGGCGAAGATGCCGAACATGTTGAACGAGAAGGTCGCCACCTGGAGCGAGGCGATCAGCGTCGACTCGCTGGAGAGCCCGCCCACCCGGTAGTCGGGGCCGAGCGCCGCGACCACGGCACGCTCGACGGCCGCCCGGTCGGCGCCGGGGGCGACGGCCGCCTCGACCTGCGTGATCCGGGAGCCCAGCCCGAAGAGCTGCTGGGCTGCGGGCAGGGTGAGGTACACCTGTTCCTGCCCGGGGACGGTGGCGGTGGCCAGCAGCCCGACGACACGGAAGCGCGCGGTGCCGCCCGCCGACGGCAGCACGAGCTGGTCGCCCACCCCCAGGGCCAGTTCCGCGGCCAGGTCGGCGTTCAGAACGACGGACGCGCCGTCGCCCGCGGCGAGCATGCGACCGGCGGTGAGCGGGAAGTCGTGGACCGACTGCGCCGTGCCGAGGTCGACGCCCACCACGACCAGCTGGGCGAGGGCGTCCGGCGCGGCGTCCGCGCTGCGCGGCAGCGGCGCCACCCGTTGCACGCCGGGACTGGCGGTCGCCACGTCCGGGACGGCGAGCACGCGGTCGACGACGCCGGGGCCGAACGGCTGGTTGTAGGCGCTGGTGACGGTCAGGTCGACCTTGCCCGCCGCGGAGAGCAGGTTGCGCGTGAACGCCTCGGTCATCGCGGGGAGGATCCCGTTGAGGCCGAAGGTGAGCATCACCCCGAAGACGACAGCCAGCGTGGTGAGCAGCGAGCGGGTGCCGCGTCCGCGCAGGTAGCGCCAGGCAAGGGTGAGGACGAGCTTCACAGCAGGCCGGCCCTCTCCAGGGCGTGGCGGGGGCCCTCG
Source organism: Propionicimonas sp. T2.31MG-18 (assembly GCF_964266745.1). Lineage (NCBI taxonomy): Bacteria > Bacillati > Actinomycetota > Actinomycetes > Propionibacteriales > Nocardioidaceae > Propionicimonas > Propionicimonas sp. T2.31MG-18. The sequence goes on from NZ_CAXWGX010000004.1 coordinate 101,124, forward strand.
TGGCTGCCGTCGAGCGCCAGGTCGTCGACGATCCGGCCGTCCCGCATGAGCACCAGGCGCTGGGCGAAGCTGGCGATGCGGGGGTCGTGGGTGACCATCAGCACGCTGCGTCCCCACTCGTCGCTCACCTGGCGCAGCAGCCCGCCGATCTCGGTGGCCGAGTGGGAGTCCAGGTTGCCGGTGGGCTCGTCCGCGAGCACCAGCGCGGGCTCGGTGGACAGCGCACGGGCGATCGCCACGCGCTGCTGCTGACCGCCGGACAGCTGGTCGGGACGGTTGCGCAGCCGGTCGCCGAGGCCGACGCGCTCGAGCCAGCGCACCGCGCGCGGCTCCGCGTCCCGGTCGCCGTCGAGGCGCAGCGGCAGGGACGCGTTCTCGACCGCGTCGAGCACGGGAATGAGGTTGAAGAACTGGAACACGAACCCGATGCGGCGTCGGCGCAGCTCGGTGAGCCGGTCGTCGGGCAGGTCGCCCAGCGGCGTGCCGTCGATGCTGATGGTGCCGGCCGTGGGGGAGTCCAGGCCGCCGAGCAGGTTGAGCAGGGTCGACTTGCCGCAGCCGGACGGCCCCATGACGGTCACGAACTGCCCCTCGGGCACCACGAGGTCCACCGCGTCGAGGGCGGTCACCTCGGACGCGCCGGTGCCGTAGACCTTGGTGAGGCCGCGGATCTCGACGATCGGCTCGTTCGTCATCGCCGGTTCACTTCGTGCGGACGGGCTGGCCGTCGGCCAGGGCGGACGCCCCTGTGGTGACCACCCGGTCGCCCGCGTCCAGCCCGGTGAGCACCTGGGTGAGGGTGTCGGTGGACGCGCCGATCGTCACCGTCCGCGCGTGGGCGACGTCGTCGGGCCCGAGGACCATCACCGTGTGGGCCGAGCCCTGGCTCAGCACGGCCTCCACCGGCACGGTGAGGGCGTCGGGGATCGACTGCACCGCGATGTCCGCCGCGCCGCTCATGCCCTGGAACAGCCGGGACTGCCCCGCCTCGAACCGCACCCGGACGCCGAAGGCGATGCTGCCGGTGCTGGTGGTCTCCGGGCTGGCCTGCACCCGCGCGACCGTCCCGGTGAAGGGGTCCGGGAAGGCGTCGAGGGTGACCGTGGCCGCCTGGCCGACCGCGACGCCGGCGATGTCGGTCTCGTTCACCGACGCCCGGAACTCCATCCGGGTGGGGTCGACGACGGTGAACACGGGCACGCCCGGCGTCGCGCCCGACCCCTTCTCGACGGTGCCGTGGACGGTGACGATCCCGTCGAACGGCGCGGTCAGCGCGGCGGCGGCGAGGTTCTTCTCCGCCTGCCGCAGCGCGCTGGCGGAGGCGCGCACGGCCTCGGACGCGGCGCTGCGCGCCAGCGCGACCCGTCCCGCGGTCGACAGCCGGCCCAGCCCCGCCCGGGCGGACTGGAGGGCGGCGTTCGCCGTGCTCCGCGCGGTCTTCAGGGTGCGCAGGGTGGGCAGCATGGCGTGCTGCTCCTCCGCGGTCGCGTCGTCGTAGTCGGCGCGGAACGACGCGTAGTTCTTGTTCGCGGTCGACACCTGCGAGCGTGCGGCCGACAGCGCGGCGGTCGCCGCGGAGCGGTCGATGGCGCTCGGCACCCCGTTGGCCACCGCCTCGCCCTGGGCCCTGGCCGCGGCGTGTGCCGCCCGCGCCTGGGCCACGGCGAGCTTGAGCGGGCCGGTCGCCATCACGGCGAGGGTCTGCCCGGAGGCGACGGTATCGCCGTCGTGCACCTTCACCGAGCCGAGCGTGCCGGCGACCGGCGGGTAGACGCCGGCGGAGTGGGCGGCGACCAGCGAGCCGGACGCGCTGACCGTGACCGTCAGCGGCGCGACCTGCGCGGTCGCCACGCCGACCAGCGGCCGGCTGTTCGCCGCGGAGTAGGCGTAGCCGCCGCCGAGGGCCAGCACCACCGCCGCCGCGATCCCGGTGGCAACCATGGTCTTGCGCTTCATCACTGCTTCCTGTCGACGAGGGTGTAGAGCTGTCGGGTCAGTTCGACGAGCTGGGGGCCTGCGGGGACGACGAACGTCCCGTCGGGCAGGCCGAGGATCCGCTCCTGCGCCTGGTAGATGGCCACGGCGCCGGCGAGCATCACCTCGGCGAACGTGTCGGCGTCCGGCGCCGCGAAGGCGCGCAGCGAGAGCTGCTCGGGCGCGTCGAACCACAGCAGCAGGACGAGGTCGGTCGCCGTCCCGACGTCGGCCACCGACATCGAGCCGTCCGCGGCTCCGTCCGCGATCACCGGCAGCAGCACCTGGCGGGCGCGCTCGCGCCAGGCCTGCATCAGCCGGTGACGCAGGGGGAGGTTCTCCGGACGGTAGAGGAAGCCGGCGTACCCGACATCCGCCTGCGACATCTTGTACGCGGCGGCGGCTCCCATGAGGGCGCGAAGGCGGTCGGTGCCCGATCCCTCCGTGTCGTTGGCCGCGGCAGAGAGCAGGTCGAACAGGGCGTCCCCGAAGCGGTGGACGAGCTGCTCCAGCAGGTCGTCCTTGGAGGAGAAGTAGTGGTAGAAGGTGCCTTTCGCCACGCCGGCCACCCGGGTGAGCTGGTCGACGCTCATGGCGTCGAAGCCCTCGCTGCGGCACAGCGAGAACGCGAGGTCGAGCAGTTCCTCGCGCCGCACGGCCGGGTCCTTCGTGACCCGGCGCCGGGACGCAGTGCGGGTCGTCACCCCCCCGCGCCCTGCACCCTCGCGGTGACTTCCAGCCATGCTTTCTCCTCTTACCGACCGACCGTCGGTCAGTCTACTCCGTCACAGGGGCGGGAGGAACAAACGGGCGTGTTCAGGCGCGCAGGATCGCGACCAGGTCCGGCGCCGGACGGTGGGCCGCAGGGGCGGCCTGCTCCCAGCCCGGGTAGCCGTCGAGCCAGGAGAGCACGGAACGCGCGATGTCCCGGTGGGGATCCTCCAGCCCGTCGACGACCGGGCGCCACGCCCGTGCCATCGCGTGCACATGGTCGCCGGCCGCCCAGCCTGCGGCGAGGCCCGGGTGGGGCAGCAGCGGGATCCCGAGGTCGTTGCGCAGGAGGTGGCGCAGGCCCAGACGGGCCGGCACCTCGGAGCGCACGAGGTCGAAGTCGAAATCGTTGAGCCGTGCCTCGCTGAGCTCCTGGCCGAGCGACCCCCACGACAGCGCGTCCAGCCACGTCTCGAACAGCACCCAGCAGGCGGTCAGCCGGTGCGGCGGCACGTAGCGCCCGGCGAGCAGCGTGTCGACGTCCGAGCCGGACGGCACGCCCGGGCGCACCACGGGCGCGTCGGGCTGGCGGCGGAAGACCGGCCCGAGCCGCGCGAGCAGGCCCGGCGAGGCCGGGGTGTCCTGGGCGAACCGCCCGGCGGCGATCCCGCGGAGCGTGCCGGCCATCTGCTCCGGCGCCCCGAAGATCTCCCGCACCTCATCGATCGCGATCGCGTAGAGCCGCACCGATCCCATGCGACAACGCTAATCGCCCCACGTACATTTGGGGCTGTGAACCCCAGATCCCGCCGCCTCGTCGTGACCGGGGTCCTGGTGCTGCTGCTCATCCTCGTGGTGGTGGGCAGCGCCCTCGGGCTCGGCAGGTAGGCTCCCGGCCATGATCGTGGCTCTCCGCCGTGCGCTGGCTGCGCTGGCCCTGGGCGTCGCCCTGTCCGTCGGCGCCGCGGGTGCCGCGCAGGCCGAGACGCCGACACCCACTCCGGCCGCGACGGCCACGACCTCCGTCCCCGCCTCGCCGACGGCGAGCGGCCAGGCGACGAGCGAGGTCACCGCGGACGAGGGGTCGGTCGCCGACACCCCCGACCTGGCCCCGGACTCCTCCCGGCAGCTGTACGCGCTGGGTGCTGCCGGCCTGCTGGCGCTGGCGATGGCGGCCGTCGTCCTGCTGCGTCGGCGCTGAGCCTCACGCGAGCTCGTTGAGCTCGATCACCACCCGGCGGAACACGTCCGGGAAGCCCGCCAGGACGCCCGCGTTCGGGTCCGGCACGGCGAACACGCCGACCTGCGGCAGGCCCGCCCCGCGCAGCCGCTCCAGCACGGGCTCGGCGAGGACGGCCTGGACGGCAGCACTGTCCCCGCCGGTCACCAGGGCCTCGAGGCTGTCCACGCGCGGCAGGAGGACCTCCGCGGCGTCGGCGGCCGCGGCCCCGAAGGCGCGTCCGGCCTGGTTGGCGCGCCGCCGGGCGTAGCGCTGCTGGGACCAGCCGCCGGCCTTCGTCCGTCCCTGCACGTAGTGGCTGCCATGGCGGCCGGCGAGGAGTTCCGCACCGTCGAACACCCCCACGGCGTGGGCCTTGCGGCGCACGATCAGCGCGCCCACCAGCCGGGGACGGGTGGCCGACGCCACCAGCGCGGCGAGGGGCTCCGCGTCGGAGGGCAACGGGCCCCACGCCAGCCGGACGCGCGCGCGTGCGCCGTCGGGGGCCTCGAGGTCGACGAACCCGGCCGAGGCGCGCACAGCGGGCCGGCCGTGGCGGGCCGCGAACCCGTCCACCCAGCCGGCCAGGCGTTCGGGCGCCACGTTGACCATTCTCGGTACCGGCTGCTCGGGCATGGCTATAGTCTGGCAAGCGGATCGCAGGGAGGAGGGGTATGAGCGACCTCATCGACACCACGGAGATGTACCTGCGGACCATCTACGAGCTGGGCGAGGAAGGGATCCCGCCGCTGCGCGCCCGCATCGCGGAGCGCCTCAAGCAGAGCGGGCCGACCGTGTCCCAGACCGTCGCCCGCATGGAGCGCGACGGCCTGGTCAGCGTCCATCCCGACCGGCACCTGGTGCTCAGCCCCAAGGGGCTGGAGCTCGCGACCCGGGTGATGCGCAGGCATCGCCTGGCGGAACGGCTGCTGATCGACGTGATCGGCCTGGAGTGGCCGCTGGTGCACGAGGAGGCGTGCCGCTGGGAGCACGTGATCTCGACCGACGTCGAGCGTCGGCTGGTCAGCATCCTCGACCACCCGGTGCGGTCGCCGTACGGCAACCCGATCCCCGCGCTGGAGGAACTCGGGGTGGAGCCCGCCTCCGAGACGTTCCTGGACGGCGCGGAACTGCTCTCCCTGCGCCTGGCGGACGGCGAGCCGCACCAGGTCGTCGTGCGCCGCATGAGCGAGGCGATCCAGAACGATCCCACCCTGCTGGCCGCGATCCAGGCCGCCGGCGCCCTGCCCGGCGTGCCCGTCCGTGCGGTGCTGGTGGGGCACCGGCTGGTGCTCGGTGACGGCGACGCCGAGGCCGTCCTGCCGACCGTCGTGGCCGAGCACATCTTCGTCGCCGACGACTGAGCCGGCCGCCGCCGGGGGAATACCCGCGGGGCCGGAAGGCGTTGTGGCGGAGTACCCGATCTTAAGGAAATCGAGAATGGCAACCATCGCTGTCACCGAGGCCGATTTCGGTGAGACCATCAAGGACAACGGCATCGTCTTCGTGGACTTCTGGGCCGCGTGGTGCGGGCCGTGCCGGATGTTCGGGCCCGTGTTCGAGTCCGTCTCCGAGGCCAACCCGGACGCCGTGTTCGCGAAGGTCGACACCGACGCGGAGCGCGGACTGGCCTCCGGCCTGGGCATCTCCTCGATCCCCACGCTGATGGCCTTCCGCGACGGCTACCTCGTCTACCGTGAGGCCGGCGCCCTCAACAAGAACCAGTTCAGCCAGCTCGTCGAGCAGGTCAAGGGACTGGACATGGAGGCCCTGAAGGCCGAGGCGGAGGCCGCCCGGAAGGGCTGAGACACGCCGTAGTTCTTGTCACCCGTTGGGGTGACACCACCCGTGGCCCGACCTATACTCGACTCAGGTTCCTGCCCCATCCCCCCGGGCAGGAACCACTTTCTTGTGCACCTCCTCCGCGACGCTGGCCGCGCGACCTCCTGACCCCATACGATGAGGTCAAACGATTTAGCCGGGCACGTTTCGCTACGCTGCTGCTGGCGACAACTCGCGAGGAGTGCACATGGACGTGAGCTTCCCTGAGGTGGCCGACCTGGCCTCCGTCCCGACCGGTGACATGCCCGGTGACAAGGTGCAGATCGGCCCCGGCCACCTCGACAAGGCGCGGGCGGTCTTCCCCCGGCTGTGGCACCTGCTCGAACCGCTCCTCGCCGAGCCGCCGCATCGCGCGGTGGTCGCGGTGTGCGGCGGGTCCGGGGTCGGCAAGTCCGAGACCGGCTCCCTGCTCGCGTACGGCCTGAACGCGCTCGGCGTCGGCAGCTACGTCCTCTCCGGCGACAATTACCCGCGGCGGGTGCCCGCGGCGAACGACGCCGAACGGCTGCGCACCTTCCGGGTGGGCGCCGTCCAGGGGCTCGTGGCGCGCCACGCCTACACCGCCGGCGTGCGTGAGGAGCTCGCGGCCCTTCAGGCGGCGGGGACGGACGCCGACCCGGCGCTGGTCGCGGCCCACCCGTGGCTGGCGACCTACCAGCGTGCGGGACGCACGGCACTGGCCGGCTACCTGGGGACGTCGAACGAGATCGACTTCGACGAGCTCAACGGCATCCTCGCCGCGTTCCACTCCGGGGCGGACGAGCTCGTGCTCAAGCGCATGGGGCGCACCCCGGACCAGCTCTGGTACGACGCGGTGGACGTCAGCGGCGTGCGGGTCATCGTGGTGGAGTGGACCCACGGCAACAACCCGAACCTGCACGGCGTCGACATCCCGATCCTGCTGAACAGCACGCCCGAGGAGACCCTCGCGCACCGCAGGGCGCGCAGCCGTGACGGTGCGGTCGACAGCCCCTTCACCACGATGGTGCTCGGCATCGAACAGCAGCGGCTGCACGCGCAGGCTCCGCGCGCGGCGATCATCGTCTCCAAGTCCGGCGAGCTGCTCGACTACGACGGCTACCGCGCGGCGATGGGTGCCGACCTGCCCGGTGCCGGGCCGATGCTGAACGTCTACCCCGACAGCATCGGCGGCACCCTGGCCGACCTGGTGACCTTCGTGCGCCGACCGGAACTCAAGGACGTCTTCAGCTCCGCCTACCTGCTGCCGAGCATCTTCAACACCGACCTCGACCGCGGCTTCTCGGTGATCGACTACGGGCTGTCCGAGGTGTACGCGACGCCGGCCGACCTCGAGGCGCTGGCGGAGGAGGGGCTCGGCTTCAAGTTCGACTTCATCCTCAACCACGCATCGGTGCTCTCGCCCCAGTTCCAGGACATCCTCGCCCGCGGCGAGCGGTCGGAGTACGCGAACTTCTTCATCGACTGGAACGCGTTCTGGGCCGGTCACGGCGAGCTGACGCCGGCGGGCTACGTGCAGCCCGATCCCGAGCTGATCAAGGACATGTTCTTCCGCAAGCCGGGGCTCCCCATCCTGATGGTGCGACTGCCGGACGGCAGGGAGAAGCCCTACTGGAACACCTTCTACCAGGAGGTGCGCTACACCGCGCCGGACACCCAGCAGCTGATGCGCGCCGCCGGGCTCCAGTACGGCCGGGCAGAGGTGCTCGCCCACCGGCTGGCCGAGGCCCTCGGCGCGGGCCGGCGTCCCACGGAGGCCGACTTCACCGGCTACGAGGCGGTGAAGGCCACGGTGGTCGACCTGGTGGAGTCGCAGCGGACCTACCTGGGCCAGATGGACCTGAACATCAACAGCCCGCTGGTGTGGGAGTTCTACGCCGACACCCTCGACCGGCTGGCCGGCTACGGCGCCAAGATCGTGCGGCTCGACGCCTTCGCGTACGCGCCCAAGGCGCCCGGGGAGAAGAACTTCCTCAACGACCCCGGCACGTGGGACCTGCTCGCGCGCGTGAAGGAGCTGGCCGACCGCCGCGACCTGTTGCTGCTGCCGGAGATCCACTCCACCTACGCCGAGGGCATCCACGAGCTGATCTCGTCCAAGGGGTTCCTGACCTACGACTTCTTCCTCCCGGGGCTGCTGATCGACGCGCTCGACCGCAGTGACGCGTCCACGCTCAAGCGGTGGATCGGGGAGCTGGTCGACAAGCGCATCCGGACGGTGAACATGCTCGGCTGTCACGACGGCATCCCGCTGCTCGACCTGAAGGGGCTGCTGGACGAGGAGCGGATCCAGGGCCTGATCGACACCATCGTCGGGCGCGGCGGGTACGTGAAGGACCTGCACGGCGCGAAGAACATGTACTACCAGGTGAACGCCACCTACTACAGCGCGCTGGGCGAGAGCGACGCGCGCCTCGTGCTGGCGCGGGCGATCCAGCTGTTCATGCCGGGCAAGCCGCAGGTCTGGTACCTCGACCTGTTCGCCGGCCGGAACAACCACGCGGCGGTCGAGAAGGCCGGCTCGGGTGGGCACAAGGAGATCAACCGGACCAACCTGGGCATGGACGACGTCCTCGCGGGCCTGGAGCAGCCGGTCGTGCAACGGCAGCTGGAGCTGCTGCGCTTCCGCAACACCTTCGGCGCGTTCGGGTTCGACGCCGCCTGCGAGGTGGCGCAGACCTCGCCCGAGCGGCTGGTGGTCACCTGGCGCAAGGACGGGCTGTCGGCGACCCTGGACGCAGACCTCGCCGCGGAGACCTTCACGGTGACGGCGACCGGGGCGGACGGGGTGACCCGCACGATCTGAGCCGGCTGGGCCGGCGCACGGTCAGCTCACGCAGGCCGTGGGGCCGAACGTGCGCAGGCCCGCGGCCGGCACGAGCAGCAGTCCCGCCAGGGCCACGGAGGCAAGGGTGACCGGCTGCTGCCCGATGAGGAAGGTCGCCGCGATCGTCATCACCGCCGGGCCGGCCGCGCAGGTGCTGGCGGTGGCCGGCGCGCCGGGGGAGGGCAGGTAGCTCGCCAGCACGAGGGCCCCGGCCACGCTGACCAGCGCCAGGACGCCGAGGATCGCGGGTCCGGTGCCCCAGCCCGCCACCGTGCCGTTGAGCGCGAACAGGGCCGCGGCGAGCAGGACGGCCGCCACGGTGTGGCGCGGCGTCCACGCCGTGCGCCAGTAGGCGGGGCCGGAGGCGGGCGTGGCCCGGACGGCTCCCGTCGAACGGGGGACGCGGGCGAAGAACTCCTCGGGCGAACTCATCGCGCGGTGCCGAGAGGGCGGCGCGGGTACCAGTGGGCCGGACGCGCCGGGGCGTGGGCACAGGCGCAGCGCTGGCCGGCCGGAACCGCCGCGAGTACCTGCTCGACGTGCATGCCGCACCCCCGCCAGGTCGTCCGGCCGCAGTGGTCGCACACCGCTGGACTGCACATGGTCCCGCCTCTCCGATGCAGGCCGCCGGCCGGACGGTCCGGCGCCGGCCATGGTGAGTCAGCGTCCGGCACCGAGGCCGCCCGACCGGCGGTGACTCATACCCCGGGGGGTATCGTACCAGAGGTCGGCGGCCCGTGCAGCCCACGCTCGCGGTGGACGGGCGGAGGCTAGGGTCGGGGGATGGAGAACATCCCGGCCACCGTCATCGTGGTCTCCGACGAGATCGCGACCGGCGCGGACGAGAACCGGGCCGGCCCGGTCGCGGTCGAGCTGCTGGCCGCCCACGGGGCACGGGCGGACCTCGTGGTCGTCGGCGACGACCGGCAGGCGATCGCCGCCGCCGTGCGCCGCGCGATCGGGGGTGGGTGCCGGGTGGTGGTCACCTGCGGCGGCACGGGAATCGGCCCGCGTGACGTCACGGTCGAGGCCGTCGAGCCCCTGCTCGCCTACCGGCTGCCCGGGATCGGCGAGGAGATCCGCCGGCGCGGCGCCGCGCACGTCGCGTCCGCCCTGGTGTCGCGGGAGGTGGCCGGCGTGGTGGCCGGCGAGCCGCCGGTGTTCGTACTGACGGCCCCCGGCTCGCGTGGCGGGGTCCGGGACGCGATCGGCGTGGCCGGTCCGCTGCTGGCCCACATCGTCGCCCAGCTGGACGGTGCGGGCCACTTCTGAGGGGCCTCAGGACCGCCGCGGCGCGCCCGGCCGGGCGTAGCGCCACCACGTGATGACGATGCACAGGACCGCCCACGCGACCCCGATGCCGTAGAAGACCTGCGCGGGCATGATGGTCAGCCCGACGCCGAACAGGAACGGCCCGAAGGCGGCGATCGCGCTGGTCCACCCGATCACCCCGCCGGCCTGGCGACGCTCGAAGATCATCGGCATCTGCTTGAAGGTCGAGGCGTTGCCGATCCCGGCGAACAGGAAGATCGCGAGCATCCCCCACAGGAACTGGCTGAAGCCGGCCTGCAGCGTGGCCGCGCTGGTGAGATCGGGGCTCAGGGCGGGGATCGTCCAGGCGATCGAGGCGGCCAGGCCGACCCCGGACACCAGCGTCCACAGGGCGCCGCCCATGCGGTCGGTGAGCGGGGAGAAGAGCACGCGGGCGCCCGCCCCGACCAGCGGGCCGAGGAACACGAAGGCCGCGGGATCGGGCACCGAGTAGCCGGAGACGAGGATCTGCGCCGTCGCGCCGGTGCCCTGGACGATTCCGGGGTTGCCCGAGCCGTACAGGTTGATCACCAGCAGGCCGAACTGGGCCGAGAGGCCGGAGAAGGTGCCGAAGGTCATGATGTAGAGCACGGTCATCCACCAGGTGTCCTGGTTGCGGAAGATGTCGAACTGCTGCCGGATGTTCGCGGTGACCGGCACCGACTTCAGGTACTGCCACGCGATCCACGCACCGACCAGGATGAAGGGCAGCCACACGAAGGACGCCGCCTGGTACCACACCTCGCGGTCGGGCTTGCCCGGGATCTTCATCATCTGGCTCTGGCCCAGCCACCACAGCATGCCCAGGCCGATCAGCCAGGGCGTGAGCAGCTGGACGAGCGAGACGCCGAAGTTGCCGATGCCGGCCTGCAGGCCGAGCGCCGTGCCCTGCTTCCGGCGCGGGAAGAAGTACGAGGTGGACGGCATGAAGCCGGAGAAGGCTCCGCCGCCGATGCCGGCGAGGAAGGCCAGCACCAGCAGCTCCCAGTAGGGGGCGGTCGGCGACATCGAGCGCACGCCCCAGCCGAGGACAGGGAGGAAGAGCAGCAGGGTGGTCGCGGCCACCATCTTGCGCGTCCCCATGATCGGGGGCAGGACCATCCACACGATGCGCAGCAGGCCACCGGACAGGCCGGGGACGGCCGCCAGCCAGTACAGCTGCTCCTTGGTGAAGGAGTACCCGATGGCGTTGAGCTTCGGCACGATGGCCGAGGGGAGGAACCAGGCGACGAAGCACAGGGTGAGGGTGAAGGTGGTGATCCACAGGGTTCGCCACGCCAGCCTCGAATCCCAGCTCTCCTCGTTCTCGGGGTCCCAGGAGCGGACCCATTCCGGCCCGGCCTGGAGTCGTTCGACGATCCTGCTGCTCACGCGCGTGCCTCCTGGGGCGTCCTGGTGTCGATGTGTTCGGTGTCGAAGTGGTCGGCGAGTTCGGGGGCCTGCGCGTGCAGCATCCGGACGACGGTGAGGTGCATCCAGGTCGCGCAGATCGCGGTGAGCACGAACAGCACGAAGAAGGTGCTGGTCGGGAAGCCGCTCCACAGCTTGGTGTAAGCGAACAGCGGCGGAAGGATGAATCCGCCCAGGCCGCCCAGCATTCCGACGAGTCCGCCGACCGAGCCGACGTTGCCGGGGAAGTACTCGGGGATGTGCTTGTAGACCGCTGCCTTGCCCACTCCCATCGCGCAGCCGAGGAGGAAGACGAGCGCGGTGAACCACCACACGTTGATCGCGTAGCCCAGGTGCTCGGTCTGCCGGCCGTCGGCGTGGGTGATCACGATGTGCCCGTTGGGCATCATCAGCACGCCCGTGGTGGCCAGCATCAGCGCGAAGGTGGCGTACATGACCGTGCGGGCCCCGATCCGGTCGGAGATCCACCCGCCCAGCGGCCGTAGCAGCGAGGCGGGGAAGATGAACAGGGCGGTGAGCAACGCCGCCGGGTAGAGGCTGAGGCCGAAGTTGTCGACGTAGTACTTCGGGAGCCAGGCCGACAGCGCGACATAGGCGCCGAAGACCGCCACGTAGTAGAGGCTGAAGCGCCACACCCTGACGTGGGAGAGCGGTGCCAGCATGTCGCGGACGGGCTTCGACTCCCCGGCGAGGCGGTCGTGGCGGGGGACGATCGCCCAGGTCAGCACGGCCAGGACGACCAGCAGCACGGCGTAGATGACGGGGACGAGCCGCCAGCCGCCCTGCACTCCGAAGGCGAAGGTCGCGCCCGCGGTGCCGGCGATCAGCGGCGGGCCGATGAACTTCGTGACGGACGCGCCGATGTTGCCGGCGCCGAACAGGCCCAGCGCGAAGCCTTGGCGCTCGCGACCGAACCAGGCAGCGTTCCACGCGATGCCCACGCTGAACAGGTTGCCCGCGAAGCCGACGAGGAAGGCGAGCAGGAGCAGCACGCCGTAGCTGTGGGCCGTCGAGACGAGGTAGGCGGGGACGGCCGTGGCGGCGAGCATGGCGATCGTCACCTTGCGTCCGCCGATGCGGTCGGCGAGCATGCCGGCGGGCAGTCGCCACATCGATCCGTTCAGGACCGCGAGCGCGGTGATCCAGGACAGCTGGACGTCGTCGAGCAGCAGCTCCTTCTGGATCTCGATGCCGAGGATGCCGAACATCAGCCACACCGCGAACATCACGGTGAAGTCGATCGTCGACATCGCCAGCACGCGGTTCGCCCCGCGCCCGGTGTCGTGGACGGGCGGGATCACGTCGTCGCCGTGGTGCCCGGCGGCGTGGGTGGTGGTCTGGGTCATCGGGTCTTCCGGTCGCGATCCTGGGTGCCGACGGGGTCCCAGCCGCGGACGCGTCCGCGGGAGGGCGTGGGTGCGACGACGTCCCGGCTGCGGTACACGACGTAGGGCCGGAACAGGTAGTGCAGGGGGACGGTGAACGCGTGGACGAGCCGGCTGAACGGGATCAGCACGAACAGGCCGAACGCCACCAGGATGTGGACCTTGAACTGCCAGGTGCTGGCCGCCATCGCCTCGACGTCCGGGGAGAACACCAGCAGCGAGCGGAACCAGACCGAGACGGTCTCGCGGTAGTTGTGCTCCTCGCCGGTGGGTGTCACGCTGCCGGTGAGGGTCGCCACCATGCCGAACACGATCGCCGCCACCAGCACGACGTACATCAGCTTGTCGTTGTTCGTGGTGGCGAGGAAGACCGGGCCGGTGGTGCGGCGACGGTAGATCAGCAGGACGATGCCCACCAGGGTCGCGATGCCGGCCAGCGTGCCCGCGCCGAGGGCGACCAGGTGGTAGGTCTCCTGGGTGATCACGACGTCCGTCCACGCCTTCGGGACGAAGAGCCCGGCGATGTGGCCGGCGAGCACCACGAACAGCCCGTAGTGGAACAGCGGGGACGCGATCCGGAGCAGTCGCGACTCGTACAGCTGCGACGAGCGGGTCGTCCACCCGAACTGGTCGTAGCGGTACCGCCACACCAGCCCGCCAACGAGGGCGAGGGCCACCAAATAGGGCAGGACGCCCCACAGCAGGATGTCCATGTCAGCTCCTGACCACGCCGTTGAGGCCGACGAACTCGACCGGCTGGACCTCGCCGAAGCGGGCCTGTACGTCGGCGCGGTTCCGGGGGGACTCGCCGGGGAGCAGGTCGCAGATCGCCGCGATGACGCCGGCGTGGGGGAGCCGGTCGTGCTCGAGCCCGAGCCGGATCAGCTCGACGCTCGCCCGGAACCGTTGGAGCAGCACGAGCCCGCGGCCGGGGTCGATGGCGGCGAACTCCAGGACCATCGGCAGGTAGTCGGGCAGTTCGCCGCACAGGTCGACCACCAGGCCGGACTCGCGGTACACCTGCTTCACGTCGGCGAGCACCTCGCCGCGGCGACGCGTGTCGCCGTCGGTCCAGTAGGACAGGTGCAGCGCATGCCTGCGCGACAGGTCGAACTCCTGGACGTGGAACGCCTGGAGCTCGCCCAGCGGGCGTCCGCGCAGGTGGGCGAGGACGGGGGCGAACTGCTCGACCGCCGGGGTGTCCCGGAGCGCGGATTCGAGAACCTCGAGGCGGTCGAGCAGTTCGGCTTCTGGGTAGGCCAGCACGAGGGCAGCGGCCTGGAGGACGACCGGCGCGTGGGCCGCCGGCCGGTCGGGTGCGAGCGTCGCGGTGCGCCTGCGGCCGATCACCGGGGGTCCTCGTTCGCGTCCCAGTTGAGCAGGCCGGCACGGTGGGCGAGCTGGTCGGACGAGGCCGCCTCCTCGGCGCGCTGCCGCGCCTTCAGCGCGGTGTAGGTCTCGATCGCCACCGGCACCGGCCGTCCGGACGCCTCGCCGAACGGCCCGGAGTCGTACATGCCGGGGCCGCCCTCGAAGTCGAGCGAGCAGGCCAGTTCCTCGAGGCCGTGCGCCTCCTCGCGGTGGGCTTTGGGGATGACGTAGCGGTCGGCGTACTTCGCGATGGCCAGCAGCCGGTACAGCTGCTCGAGCGCCTCCGGCGTCATCCCGACCGCCGCGGCCAGTTCGGCGTCCCGGCCGGTGCCCAGCGTCACTCCCCGCATGTAGGCGCGCATCGCGGCCAGCTTCTGGAGGACCCCGGTGACGATCCCGGTGTCGCCGGCGGTGAACAGCTCGGCGAGGTAGCTGACCGGGATCCGGAGGGCGTCGATCGCACCGAAGAGGTTGCCGGCGGCCTCGGCGTCGTGCCCCTGCTCCTTGAGGAGGTCGACCACCGGCGACAGCGGCGGGATGTACCAGACCATCGGCATCGTCCGGTACTCCGGGTGCAGCGGCAGCGCGACCTTGAAGTGCTTGATCAGGGCGTAGACCGGCGAGCGCTGGGCGGCGCTGATCCAGTCGTCCGGCATCCCGCCCGCACGCGCCAGCGCGACGACCTCGGGGTCGTGCGGGTCGAGCATCAGGTCCAGCTGGGCCTCGTACAGGTCCTTCTCGTCCACCGACGCCGCCGCGAGCACCGCGTCCGGGTCGTACAGGATGATGCCGAGGTAGCGCAGGCGTCCGACGCAGGTCTCCGAGCACACCGTCGGCAGGCCGACCTCGATGCGCGGGTAGCAGAACGTGCACTTCTCTGCCTTGCCGGAGCGGTGGTTGAAGTACATCTTCTTGTACGGGCAGCCGGTGATGCACTGCCGCCAGCCGCGGCAGCGGTCCTGGTCGACAAGGACGATGCCGTCCTCGGCCCGCTTGTAGATCGCCCCCGACGGGCAGGACGCCATGCACGACGGGTTCAGGCAGTGTTCGCAGATGCGCGGCAGGAAGAACATGAAGCTCTTCTCGTACTCGAAGCGGATCTGCTCGTTGGCCTGCTCGCGGAGTTTCGCCACGATCGGGTCGGTGTCGCCGGTGGCGTGGACGCCCCCGAGGGAGTCGTCCCAGTTGGCGCTCCAGGTGATCTTCGTGTCCTCGCCGGTGATCAGCGACTTGGGCCGGGCCACCGGGAAGTCGTCGCCGAGCGGGGCGGAGATCAGGTTCTGGTAGTCGTAGGTCCAGGGCTCGTAGTAGTCGGCGAGCTCTGGCTGGACGGGCGAGGCGAAGATGCTCAGCAACTTCTGGAAGCGGCCGCCCGAGCGTAGCTTCAGCCCGCCGGACTTCGTCCGCACCCAGCCGCCCTGCCAGGTCTCCTGGTCCTCGTACCGGCGCGGGTAGCCCAGGCCCGGACGGGTCTCGACGTTGTTGAACCACACGTACTCGGTGCCGGCCCGGTTCGTCCAGGCCTGCTTGCAGGTGACCGAGCAGGTGTGGCAGCCGATGCACTTGTCGAGGTTCATCACCATGGCCACCTGGGCCATCACGCGCTTCGGGGCCATCAGTAGGTCACCTCCTGCGAGCGGCGGCGGACGGTGGAGACGATGTCGCGTTGCACCCCGGTGGGGCCGAGGTAGTTGAAGGCGTAGGCGAGCTGGGCGTACGCGCCGATCAGGTGGGTCGGTTTCACCAGGATCCGGGTGACCGAGTTGTGGATGCCGCCGCGCTTGCCGGTGGCCTCCGACTTGGGTACGTCGATGGTTCGCTCCTGGGCATGCTGGACGTAGCAGATGCCGTCGGGGAGCTTGTGGGTCACCACCGCCCGGGCCACGAAGACGCCGTTCGCGTTGGTGAGCTCGATCCAGTCGTTGTCGGCCACGCCGATGCTGGCCGCGTCCGCGACGCTCAGCCAGGCCTGCGGCCCGCCGCGGCCGAGGCTGAGCATGAACAGGTTGTCCTGGTACTCCGAATGGATCGACCACTTGTTGTGCACCGTCAGGTAGCGGACGGTGATCGCCTTCTCGCCGGTCGGGCCGAGCTCCGGCTCGCCGAACGCCCGGGTCATGTCCAGCGGCGGGCGGAACGTCGGCAGCTGCTCGCCGGCGTCGATCATCCAGTCGTGGTCGAGGAAGAAGTGCATCCGTCCCGAAAGGGTGTGCCAGGGCTTCAGCCGCTCGGTGTTGATCGTGAACGCGGCGTAGCGGCGTCCACCCGTCTCCGAGCCCGACCACTCCGGGGAGGTGATCACCGGCTGGGGGGACGCCTGGGTCTGGGCGAAGGTGATGATCCGCTCCTCCTGGCCCTCGGAGAGGTCGGCGAGCTTCCGTCCGGTCTTCGCCTCGAGGTCGTGGAAACCCTGGGTGGCCAGCGCCCCGTTGGTGGTGCCCGAGCAGGTGAGGATCGCCTCGGCGAAGCGGGCGTCGGTGTCGATCGCCGGGCGCCCCGCGCCCGCGCCGGTGGGCATGACGCCGTGCAACCCGGCGAGCCGCTTCACCGGTTCGTTCATGTCGTAGGTGATGTTCTTCACCGTGAAGCCGAGCCGGTCGGCGAGCGGGCCGACAGTGGCGAGCTTGTCCGCGATCGCGGTGTAGTCGCGCTCCACCACCATCAGCTGCGGCAGGTTCTTCCCCGGGACGGCGGGCAGGTGGGTGCCGCGCCAGTCGTAGACATGGCCGCCGGGCTGGGCCACCTGGCCGGGGGTGTCGTGCTGCAGCGGGACGGCGACCAGGTCGGAGCGCGTGCCGAGGTGGGTCTCGGCGAGCCGCGAGATCGCGCGGGCCAGCAGGGTGAAGAACTCGAAGTCGCTCTTGGCCTCCCACGGCGGGTCGATCGCCGGGGTGAACGCGTGGACGAACGGGTGCATGTCGGTGCTCGACAGGTCGTACTTCTCGTACCAGGTGGCCGCGGGGAACACGAGGTCGGACAGCAGCGTCGTGGACGTCATCCGGAAGTCGGCGCTGATCAGCAGGTCGAGCTTGCCCTCGGGAGCCTCCTCGCGGAAGTTCACCACCTCGGGCCGGGCCTCGGACGCGTGGTCGTTCGGCATCAGGTTCGAGCCGGTGCCGAGCAGGTGCTTGAGGAAGTACTCGTTGCCCTTGGCGGACGACCCGAACAGGTTCGAGCGCCAGACCACCATCGTGCGGGGCCAGTTCACCGGGGCGTCGATGTCCTCCAGCGCGGAGGCCAGGGTGCCGTCCTTGAGCCGCGACGCCACCCACTCGCCGACGGTGGCCGCTTCGCCGGCGTCCACCGCCGCCTTGGCCTCGTCGGCCAGGTCGAGCGGGTTGCGGTCGAACTGCGGGTAGAACGGCATCCAGCCCAGCCGGTGGGACAGCGCGATCGCGTCCGCGGTGTGCAGCCCGTCCAGGCTGCCCGTGGACAGTGGCGACTTCACGCGGTCCGCGGAGTAGCCGTCGGTGCGCCACTGGTCGGTGTGCATGTACCAGTAGCCGGTGCCGATCATCGTCCGCGGCGGGCGGGACCAGTCGAGCGCGTTGGCCAGGTTGAACCAGCCGGTCATGGGGCGGCACTTCTCCTGGCCGACGTAGTGCGCCCAGCCGCCGCCGTTGCGCCCGATGCAGCCGGTGAGCATCAGCAGCGCCATGATCGCCCGGTAGGTGACGTCGGCGTGGAACCAGTGGCAGATGCCCGCGCCGATGATGATCATCGAGCGGCCCTGGCTGTCCTCGGAGTTCTTCGCGAACTCCCGGGCGATGCGCAGGCACGCCTCCGCGGGCACGGACGTGATCTCCGCCTGCCACGCAGGGGTGTACGGCGCCTCCACGTCGTCGTAGCCGGACGGCCAGGTACCGGGAAGGCCTTCGCGTCCCACGTTGTACTGCGCGAGCATCAGGTCAAGGACGGTGGTCACGAGGTGCTTGCCGACCCGGACGGCCGGGACGCCGCGGTGCACGATCGTGCCTTCGCCGCGGGGATCCTCGAAACAGGGCAGAGCGAGCTCGACGGCCCGTGCCCCGGCCACGTCGAGCAGGCTGAGCGCCGGGTCGAGGTCACCGAGGTCGAGGTTCCAGTTGCCCTTGCCGGTCTCGGTGTACCGGTGGCCCATCGTGCCGTTCGGCACCGCGGGGGCCCCGGTCGCGCGGTCCCACAGGACGGTCTTGAACTCGTCGTCCTGGCCGGGCGTCCGGCCGGTCCCGCTCGCGGCGAGATCGGCGGCGGTGAGGAACTTGGCGGCGGTCAGGCCGTGGCCGTCGGGGTGCTCCACCAGGGTGACCAGCATCGGCAGGTCGGTGTACTGGCGCACGTAGTCGGTGAAGAACGGCACCTGCCGCTCGACGTAGTTCTCCTTCAGGATCACGTGGCCCATCGCCATCGCCAGCGCCGCGTCGGTGCCGGCCTGGGCCGGCAGCCACTCGTCGGCGAACTTCACGTTGTCGGCGTAGTCGGGGGAGACCGTGACCACCTTGGTGCCGCGGTAGCGCACCTCGGCCATCCAGTGCGCGTCCGGGGTGCGGGTGACCGGGACGTTCGAGCCCCACATCATCAGGTACGTGGAGTCCCACCAGTCGCCGGACTCCGGCACGTCGGTCTGGTCGCCGAACACCTGCGGGCTGGCCACCGGCAGGTCGGCGTACCAGTCGTAGAACGACGTCATCGCGCCGCCGATGAGGTGGTTGAACCGGGTGCCGATCGCGTGGGAGACCATCGACATCGCTGGGATCGGCGAGAACGACACGCACCGGTCGGGGCCGTAGGTGCCGATGGTGTGCACGTAGGACGCGGCAGCGATCTCCAGCGCCTCGTTCCACGAGATGCGTACCAGCCCGCCCTTGCCGCGCGCGGACTGGTAGCGCTTGCGGGTCTGTGGGTCGGAGGAGATCTCTGCGAAGGCGGCGACCGGGTCGCCGAGGCGGGCCTTCGCCTCGCGGTAGGCCTCCACCAGCACGCCGCGCCCGTAGGGGTAGCGGACGCGGGTGGGCGAGTAGGTGTACCAGGAGAAGGCCGCTCCGCGCGGGCAGCCGCGCGGCTCGTACTCGGGGCGGTCGGGGCCGGTGGTGGGGTAGTCGGTCTGCTGTGACTCCCAGGTGATGATGCCGTCCTTGACGTAGACCTTCCACGAGCACGACCCGGTGCAGTTCACGCCGTGCGTCGAACGGACCACCTTGTCATGACTCCAGCGGTCGCGGTAGAAGACGTCGCCCGAGCGCCCGCCCTCACGGAAGACCACGCGCCCGTCGGCGGTCTCCTCCCACTTGGTGAAGTACTTGCCGAGCGAGAGCAGGGCGTCGGCGGCCGGACCGTCCAGGTGCGCGCGCGGGGAGGTCATGGCTCATGCTAACCAGCACGGAGCACTTTTCACGAAGTTTTCGGAAAAATCCCGGACGGGATTCCGGACGCTGCCGTGCGGCTACCCGCCGGCGAACGGCGGCAGGACGTCCACCCTTGCCGAGCGGGAGATCCGGGTGTCGGGCTCGCGCACCGGAGCGCCGTCCACGAGCAGGGAGCAGCACCCGAGGACGGCGGCGAGGGCGTCCTCTCCGCGGCTGAGCCGGCCCAGCAGTTCCGCGGCCGTGAGGCCGTCCTCGTCCAGCTCGGCGGTGGTCGTGCCGGCCGCGTCCGCAGCCCCGGCGTAGAAGGTGATCTGCACGGTTCAGCCTCCGATCGAACTCATGGTGCGGGCGGGTGGACGGAAGCCGGGGCTGTCGATCCCGTGCCCGGCGGCCTTGGCGCGGTGGGCGCCCAGCCACAACCGGGCCAGCTCGACGTCGTCCGCCCCGTCGCGAAGGGGCGTGCGCAGGTCGGTCTCGGTGCGGCTGAACAGGCAGGTGCGCAGTTGCCCGTCCGCGGTGAGGCGGGTGCGGTCGCAGTCTCCGCAGAACGGCGCGGTGACCGACGCGATCACGCCGATGCGTCCGGCGGGGTGCCCGGGGGCCGCGGCGACGCGCCACTCCTGCGCCGGGGCGGCGCCGCGCCCGTCGATCGGTGTGAGGGTGAAGGCCGTCCGGAGGGCGTCCAGGATCTCGGCGGCCGGGACCATCGTGCTGCGGTCCCACCCGTGCTCCGGGCCGAGGGGCATCTGCTCGATGAACCGGAGCCGGTACCCGTGCTCGATGCAGAACCGCGCCAGGGGCACGACGTCCTGCTCGTTCGCACCCCGCATCACCACCGTGTTCACCTTCACCGGGTGCAGGCCCGCGGCGTCGGCGGCGGCGAGCCCGCCCAGCACGTCGTCCAGGCGGTCGCGCCGGGCCAGGGCGGCGTACCGCGTCCGGTCGAGCGAGTCCAGCGAGACGTTGACCCGGCCCAGGCCGGCGCCGGCCAGGGATGCGGCTCGCCGGTCGAGGCCGATCCCGTTCGTGGTCAGGGAGGTCTCCGGCGGGACACCCTCGTCGGTGCGCAGCCCGGTGGCGGCGGCGACGATGCCGGCGAGTCCGGGGCGCAGGAGCGGCTCGCCGCCGGTGAAGCGCACCTTGCGGACGCCGAGCAGGTGCACGGCCACGCCCACGAGGCGGGCCACTTCTTCGTCGGTGAGGATGTCGCGGCCGGGCAGCCACGGCAGGCCCTCGGCCGGCATGCAGTAGGTGCACCGCAGGTTGCAGCGGTCGGTCAGTGACACCCGCAGGTCACGCGCGACCCGTCCGTGGGCATCGCTGAGCGTGCCCAGCGGCAGGACGGCGGTCGGCACCCGGTGCTCCCAACGGTCGGTGTCGCCTGCACAGTAACCCGATTAGTTACGAGTTTCTAGTGGAAACGGTTCCGGGCGTGCGGGATCATGGGTACCCACGGTGCCGGTGCGAGGAGGATCCGATGAGCGAGGGCGTGGCGGTACGCCTGGGGCCCACCCGCGCGGAGGTGCTCGACCACCTCCGGACCACCGGAGGGCCCGTGGACGTCGCGGAGGTGTCGGCAGCCGTCGGCCTCCACCCCAACACGACCCGCTTCCACCTCGACGCGCTGGTCGAGGCGGGCCTGGTGGCCCGCGAGACGGAGGCGCGCCGTCGCCCCGGTCGCCCCCGGGTGCTCTACCGCGCCGCGCCGGGCCACCGCGCCAATCGCTACCAGGATCTCGCCGCGGCCATGGTCAGGCACTTCGCCGGGGGTGTCGAGGACCGCGGGGCGCACGCCGTCCTCGCCGGCGAGGCGTGGGGTGCGGAACTGCGCGCCGAGCAGGAGCGCGCCGGCGCCCTGCCGCCGCTGGAGCGGGTGGTCGGCAGCCTCGACGCCCTCGGCTACGCCCCCACCCTGCTGCCCGGCCCGGACACCGTGGTGCAGCTGCGCCCCTGCCCCTACCTCGACCTCGCCGACGACGACCCGGAGGTGGTCTGCCAGCTCCACCTCGGGCTCGTGCGTGGGCTGATCGGGCCGGGCGAGGGCTGGACGGTGACCGCCATCGAGCCGTGGGCCACCCCCGCCACCTGCCTGGTGCGCCTCGCGCCCGTCCCCGAGGTCGCCGCGGCCGATGCGTGAGCTGCTCGGGGTCGAGGAGTACCTCGACGAACTGCTCGTCCTGGTGCGCCCGGACGAGCGGTCGGAGGTGCTGCCGCTGGCCGCCGCCTTCGGGCGCGTGCTCGCCGCCGACGTGGCCGCGGCGGCGTCCGTCCCCGCCTTCGACAACTCTGCGATGGACGGCTACGCGGTCCGGTTCGCGGAGGTGGCCGGCGCTCCCGCGGTGCTGCGGGTGGTCGGTGACGTCCCGGCCGGCAGCGCGGACGACCCGGACGCCGGGCCGGGGGAGTGCGTGCGCATCATGACCGGGGCGCCGCTCCCTGCCTTCGCCGATACGGTCGTGCCCGTCGAGGACACCCGGGTGGAGGACGACGAGGTGTCCGTGCTGGCGCCGCCCGCCCGTCGGGGCGCGCACGTGCGCCGGGCCGGTGAGGACGTCGACGCCGGGGACCTCGTCGCCCCCGCCGGGGCGGCGCTCACCCCGGGCGTGGTGGGCGCGGTGGCCGCCGCAGGCGTCCGCACGGTCGCGGTGCGGCCGCGGCCGGTGGTGGCGGTGTGCGCGACCGGGGACGAGCTGGTCACCGACGGGTCGGCGCTGCGGCGCGGTCAGGTGCACGAGTCCAACGCCCTCGCGCTGGCCGCGGCGCTCACCCGGGACGGGGCAGAGGTCGTCGCGGCCGCTCCGGTCGGCGACCGGCCCGCGGCCCTGGCGGCCCGGCTCGACGGCCTCGCCGCGTCCGGCTGTGCGCTGGTGGTGCTGACCGGCGGCGCGAGCGTGGGCGCCTACGACGTGGTGCGCGACGTGCTCACCGGCGCGGGCGGCACGTTCCGGCACGTCCGCGTGCAGCCCGGCAAGCCGCAGGGCTGGGCGTGGTGGCGCGGGGTGCCGGTGGTGTCGCTGCCGGGCAACCCGCTGTCGGCGTCCCTGAGCTACGAGCTGTTCGTCCGCCCGCTTGTCGACCGGATGCTCGGACGGCCCGGGCCGGGCTGGCTCCCTGCCGTGGCGGGGGCAGCGTGGACGTCGCCGCAGGGCCGCCGTCAGGTGGTGCCGGTCCTGCTCTCCGGCGAGGACGACGGCCGGCTGGTCGCCCGTCCGGCGCACCGGCGCGGATCGGCGTCGCACGTCGTCACCTCGCTGGCCGGGGCGGACGGGATCGCCGTCGTCGCAGAGGACGTCACGGCCGTCGAGCCGGGCGACGCGCTCCAGGTGAGGTGGCTGTGATCTTCGACGCCGTGGTGCTCGCCGGGGGACGCGGGTCGCGCCTGGGCGGGATCGACAAGCCGGCGGTGAGGATCGGTGGGCGCCGCCTGCTCGACATCGCCCTCTCCGCGGTCGCCGGGGCCCGCCGGGTGGTGGTCGTCGGCGACGCCGACGTGCCGTCCGGGGTGCTGCGCACCCGGGAGGACCCGCCGTTCGGCGGCCCGGTGGCCGCGCTGGACGCGGGTCTGGCCGCGCTGGGACGCGCGCACGGGCAGGCACCGTGGACGCTGGTGCTGGCCGCAGACCTGCCCGACGCGGAGGCCGCCGTGGCGACGCTGCTGGCGTCCCCGCCGTCCGACGACGAGGACGGCGCCTGCCTGGTGGACGACGACGGCCGCCTGCAGTGGCTGCTGGGGTGCTACCGGACCGCTGCGCTCGAGCGGCGGCTGGGGGAGCGGGGCGACCCTCCCCTGACCGCGATGCACCGGCTGCTCGCCCCGCTGCGCCTGCGGGGCGTGGCCCGTGGCGCGGCGGTCGTCGACGACCTGGACACCCCGGAGGACGCCGCCCGCTGGGCGGGGCGCAGGGGAGCGGTGGAATGGTGAGGCTCGCCCCTCTCGTCGAGCCGGCCGGCGCGCTGTCCGCGTCCGACCGGGAGCGGTTCGCGCGGCACCTGCCGATCCCCGGGCTCGGCGAGCTCGCGCAGCGCAGGCTGCGCGCCGCCCGCATCTGCGTCGTGGGCGCCGGCGGGCTCGGCAGCCCCGCCCTGCTCTACCTCGCCGCTGCCGGTGTGGGCACCCTCGGGGTGGTGGACGCGGATGTCGTCGAGCTGGTGAACCTGCAGCGCCAGGTGCTGCACACCACCGGGGGGATCGGGACGCCGAAGGCGGCCAGCGCCGCGCGGCGGCTCGCCGAGCTCGACCCCGCCGTGCGCGTGGTGACCCACGAGCTGCGGCTGGACGAGGGCAACGCCCGGGAGGTGCTCGGCGGCTACGACCTCGTGCTCGACGCCGTGGACAACTACCCGACCCGCTACCTCATCAGCGACACCTGCGCCGAGCTGGGGATCCCTGTGGTGTGGGGTGCGGTGATGGTCACCCGCGCCCAGGTGAGCGTGTTCTGGAGCACCCCGCGTGGCGTGGGTGGGACGCTGCCCGGGATCACGCTGCGCGACCTCCACCCCGAGCCACCCGACCCGGCGACGTGGGTGACCGCGGCGGGGGTCGGGGTGCTCGGGTCGATGTGCGGCCAGGTCGGCGCGCTGATGGCGACCGAGGCGATCAAGCTGGTCACCGGGGCCGGCGATGTGCTGTTCGGCCGCATGCTGTACCTGGACACGATGAGCGCGACGGTCGCCACCGTGCCGCTGTCCCCGAGGAGGACGACGTGAGCGAGTTCACCCACCTGGACGCGGCGGGGCACGCCCGGATGGTCGACGTCAGCGGCAAGCAGGTGACCGCGCGCAGCGCAACCGCCGAGGGTCTCGTACGGTGCCCGCCGGCGGTGGTCGCAGCCCTGCGCGGCGGGGAGGTGCCCAAGGGCGACGTCCTGGCGGTCGCCAGGGTGGCCGGCATCGCCGCGGCGAAGCGGACGCCGGAGCTGCTCCCGCTGGCGCACGTGATCGGCGTCCACGGCGTCGAGGTGGACCTGGCCGTCACCGACGAGGGCGTGTCGATCGCGGCCACCGTCCGCGCCGTCGACCGCACAGGCGTGGAGATGGAGGCCCTGACGGCGGTGTCCGTGGCCGCCCTCGCCGTCGTCGACATGGTGAAGGGCCTCGACAAGCGGGTCGAGATCGCCGGCGTCCGCCTGGTCGCGAAGGACGGGGGGCGGTCCGGCGCGTGGCGCCGCTGACCGGCCCCCTACAGGTTCGACCAGCGGTAGCTGCCGTCGTCCTCGAACTGCTGCTTCCAGACCGGGAGCTCCGCCTTCACCCGCTCGACCACGTCGGCGCAGACCGCGAAGGCGAGGCGGCGGTGCGGCGAGGAGACGGCGACCACGAACGCGTTCTCCCCCACCACCAGGTGGCCGGTGCGGTGCACCGCGGCCACCCGGCAGTCTCCCGCGGGGTCGGCGTCGGCGAGCGTGGTGGCAACGATCTCCGCGATGCGCGCGGGCGCGGACGGGTGGCAGGTGTAGTCGAGGGCGACGACGCGTCCGGCCGCCTGCGGGTCGTGGTCGCGGACGACCCCGACGAACAGCACGACCGCCCCGGCGTCGGGGCGGGCGACGAGGCGCGCGAGTTCTTCGGAGGTCACCGGGTGGTCGCGGACCTCCGCGAGCACGACGGGCATCAGTGGTCACCACCCTGGAGCTGCTCGAGCAGGTGGGCGAGCAGGGGCAGGAGCACCTCGATGCCCTCTGCGGCGGCGCGGGGGCTGCCCGGGAGGTTCACGACCACGGCGCCGCCGGCCCCGTCCACGGCGTCGACCACCCCGGCGACGCCCCGGCTGAGCGCCGCGTGCGGGGATCGCGCCGCCCCGCGTGCGCGCAGCAGTTCCGCCACGCCGGGAAGGGTGCGGTCGAGGACGCCGCGCGTGCCCTCGGGTGTCCGGTCGCGCGGGCCGACGCCCGTGCCACCGGTGGTGAGGACGACGCGGTCGCCGGCGTCCAGCGCCTCGAGCAGCGCCGCGCGGACGCTCTCCTCTCCGTCCGGCACCACCACGCGCGACACGGCGTGGCCCGCCGCCTCGAGCGCGGCGACGAGGACCGGCCCGGACTCGTCCTCGCGCACGCCGGCCGCGCACCGGTCGGACACCGTGATCACCCGGCACCGTTCCATCGCCACCTCCTGTCGACGCGACGACCGTACCCCGCTCGCCGCGTCCCTCGCTCGCCTCCCGTCCGCGACAACGCCCCATGTTCGATGGTCGGCCAGCCACGGACGTGACGGCCAGCATCCATGTTCGAGGGCCAGCCTTGCTGCCGAGGGCCAGCACCAGTGGACGAGCCCTCGGCCGAATGGCTGGTCCTCGGCGTGCTGGGCCCGGACGAGGGCCCGCGCGTCCGAGCCGTCGTGCGGGGGGACGATGACCGGCGCCGGCAGGTGAGAACCGCCGTTGCGCGTCCCTCTTCGCGACGCCTCGTCCCGTCGAGGGCCAGCCTTCCGGTTCGACAGCCAGCCTTGTGGTCGAGGGCCAGCACCGGTGGACGAGCCCTCGGCCGGAAGGCTGGCCCTCGAGGCGATGGACGGGGTGGGTCGAACGGACGGCGTCCGCGGCCGATCGTGAGCATCTGCCAGCATTCCCCGGCCCGCGTTGGGGATCCACGTCCGGAGGGTGGAAGATGGGCACCGGTCGGCGTCGGGTAACGTCGCCCCCACGAGGCGCAGGAACAGGAGAACGGCATGCCGAGTCTTGGCGGTTGGGAATGGGTCATCATCGCCGTGGTGGCGCTGGTGCTCTTCGGTGGCGCGAAACTGGCCAACTTCGGCAAGAACGCGGGCAAGGCCATTCGCGAGTTCAAGGAGGAGTCGAAGACCGGCTCCGTCGAGCCGCCCGCGACCCCGGCCGAGCCGCCGGCGACCGACGAGGGCCCCAAGGCCTGACCTGCCGCGCGACCTGCCCCGGCGGTCGCGACAGGCGTCTTCCCGTCCCGCCGACCCCTTCTGGCCGGACGGGGCTTCGCGCATCACTGGTGAGCGGTGCTAAGTTGCTCCCAACCGCAATGAGAGCGCGATCATTCGTGGTGGTCCCGGCACTGGAGCAGGGCCCGCGGGTGGGAAGGACTTGATGATGGGCATCGAATTCCCGAAGGGGTTCCTCTTCGGCTCTGCCACGTCCTCGTACCAGATCGAGGGTGCCGCCACCGAGGACGGCAAGGAGGACTCGATCTGGGACGTGTTCTGCCGCGAGCCAGGGAAGATCGTGAACGGGGACGACGGGCTGGTCGCCTGCGAGCACTACCACCGCTACCCCGAGGACGTGAAGCTGCTGGCCGACCTCGGCATGAACACCTACCGGTTCTCGGTGTCCTGGCCGCGGGTCATGCACGCCGACGGCAGCGTGAACCCCAAGGGCATGGACTTCTACTCCCGCCTCGTGGACGAGCTGCTCGCCCACGACATCGCGCCCTGGCTGACGCTCTACCACTGGGACTTGCCCGCTGCGCTGCCGGGCGGCTGGACGAACCGGGCGACCGCCGAGCGGTTCGTCGACTACGCCCTTGCCATGCACGACCGGCTGGGCGACCGGGTGCGCACCTGGACGACGCTGAACGAGCCCTGGTGCTCGTCGTTCCTGAGCTACTCCGCCGGCGTGCACGCTCCCGGCTGGACCGATCCGGTCGCCGCGATCAAGGCCGCGCACCACCTGCTGCTCGCCCACGGGTGGACGGTGCAGGCGCTGCGCGTGGCGGATCCCGACGCCAGCCTCGGCATCACGCTGAACTTCACCCCGTCCTACCCGGCGTCCGACAGCCCCGAGGACGTCGACGTGGCCCGCCGGGTGGACGCCACCGCGAACCGCTTCTTCATCGAGCCCATCGCGCACGGCCATTACCCCGAGGACGCGCTGGAGGACCTGGCCGGCCTGTGGCCGTCCGACCTCGTCCAGGACGGCGACCTGGCCGCGATCAGCACGCCGATCGACGTCCTGGGCGTGAACTACTACACGACCAACGTGTTCCGTGCCGCGGGGCCGGGCGACGCGCCGTCCGGCCCCACCCCGCACCCGTCCGCCCCTGACGCCGTGCAGGTGATGCGCGACCTGCCGCTGACCGCGATGGGCTGGGAGGTCGACCCGGACGGACTGCGTCGCCTGCTCGTGTGGCTGCACACCACCTACACCGGCGCGACCGGCACCGGCCTGGTGATCACCGAGAATGGCGCGGCCTACGACGACGTGGCGGACGAGAACGGCTTCGTCGACGACCAGGACCGGGTGGAGTACCTGCGCGGGCACCTGACCGCCGTCCACCAGGCGATCGAGGAGGGTGCCGACGTGCGCGGCTACCTGGCGTGGTCGCTGATGGACAACTTCGAGTGGGCGGAGGGCTACGCCAAGCGCTTCGGCGTCGTCCGGGTGGACGCGGAGCAGCGCCGAATCCCCAAGGCCAGCGCCCACTGGTTCGCCGACCTGGCACGCACCGGAACCATCGGCTGAACGCCCCGGTCCGGGCCCGAACGCCGGCCTCGGGCTCGAACGCCGGGCCCGGCCCGAACGCCGGCCCGGGGACCCGAACGCCGGCCCCGGCCCGAACGCCGGCCCCGTCGATCGAAGACCAGCCTTCGTGATCGAGGACCAGCCCTAACGCCGAGGGCCAGTACCTGTGGACGAGCCCTCGGCCGGAAGGCTGGCCCTCGCGGGGGAGCGGGGTCGCAGACGGGTGGGGAGTGCGAACAGGTCGGCGTGACGTCCGTGCTTGTCACGGCGGACGACGCACGCATTCTGCGACCCCAGCAAGATTCGAACTTGCGACACAAGGTTTAGGAAACCTCTGCTCTATCCCCTGAGCTATGGGGCCCGGACGCCCTTGCGGGCTCCACAAGCCTACCGCCTGACGGCACTGTCCCCCGGCCGAGTGACGGCGCGGCTGGCTAGGGGTGAAACAACCTGTGAGTGCGCTGGGAATTCGCGATTCGAGTTTGAATTGCCGCCCGGTTCGGCTAGAGTCCTCAATCGAGAGTGACGCACACGATGTTGTCTCCTGGGGGTGGGTAGACGGCTTCAAGCCCTTCGCGGTGCGTCACTCTCGCTGTGTCCGCAGGGCCCTCGCGCGAACGCCCGCCGGCCCGGTGGCCGCGAGGTCTCAGCAGGCGCCGCGGAGGCGCGTCCCGTCCTGTCCCGGCTAGCATCGCCGCATGAGCCCCACCGCCCTCGAGCAGTGCCTGGACAAGATGCGTGCCGCGGGGATCAGCCGCGCCGCCGTGGACAACTTCGCCCACTACTGGCAGCTGTGCGCCTCGGGCGCGACCGGCCTGATCCTCGAGGACACCATCCGTCCGCTGACCGACCCGCCCCGGCTCGACCAGGTCGAGGTGGACGACGCCGCCGCGCGCGATGCCCTGCAGAAGACGGTGATCATCAAGCTCAACGGCGGGCTGGGCACCTCGATGGGCCTGGACCGCGCCAAGACACTGCTCCCGGTGCTCGAGGGACGGACGTTCCTCGACCTCATCGTCGACCAGGTGCGCTACGCCCGCGAGCGCTACGACGCCCGCCTGCCACTGCTGTTCATGAACAGCTTCCGCACCCGGGAGGACACCCTCGCCCACCTCGAGCGCTACCCGGGGCTCGCCGTCGACGGGCTCCCGCTGGACTTCCTGCAGAACGCAGAGCCCAAGATCCTGGCCGACAGCCTCGCGCCGGTGTCCTGGCCCGCCGATCCCGGCCAGGAGTGGTGCCCGCCGGGTCACGGCGACCTCTACCCGGCGCTGCTGGGCACCGGGGTGCTGGACGCCCTGGTGGACGCCGGCTTCCGCTACGCCTCGGTCGCCAACGGCGACAACCTCGGTGCCGCACCGAACGCGCGACTGGCCGGCTGGTTCGCCGCGTCCGGTGCGCCGTACGCGGCCGAGGTGTGCCCGCGGACGGTGAACGACCGCAAGGGCGGGCATCTCGCCGTCCGGATCTCCGACGGACAGCTGATCCTGCGCGACACCGCCCAGACCGCGCCCGAGGAGATGGAGTTCTTCACCGACGAGTTCCGCCACCCGTACTTCCACGCCAACAACCTGTGGCTCGACCTGGTCCAGCTGCGCGACACCCTCGCCGAGCGCGGGGGCGTGCTGGGCCTCCCGCTGATCCGCAACGAGAAGACCGTCGACCCCGCGGACCCCACCTCACCCAGGGTGATCCAGCTGGAGAGCGCGATGGGCGCGGCGATCGAGGTGTTCCCGGGGGCCACGGCGATCGCCGTCGGTCGTGACCGCTTCCTGCCGGTGAAGACCACCAACGAGCTGCTGCTGCTGCGCTCCGACCTCTTCGAGCTCGAGCCGGACGGTCGCCTGCACAGCCGCGTGGAGCGCATCCCGGAGATCGACCTGGACGGACGCCACTACCGGCTCATCGACGACTTCGACGCGCTCGTCACCGTGGTGCCGTCCCTGCGGGGCGCCACGTCGCTGCGGGTGCGCGGGGAGTGGCGCTTCGACGCCCCGGCGGCCGTCGTGGGCGCGGTCGACCTGCCCGACGACGGCACCCCGCACTCCTTCCGGTGAGCGGACGCTGGCACTCCGCGCTCGGGTACGCGCTGACCGGTGAGGAGCTGGACCTGCCGGACGCGCAGGCGCCCGATCCGTCCGGGCTCGTGGACGACCTCGCCGCTCTCGGGTGGACGCGCACGCGGATCGCCGACCATGCCCGGCGGGTGCTGGAGGCAGAACAGGGGTGGCCGCACCTCGTCCCGGCGACCCTGCGGGCGGGCTGCGGCGCCGCGCAGCTGGCGGCGCTGATGGGCCGGGTGCGGGAGCTCCTCGACCTCACCACCCTCGAGACGCGCCCGCCCTCGGGGCGCCGGCGGCTGAACGCCGACGAGCTCCGGCTGCTGCGGGAGGTCCCCCCGCACCACGGCTCCTGAAGCGCGCGGCCGTCGCCAACTACGCCCGCGCCCGGAGCAGGTCGCGGATTTCGGCGAGCAGTTCCTCCGAGCTCGGTGCGGCGGGCTGGTCGGGCTGCGGCGTCGAGAGCCGCTCCTTGACGGCGTCGTAGGGCCTGACAAGCCCGAAGTACACGACGGCGGCCGTCACCACGAAGGTCACCACAGCGGTGATGAAGGTGCCGACATTCACTCCGCCGATCGCGACGCTGCTGAAATCGGGTTGCGCCCCTAGTTTCCCGATCACGTCCATCACCAGTTGGGTGAACGTGGTCACGACAGCGGTGAATGCGGTCGCCATGATGAATGCGACGGCCAGTTCGATCAGGTTCCCGCGCATCAGGAAATCCCTGAATCCCTTCATCTGCCTGCCCTCTTTCCGGTTCGGTGGACTCCGCACGCTACCCGGCCGCCTCAGCGAAGGGCGAAGCTCAGGCCAGAGACCGACATCGCGGCGGCGACAGCCGCCGCCTGCGCGGCGGTGACCTCCAGCAGGACCAGCGAGGGGTCGGTGCCGCCGAGCAGCCCCGCGTCCGACGGGGCGATGGCGACCACCCGTACGCCCGCGGCGATGACGCCGAAGCCCGAGCCGGCGGCGCTCGCGCCGAGCACGTCGATCCGCTGGCCCGTGCGCAGCAGTGCCACCGCCCCCGTGGTGCCGAAGGTGACCGGCAGCGCGAGCAGCCCCGGCCCGACACCGCCGACCCCGTCGAGGAGCACCGATGCGGTGAGCGCCTGGCGCACCGGGACGTCGACGACCACCGTCCGCCCGACGAGCTGACCGGGATCGCCCTCCGCCCCCTCCGGCACGGCCTGCGGCGGCAGGAGGGCGACGGTGAGGTCGGAGGGGGTGAGCGTGGCGCCGCCGGGAACCGTCCGGGCGGCGACGACCACCGCCACGCCCCCGGACGAACGGGGGCCGACGGCGGCCAGCCCGCTGAGGACGGCGACGGCGAGGAGGAGCGCGGCGATACCGCGACGGTGCCAGCGGAACGCGCGGCGGAGCGGGTCGATCAGGCGCATACCTGAATCTTCAGCCGACGTCGCCCCAGCGCGTCAGGCGTCCACAGGCTCAGGCCGCGCTGCTGGCCCCTGTGGATGACGCCGCAGTGGCCGGCGCGCTGTCGACCGGGGCCGGCTTGGCCGGGGTCGCGGCGTTGGCCTTGCCCTTGCTGCGGTTGTCAGTGGCGTAGAAGCCGGATCCCTTGAACACGACGCCGACGGCGTTGAACACCTTGCGCAGGGTTCCGTCGCACTCCGCGCACTCGGTGAGGGGGTCGTCGGTGAACTTCTGGACGACTTCCACATCCGTGCCGCACGAGGTGCACCGGTACTGGTAGGTGGGCATGTCACTTCCTACAGGATCGACAGGGACGGTCAAATGGTAGCCAGCACCCTGGGGAACGAGGAAATCGCCGGCACTATTCCGCGTCGATGCGCCGCCGCTCGGTGACCACGAGGTGGACGGGAACGTCCCAGCTGTCGGTCGGCACGTCGGGCAGCACCTCCTCGTCGAAGAGCAGCAATCCGCGCCGGGCGTGCGCCGCTGACCAGGCCAGGGCCCGGTCGTACCACCCGCCGCCGGTGCCCAGCCGGCGTCCGTCCGGGGTGCCGGCCAGACCGGGCAGCCAGACCCAGCCGGCCGTGCCCAGCGCCTCAGGGCCGAGCGGGGGCCCGGTGGGGGCGGCGATGCCGAGCGGGCCGGGCGCGAGGTCGTCGGGCCCGGTGTACCAGGCCCAGTCCGGTGCGCGCCGCAGCACAGGGAGGAGCACCCGGACGTCCGCCTGCCGCAGGTGCTCGATGAGGGCGAGGGTGTCCGGTTCGCCGGGACGGGAGACGTACGCTGCGACCACGGGGACGCCCGCGCAGGCCGCGAGCGCACGGGCCGTCCGGGCGTCGTCCCCGGCGGGATCGGAGGGACGGGACGCTCGCGCAGCCCCGATCCGGAGGCGCAGTTCGGCCTTCTCGCCGGATCGGGTGGCTCGCGGCTGGCCTTCGCGGCCGTCGCTGGTCACTGACTTATCGTAGGGCGCATGGCCCTCTTCACCCGAGCCGGGGACGGCACGCAGCCCGCGCCCGCGGTCGAGCCGGAGCCGGCCGTGCCGGCCACGTTCCCCGACGCTCCGGCGGCGGGCCCTTCCGGACGCCGCACCCTCGACGCCCACCGGGAGTTCCTGCTGCGGCACGTGCACAGCGAGGCCCCGCTCGGCATCGCCCTGCTGGACGCCGCCGGCCTGGCCATCTGCGAGACGATCGTCGCCGACCTCGACCTGCCGACCTTCACCTCCGCCACCGTGGACGGTTGGGCGCTGCGCGCGTCCAACCTCGTGGGGGCGAGCCCGCACCTGCCGGTGATCCTGCCCGTGGTGGACGAGATCGGGCCCGGCCCGTACCGGGGCGCACCCCTGCCCAAGGGCACGGCTGTGCGCGTCGCCGCCGGCGCGCCGGTTCCCGAGGGTGCGGACGCCGTGGTCGCGCTGGGGGAGGGCCTCGCCGTGGGCGAAGAGGTGCAGTTCACCTCGGAGGCCGCCTTCGGCCAGAACCTGCGGCCGGCCGGGTCGCAGATCGCGGACGGCACCCCGCTCGTCACCTCCGGCACGGTGCTCACCCCGCGCGTGCTCGGGCTGATCGCCGAGGTCGGCCACGACAAGGTGCTGGCGCGTCCCCGTCCGCGCGTGGTCGTACTCACCGCCGACGCCACCCTCGTCGAGCCCGGGCTCCCCCTGACCCGCCTCGACCAGACCTACGACGCCTGCACCACGATGCTGGCCGCCGCGGCCCGCGCGGACGGCGCACAGGTGTTCGCGGCGGGGATCGTCGCCGCGGAGCCGAAGTCGCTGGCCACCACGATCTCCGAGCAGCTCGTCCGGGCCGACCTGCTGCTGCTCGTGGCCGCGGACGACGACCTCGAGGCCGTGTTCGGCGCCCAGGACGTTCTCGACGTGGCCGAGGTGGACGGCTTCGCCGGCCGCATGCTGTTCGCCCTCGTCGGGGCCGAGAGGTCGCCGGTCCTCGTGCTGCCACCCGGCGCGGTCGCCGCCCAGCTCGCGTACGTGTGCTTCGGGCGCCCGCTCGTGCAGCGGCTCGCCGGCGCCGACCGGCCGCCCCTCGCCGAGGAGCCGGTGGAGCTCGCCGTTACCGTGGCGACCGACCCCGTCCTCACCCGCCTCGTGCTGGCCCGGCGAGAGGGCGACGAGGCCCGGCCCCTGGACGCTGTCGGCGCCGGCACCGTCGAACTGGCCGCGGCGAACGCTGTGCTGGTCGTCCCGCCCGGCGCGGGGCCCCTGCCGGCGCACGTGGCCGTCTCCTGCCGGTCGCTGGACTAGACGCCGTCGATGGCGGGACCGTCCTGGCCGGTGCGCCTGGAGCACCCCCCGGTCACCCTGCGCCCGCTGCGTCGCAGGGATGAGGCGGACTGGGCGCGCATCCGGCAGCTCTCACCGTCCTGGTTCCGTCCCTGGGACTCCAGCAGGCCGCCCAGCTCGCCCGAGCCCAGCATGAGCTTCGCGCAGCTCGTCACCGTGTTCGGCCGCAGGGCGCGCCGCGGGCAGATGCTGCCGTGGGCCGTCGAGTACACCCCGGAGGGGGGCAAGCCGGTGTTCGCGGGCCAGGTGACGGTCTCCGGCATCACCCGCGGCTCGGCGTGCTGGGCGCACGTCGGCTACTGGGTCGACCCGCGCTGGGCGGGCCGCGGGATCATCCCCACCGCCGTCGCGATGGCCGCCGACTACTGCTTCGACGTGCTCTGCCTGCACCGCATCGAGATCGCGATCCGTCCCGAGAACGCCAACAGCCTCGCCGTGGTGCGCAAGCTCGGCGCGCGCTACGAGGGACGCCGCGAGCGCTACATGCACGTGGACGGCGCCTGGCGCGACCACGACGTGTTCGTCCTCAGCCCCGAGGACCACCCCGGGGGCGTGCTCGCGAGGTTCGAGGCCGGACGGCGCGAGCGCGGCTAATCCTCGACACTCCGCCCCGGGTGGGCCGGATGCGACCGCGCGCCGAATACGGTTCGGGTGTGGGTACGACCGGGCTGATCTTCGCAGTGATCGCTGCCGCCTGGCTGATGTACCTCGTGCCCTACTTCCTGCACCACCGGGGCGACGACCTGGCCGACGAGGCGGTGGGTGAGATCCCCTTCAGCCCCGCGGTGACGATCGTCCGGAGCGGGACGTCGCTGGCCGAGGCGGATGCCGGGACGGCGACCGTGTCGACCCCGCTGACGCGCCGCGCCCAGCTGCGCGAGCTGCACCTGCGTGACCGTGACGCGGCCCAGCGGCGCCGCCGGGTCCTGATCTTCCTGCTGGTCGTCCAGCTGATCGTGGCCGTGCTCGCCGCCGTCGGCATCGGCGCCTGGTGGGCAGCGGTGATCCCGTCGGTGCTGATTGCGACGTTCCTTGTGATCGCCCGGTTCAGCGTCCGCGCGATGCGCGCGGACCTGGCCCGGCGCGCGGCCGCGATCAGGGAGTGCCCCGACGAACAGACGGTTGCGATCTCGCTGAGCCCCGCCGAGTCGGCCGAGCACGAGCACTCGATCGAGCTCAGCGTGCCGGTGACCCCCGTGTCGTCGCTGTGGGACCCGATCCCGATCACCCGTCCCACCTACGTGTCCAAGCCCCTCGCCCCCCGAACCGTCCGCACCATCGACCTGACCGCCCCCGTGGCGACGCCCGGACGGATCCCCGTCACCGCCGACCCGATCGAGGCGGCGGAGGCCGAGCCGGAGGCGCAGGAGGACGTGGGCTGAGCGTCCGCGCCGCAGCGTGTCCGCCGAACGGAGGGGTGTGATGGCAGGAGTGGCCGTCGTCGGGCACCTCACCGTCGACATCACCCCACAGCTGCCCGGACCACCCGTCCTGCGGCCCGGTGTGCTCGCCCAGGTGGGGCCGGCGGCGGTCGCGCTCGGCGGTGCGGTGGGCAACACCGGACGCGTGCTCGCCGTCCTCGGCGTGCCGGTCGTGGGCACGGCGGCCATCGGCGGGGACGACTTCGGACGGATCGTCGTCGACCGGTTCGCGGGCCTGGCCGGCTTCGAGTTCCGCCCGCAGCTGTGCGACCGGGCCACCGGCTACACGATCGTGGTGGAGCCGCCCGCGACCGACCGGACGTTCTGGCACCACCCCGGGGCCAACGCCGCGCTGCGCCTGGACGAGGTGGGGCTGGACGGCCTCGACCTGGTGCACTTCGGCTACCCGTCCCTGATGCCGGGGGTGTGCGCCGACCAGGGCGCGGGCCTGGCCGGCTTCCTGGCCCGCGCCGCGGGCGCCGGGCTCGTCACCAGCCTCGACCTGGCGTGGGTCGACCCGCGCTCGGAGGCCGCGGCGGTGGACTGGCCAGCGTTCCTGCGGGCCGCGCTGCCGTCGGTCGACGTGCTCACCCCCAGCTACGACGACCTGGCCAGCCCGCTCGGCCTCGACGCGTCCTGGGACCCGTCCCGGGGTCGGGCACTGGTCGAGGAGCTGCTGGGGTGGGGAGCCGGCGTCGTCATGCTCAGCGCCGGCGAGCACGGCGTGCTGCTGGGCGTCGCCGGCCGGGACCGGCTCGGACGGCTGGCGCGCTACGGCGGCGACCTGTCGGCCTGGGCGGGGATCCGGCTCGCCCTGCCGCCCGCCCCGGTGCGGCGCATCGCCACGACGGTGGGCGCGGGGGACGCCGCCACGGCCGGCCTGCTGGCCGCCCTGCGGCGGGGACGCGGACCGCAGGATGCGCTCCGCTACGCCACGCAGGTGGCGGCCGCCGTGATCGAGCAGGGCGGCACCGGCGCGTTCACCGGCCTGCCTGCTTGAGGTGGACTTGATCCTGGCTTAGGGCGTGCCCATCACCGCTGTCCGTAGCGTCGACGCCATGAGACTCCGCACTCCGATCCCCTCCGGTCATGCGCTCGGTCCGCTGGGCTGACCCCTCGCCGGAGCCCACGCTCCCCGTGCCCGCGGGGGGCCGGACGCCCGCACTCCCGGCGGGGGACGCCGGTCCGGACGCCGCCCGTCCGTGGCTCGGGTTCGTGGCGCTGGCGGCGGCGCTGGCGATGATCGTCCTCGACGGCACCGTCGTCGGCGTCGCGCTGCCGGCGATCCTCGACGACCTCGATCTGGGGCTCAGCGACGCGCAGTGGATCAACAGCGTCTACCCGGTGGTGTTCGCCGCGCTGCTGCTGACCTTCGGCCGCCTCGGTGATCGCCACGGCAGGCGGCTGCTCCTGGTGACCGGTGTGGTGGTCTTCGCCGCGGCCAGCCTGACCGCGGCCGGCGCACAGGACGCCGGAGAGCTGATCTGGTCCCGGTGCGTGCAGGGCGTCGGCGGGGCGATGATCCTGCCGGCGACCGTCTCCAGCCTCAACGCGATGTTCCGGGGACGCAGCCGCGCCATCGCCTTCGGCCTGTGGGGAGCGGTTCTGGCCGCTGCGGCAGCGGTCGGCCCGCTGCTCGGTGGCTGGCTGACGACCGCGCTCGACTGGCGCTGGGTCTTCCTCGTCAGCCTGCCGGTGGCGGCGGTCGTGGTGGTCCTCGCCCTCGTCGCGGTGCCCGAGACGCGCGGTACGGCCGGGGACGGGTTCGACGGGTGGGGGCTGGTGCTGAGCGCGTCCGGGCTCGGCCTGTTGGTGTTCGGTCTCATCGAGGGGCCGTCGCTGGGCTGGGTCCGGCCGGTGGACGAGATCACGGTCCTCGGCCTGCCCTGGCCGTCCGGGGCGCCGGTGTCCCCGGTATTGCCCGCCCTCCTTGCCGGGCTGGCCGCGACCGCCGGCTTCCTCGCCGTCGAGGCGCGCCGCGCCCGTGCCGGCCGGGCGGTGGTCCTCGACCTCTCGCTGTTCCGGGTGCCGGCCTTCGCCGGGGGCAACCTGGCGGCGGGCGCGGTCGCGGTGGGGGAATTCGCCCTCCTCCTGGGGTTGCCGCTCTACCTGGTCTACGCCATGCGCCTGTCGGTGCTGGAGGCGGGCTGGGTTCTCGCAGCGATGGCGATCGGGGCCTTCCTCGCCGGCGCGCGGGCACGGGCGCTGTCCGCGCGGCTCGGCGCGCCTCGCTTGGTGACCCTCGGTCTCGCGATCGAACTCGTCGCGGCCGTGGCGGGGGCCGTCGCGGTCCCGGCCCAGCCCCCGGCCTGGGTGCTCGCCGGCATCCTGGCCGCCTACGGGCTGGGACTCGGCCTGGCCGCAGCCCAGCTGACGTCCGTCGTGCTGGCCGGTGTTCCGGTGGCACAGTCCGGCGTGGCCTCCGCCACCCAGAGCACCGTCCGCCAGTTGGGGTCGGCCCTGGGCGCGGCGCTGGCCGGCACGACCCTGTCGGTGGGCTTCGCGGTGACGGTGCCGGCACGGCTCGCGCTGGTCCCCGGGGTGAGTGCCGACGACGCGCTGACCATGGTCGACTACATGACCGGGACAGCCGGCGCGGTGATCGCGATGATCCGGGCAAAGGGCACCGGCGGCTACTTCGGCGCGCTCGGCCCTGCGGTGGCCGACGAGTTGTCGATCGCGTTCGCCCAGTGCGTGGGCGCGGTGCTCTGGGTCGCCGCGGCGTTCATCGCGCTGGGTCTCGTGGCGGCGCTCCGCTTGGATCGTCGCCATCCCTGACCTTCCCGTGAGGCCCCCAGTGGTCGAGACCGGGTCGGCGAGGGGGTGTCGGGGCGACGCGTCCAGGGGGCGGGGGGTTGCTTAGCATCGCTAGGGATGCTTGTTTGGCATCTCTAGCGATGCTAAGCTGGAGGCCCTCAACGAGATCAGGACGCGAAAGGGGGCTGGGATGGCTGCAGCAATCGGCGCAATCAAGGGGTTCTTCCACATCGTCACGGGCGATGTGTCGCGATGGGACTCGCCGCAACACATGGTGACGATCCTCGACGTCCTCGAGTCCCCTCATTCCGAACTCTGAAGCCGGGGCCCTCGGGACAGTAGTCTTCGGTCTGTGTTGACGACGTCGCAGGCGGCCGAGCTGGTGGGCATCCCCAAGGAGCAGTTCCGCTCGGCGATGTCCAAGGAGCGCAAGAACGGCAAGGAGTTCCACGCACCCAAGGAGCTGTGGGCCGACGCCCGGACGCCGCTGTGGGACGAGAAGAAGGTGCTCGCGTGGGCGAAGGCCCGCAAGAAGCGCAAGAAGCGCAAGAAGGACCAGGACTGAGCTGACGGCCGGACGGAGACGTCCGGCCGTCCTGCTGTCTCAGGGCAGGTGGTCGAGCACGTTCGTCCGGGGCAGGTAGGCCACGCAGCGCAGCCCGTCGGTGCCCTCGCGCTGGAGCAGGACGTCGCTGACGAGCGGTGCCGTGGTGGTGCCGAGCCGGAACTCCCAGCGCAGCGTGGCCATCACCATGCGTTCGCCCAGGGCCTGCCCGCTGGCGCCCACCAGCGTCGTCTCCGCGTCCGTGGCCTCGCCGACCCGCGACGCTCGAGCACCGACCGCAGCCAGGAACGCCTCGCGAGGAACCGGGGTGGTGCCCTGCGGGCCGAGGACGAGGAGAGGGTCGGCCAGCAGGCGATCGGCCAGGCCGGGCTCTGCGAGACGGAGGAAGTCGGCGGCGAAGGAGGCGACGAGGGTGTCCAGGCTGTGGTCGGTGGTGTTCACCGATATCTCCTACACCCGCGCGATGGTCATCCCGAAATCGGGGCAGGGCACGAGGGCGAGCCCGGCCGCGACGGATCGGCTCCGTCCAGGTCGAGGGCCGCGGCCGCCAGGTCCGTGACCTCCGTGAGCAGGGGGTCGGCGTCCTCGCAGCGGAGGGCCTCCTCGGCGAAGGTCACGGCGAACGCGCGCTGGAACAGCGCCCCGACGATCCCGTCGGCCACGGCGCGCAGCGGGCGCCCCGCGGGGACGCGTCCCAGGGCCTCCTCCCCCCGCAGGTACCGCTCCATCGCCGGCGGGAGCAGGTCCGGAGCCCGGGTCGAGTCCCGGCCCGCTGCGCGGAGCCGGGGGTCGGCCCAGAACATGATCTCGAACGGGATCGCGGCCAGGAAGTAGCGCAGCACGTCGCCGGCCTGCGCGCGGAGGTTGCCCAGGACCGTGCCCGTGCCCACCTGCGCGGTGATCCGCGCGGCGAGCTCCCGGTGGCACGGGATGCGCTCGCGCGCGATCGCCACGCACAGCGCATCCTTGTTGTCGAAGTAGGTGTAGAGCGCCGGCTCGGTGAGCCCGGCCTCTGCGGCGATCGCCTTCGTGGTGAGCCCCTTCGAGCCGTCGCGCACGACGACGGCCGCTGCCGCATCGAGGATGCGGTCCCGGGTGCCGACGGCCATTCCCCACCTCCGTTAACGATGTTAACAGCTACGTAGATTTGCCACCTTGGCTGTCTTAGTGTTCACTAGCTAGCGACCACTAGCTGCTTGCGGATCGGACCTCACGTGACTCTCAGGGCATCGCGGACCGGAGACCTCCCGGTAGGCCGTCCCGGCGTCCCCGGCTCCGGCGAGAACCGCGCTCCCGGTGGTCGTCCCTCTGGCTCCCGTCCCCCGGCGTCCTGACGCCGTCCCGGCAGCCACGACTCATCCCCCGATTGGAGAGATATGAAGCGCAGTGCCCTTGACCGCCTGGTCTCCTGGATCGGCCTGGCCCTGGCGGCCGTGCTGCTGCTCGCGGGTGGCCTGCTGGCCTTCGCCAGCTCGTTCATCACGAACCAGGTGTCGGACCAGCTGTCGGCCCAGAAGATCACCATGCCCGAGCAGCCGGCCTTCGCGAAGCTCGCCCCGGCCGACCAGGAGGCGCTGGCGCCGTTCGCCGGCCAGCCCCTCGTGAACGGAGCCCAGGCCAAGGCGTTCGCCGACCACTACATCCTCGCGCACATGAACGCCGCCTCCGGTGGCAAGACCTACGAGGAGGTCAGCGGCGAGTACATGGCCCTCAGCAAGGACACCAATGCCGACCCGGCCGTGGTGAAGCAGATGGGCGACCTCCGCCAGACGCTGTTCATGGGCAACACCCTGCGCAGCATGCTGCTGACCGCCTACGCCTTCGGCACCATGGCCACCGTGGCCGCGATCGCCGCCGGTGTGGCCATCGTCGGCGCGATCGTGCTGGCGGTGCTCGCGTTCCTCGGGATCCGGCACGCGAAGAGCGCGGAGGGCGAGGTCCTCGCCTGATCGCCTTCGGGCATCCGGTCCTCCCTGCGACGCCGGCGGTGGCTCACGTCACCGCCGGCGTCGCGCCGTCCGGGCCCCGGACGCCGGCGTCCCGGCATCCCTCCGCGTCGCCGAGGGCCAGCGTCGTCGCCGAGGGCCAGGACGCCGGTGCCGGCCCTCGACCTGAGGGCTGGTCCTCGGTGCTGTGGGCTGGCCCTCGGCGCGGGGGCGGTCCGGACGGTGAGGACGTCAGGCGGTCGGCTGGTCGACGGGGCCGCCGGCCTCCGCCCAGGCCTTGAACCCGCCGAGGTTGTACACCGTCTCGAAGCCGAGCTCCTTCAGCGCCTTGCCGCCGAGTGCCGACCGCCCGCCGGAGGCGCAGTAGACGATCACCGGACGGTCGGTGCGGAACTGCGGGTCGTGGGACGCGCTGGCCGGGTCGGCCCGGAACTCGAGCAGGCCGCGGGAGATGTTGATCGCCCCGGCAACCTTCCCCTCCCGTGCGACCTCCGGGGCGTCGCGGACATCGACGACGAGGACGTCACCGGCCGTCATCAGCTCCTGCGCCACCTGTGGCGTGATCCGCGGCACCACCGCGTCCGCCGCCTCGATCATCTGCTTGACACTCGTGGCCATGCTTCCCATCCCCTTCGATGCGAGCCCGGAGTCCCCTTCAGGCTATTCCCGGGCCGGGCCGTCCGCTGGCCATCCTGCGCATCACCGGCGATGGACGGGGGCGCCGACATGCGGACGGCAGGCCCGCCCCGCTACGCGCCCGTCCTGCGGCGCGCTACGCTCAGCTGGTTCGCTATTCGGGGGGGTAGCTGGTCATGGTTGTTGACGGGTATCGCGAGCTGGAGAGGATGCTGCGGGAGTTCGGGCTGCGGCAACTCGAGGAACTCGCCTGGGGCTGGCAGGGGCACGGCTTCGGGCCGGCCGAGACCGCCCAGTGGCTGACCGCGGGGGTGGGCGCGGACGAGCCACAGCTGGCCGCGGCGCTCGCTGCGGCCGAGTGGACGCCGGCCCAGGCCGGTCGGGCCCTCCGCGGCGGGCTCACCGCCGTTCAGGCCGTCCGTGATCATCCCGACGGCGCCCGGCGCGCCCGGGAGTTGCGCGCGCTCGCCGGCTGAGGCCGCTCCGACGGGCGGGCCGGCCGCCGGTTTATCCAATCGTTACCGAGCCTGATTCGCCACTCCTCTTGTAGACCGCTCTATGGAGAGCGTAGATTGCTCTACGGAGCTAGAGTAGAGCGATCTACACACGCTCATCCAAGGAGAGGTTCGATGACGATCCAGGCGAGGAACTCGATCACGATCGAGGACGTGGCGCGCGTCGCCGGCGTGTCCCGTGCCGCCGTGTCCAAGGTGATCCGGGACGCCTACGGCGTCAGTGACGCGATGCGCGAGCGGGTCCAGGCGGCCATCGACGAGCTGGGCTACCGTCCGCGCGCGTCGGCCCGGGCCATGCGGGGCTCGTCCTACACGCTCGGAGTCGAGATCCCGAGCATCCACAACCACTTCTTCCCCAAGATCATCACCGGTGCGATGACCGCCCTGGCCGACACCCGTTACCAGCTGATCATCGCCCCCGCCGGTCCGGACCACGACGAGGGCCCGCAGGCCATCCAGGTGCTCGTCGACCGCCAGGTCGACGGCATCGTGGCGATCTCCTCCCGGGTACCCCAGGAGTGGCTGGAGAACCTGGGACGCAGCGTCCCGCTGGTCATGATCGGCCGACACCACGCCTCTGAGCACTACGACACCCTTGTCGGTGACGACGTCATGGGCGCCGAACTCGCCCTGCGGCACCTCCACGAGCTGGGGCACCGTCGGATCGTGCACCTCACCCTCGCGGAGTACGGCCCCGACACCATGCCCGGGACGCCGCACGGGCAGCGCGTGATCGGCTACCAGCGGGCGATGGCCGACCTCGGCCTCACCCCCGAGATCGTCTGGGTCGAACCCCACCAGGAGGCGGCGCGGGACGGCGCCCTGCACCTGCTGTCCCGCGCCGGGGGGCCCGTCGGCGTCTTCGCCGCCCACGACGAACTCGCCCTCGGTGTCCTCGAGGCGGTCGCCGAGCTCGGACTCACCCCCGGCCAGGCCTCCGTCGTCGGCTACGACGACACCGACGTCGCCGCCCACCCGATGATGTCGCTGACCAGCGTCAACCAGTCCGGCACCCAGATGGGGGCGATCGCGATGCGGCTCTTGCTGGAGCGCATCGGCGGGCGCACCTCGGCCGTCCACGAGGTCCTGACCCCGAAGGTCATGGCCCGCCGTTCCAGTGCCCCGCCGCCGGACGCACCGGCGTCCGGCCGGGCGGGGTAGCGGACTCCTCACCGACCCATCCCCAGAACCCGGCCGATCACACGGTGTGGCGGCCAGCAACCAGGAGGTACAAAGAAGTGTCATTCCGCAAGAGGGTCCCCGTGGCCCTGGCCGCCGGCCTCGCCGGCGTGCTCGCGCTCTCGGCCTGCACCGCCGGGTCGCTGGGCACCAGTTCCAGCAGTGGCGGCCCGACGTCCGCCGCGAACGTCACCATCACGCTGCTGACGGACAACTCCGACCAGACCGCCAAGCCGGCACAGGCGATGATCGACGCGTTCAACGCCACGAACGCCGGCGTGACCGTCAAGCTCGAGACCCGGGCTCAGGGCACAGACGGCGACAACGTCGTCAAGACCAAGCTCGCCACCGGCGACATGGCCGACGTGTTCCAGTACAACTCCGGCTCGCTGTTCCAGGCGCTCGACCCGGCCAAGAACATCGTCCCGCTCACCGACGAGGCCCTGATGGGCAACGTCCAGGACGCCTTCAAGTCCTCGGTCACCGCGGGCGGGCAGGTCTACGGCGTGCCGTTCGGCCAGGCCATGGGCGGCGGCATCCTGTACAACAAGAAGGTCTTCGCCGACCTCGGGCTCCAGGTCCCCAAGACCTGGGCGGAGTTCATGGCGAACAACGCCAAGATCAAGGCCGCCGGCATCGACCCGGTGATCCAGACCTACGGCGAGACCTGGACGTCCCAGCTGTTCGTGCTGGCCGACTTCCACAACGTCACCGCGGCCCAGCCCGACTGGGCGGAGAAGTACACCGCCAACCAGGCCAAGTACGTCGACGAGCCGGCGATCAAGGGGTTCCAGCGTCTCGAAGAGGTGAAGAAGGCCGGCTACCTGAACAAGGACTTCGCCTCGGCCAAGCTGACCCAGGGCCTGCAGAAGCTCGTCAAGGGCACCGGAGCGCAGTACCCGATGCTGACCTTCGCCGTCTCGGCCTATACCGGGATGTCGGACGACGCCGCGGCGAACATCGGCTTCTTCGCACAGCCCGGCGACGACGCGGCCAGCTACGGCCTCACCGCCTGGTCTCCGGGTGCGCTCTACATCCCGACCACGACCACCGGTGACAAGCTGGCGGCCGCCAAGAAGTTCCTCGCCTGGGTGGCCACACCCGAGGCGTGCGATGCCCAGTCCAAGGCGATCACCCCGACCGGCCCGTACATGATCAAGGGCGCGACGCTGCCCGACGGCCTGCCGACCGCCGTGACCGACCTGAAGGCGTTCATCGACGAGGGCAACAACAGCCCGGCGCTGGAGTTCCTGTCCCCGATCAAGGGCCCTAACCTGGAGAAGATCACCGTCGAGGTCGGCTCGGGTATCACCTCCGCAGCGGACGGCGCGAAGCGCTACGACGAGGACGTGAAGAAGCAGGCCCAGCAGCTGGGCCTCGAGGGCTGGTGACGGCGAGCGGGGGCCGGATAGTGGCCGGCCCCCACTCCCCGCACTGAACCTACATCCATCGATGCCGTAGGGGTGGCTCCGGCCGCCCCGCGCCCTCCGCCCCGGCAGGGGCAGGAATCCTCTCCCTCGCCCCTGCCGGGCACCCGATGAGACAGGAAACGTCACCATGACTTCGCCCACGTCGTCCCGCGACGGGACGCCGGTCGTCCTGCGCCGAGCGCCCCGCGCCTCCGCAGAGCACGTCGATCGCACCTACCCGCTGTGGTTCCACATCCCCGGAGGCGTGATCTATCTGGTGCTGTTCATCGTGCCGACGGTGTTCAGCTTCTACTTCGCCTTCACCCGCTGGACGCTGTTCAAGGCGACCTTCATCGGCTTCGACAACTTCGTCCTGTTC
Source organism: Propionicimonas sp. T2.31MG-18 (assembly GCF_964266745.1). Lineage (NCBI taxonomy): Bacteria > Bacillati > Actinomycetota > Actinomycetes > Propionibacteriales > Nocardioidaceae > Propionicimonas > Propionicimonas sp. T2.31MG-18. Next base: position 145,523 of record NZ_CAXWGX010000004.1, read on the forward strand.
TTCAACGAGCCCGGCCTGATCGGTTCGCTGCGGAACACGCTGGTCTACGGCTTCCTCACCTCGGGGCTGAAGGTCGTTCTCGGCATGCTGCTCGCGGTGGTGCTCAGCGCGCCGATCATCGCCCGCGGCTACCTGCGCTCGGTGACGTTCTTTCCCGTCCTGGTTTCGGCTGTCGGTGTCGGGCTCACCTTTCAGGTGCTGCTCGACCCGTTCAACGGCGTGGTGAACAAGGCGATCACCGCGGTGACCGGGGGCGACGGGCCGGGCTGGTTGACCGACCCCAACATCGCCCTGCTGAGCGTGGTGGGGATCGACGTGTGGAAGGGCATCGGCCTGGCGACGCTGATCTACATCGCCGGCATCGCGGCGATCCCCAACGAGTACTTCGAGGCAGCCCGGGTGGACGGCGCCAGTTCCTGGCAGGTGTTCCGCAACATCATCCTGCCGCTGAGCTTCCCGGCCACCTCGACGGTGATCATCTTGTCGCTGATCGGCGGCCTGCGGTCCTTCGACCTGATCTGGACCACCACCCAGGGCGGTCCCGGCTTCGCCTCCGACGTCGTGGCTTCGGTGATCTACAAGCAGTACCAGGCCGGGTTCTACGGCCTGTCCACCGCCGGCAACGTGATTCTGTTCGTCGTGGTCACCGCGATCATCTACCCGCTCTCGCGCTGGCTCAACTCCAAGGAGACCGCGCTGTGAACGCCATGCGCAGCACCACCCGCTGGCTGGTCGGCCTGAGCGGCATCGTGCTCACCACGGTGCTGTTCCTCGTCCCGTTCGCCTTCATCCTCACGATGGCGGCCAAGGACGCCAACGACGCATCCCTGCTCGAGTTCTCCTGGCCCGCGCACTTCCAGCTGTGGGAGAACGTGGTCGCGGTGTTCCAGGCGCGCGACTACATGCTGATCATCGCGTTCATCAACTCGACGATCCTCACCGTCGCCAGCGTCACGCTGATGGTGGTGTTCGGCGCGATGATCGCCTACGTCCTCGACCGCAGGAAGTCGCGGCTCAACCCGCTGATCAACACCTTCGTGCTGGCCGGGCTGATCATCCCGCCCGCTGTGGTGCCGACGATCTGGGTGATGCAGAGCCTGGGCATCTTCAAGAGCCTGGTGGGCCTCATCCTGATCGAGGTGGCGTTCGGCCTGTCGTTCACCGTCCTCACCATGCGCGCGTTCATCGCCACCATCCCCCGGGAGATCGACGAGGCGGCGATCGTGGACGGCGCCGGCCCCTTGCGGCTGTTCTTCCAGGTGGTGTTCCCGCTGCTCAAGTCGGTGATCATCACAATCGTCGTGGTGCAGAGCATCTTCGTGTTCAACGACTTCCAGAACCCGCTCTACTTCCTGCCCGGCCAGCAGAACGCGACCGTGCAACTCACCCTGTTCAACTTCCAGAGCCAGTACGTGACCAGCTACAACCTGCTGTTCGCCAACATCCTGGTGATCACGATCCCGATGCTCGTGATGTACGTCTTCTTCCAGCGCCAGATCGTGGCCGGCATGACCGCCGGTGCCGTCAAGGGCTGACCCCGCTCGCACGAAAGGTCCCCCGCATGCCCACCGCCGTCGACTCCGTCCGGCTCGAGTACCGGCACGGTTCGCCGCACGCCCCGCTCGCCCGTCCTAGGCTGTCCTGGGCCACCCGCTCCGACGTCCCCGGCTGGCGCCAGCTCGCCGCGGAACTGTCGTGGGACGACGGCTCGACGACCACCAACTACCAGCTCGACGGCGACGCGTCGGTGCTCGTCGAGTGGCCGTTCGCGCCCCTCCGTCCGCGCCAGCGCGGCACGATCCGCGTCCGGGTGCAGGGCGTCGACGGCTGGTCGCCGTGGAGCGCCGGGCGCGAGGTTCGCGCGACCTTCCTCGCCGACGGCGAGTGGACGGCGCGCTTCGTCGGCCTGCCCGATCCGCAGCACCACGCGCAGCCGGCGCTGCTGCGCCACGAGTTCGACGTCGCCGCGGGCCTCGTCCGTGCCACGTTCTACGCGACGGCACAGGGCGTGTATGCCGCCGAGGTGAACGGCGCGCCGGTCGACGACCAGGTGCTCAAGCCGGGGTGGACGCCGTACCAGTTCCGCCTCGTGCACGAGACGACCGACGTCACCGACCTGCTCGCCACCGGGCGCAACGCCGTCGGCGTGGCGCTCGCCGGCGGCTGGTTCACCGAGAGCTACGGCTTCCAGGGGCTGGCCAAGCCGTTCTACGGCACGCAGCCGGCGTTCGCCGGCCAGCTCCTGCTTGAGTACGCGGACGGGCGCACGGAGTGGGTGGCCAGCGGCCCAGCCTGGCGGGTGAGCGAGGACGGCCCGTGGACGGCCTCCGGCCTCTACCTCGGCGAGGACTTCGATGCCCGCCGCGCGCCGGCGGGCTGGTCGCGTCCGGGGTTCGACGACGGCGCCTGGGCGCCGGTGGCCGTCCGCGAGGGCGGGCCCGTGCCGGGGCCGCGCACCGGTCCGGACGTGCGCGTCACCCAGCGCGTCCCGGTGGTGGAGGTGCTCACCTCGGCCTCGGGCAGGACGCTGCTGGATTTCGGGCAGAACCTGGTGGGCCGGTTGCGGATCCGGGTGTCGGGTCCGGGGGGCACGGTGGTCACGCTGCGGCACGCGGAGGTGCTCGAGGACGGCGAACTGGGCGTCCGGCCGTTGCGGGTGGCGAAGGCCACCGACACCTATACCCTGGCCGGCACCGGGGTGGAGGAGTGGGCGCCGAGCTTCACGTTCCACGGGTTCCGGTACGCGGAGGTCACCGGCTGGCCGGGTGGGTTCGACCCGGGGGCTGTGACCGCGGAGGTGATCGGTTCGGACATGGTGCGCACCGGCTGGTTCGAGTGTTCCGACCCGCTGGTGAACCGGCTGCACGAGAACGTGGTCTGGGGCATGCGCGGCAACTTCCTGTACCTGCCCACCGACTGCCCGCAGCGTGATGAGCGGCTGGGCTGGACCGGTGACATCCAGGTGTTCAGCCCGACCGCGTCCTACCTGTACGACTGCGACGGGTTCCTCGCCTCCTGGCTGGTCGACCTCGCCCTGGAGCAGGAGGCGGCCGGTGGCGTGCCGTTCATCGTCCCCGACGTCCTCGACTCCGGCAAAGTGCCGGCCGCGGCCTGGGGCGACGCGGCCACGATCCTGCCGTGGGTGCTGTACGAGCGCTTCGGCGACGTCGGCGTGCTGCGCACGCAGTACCCGTCGGCGAAGGCGTGGGTGGAGCAGCTGCTCGCCATCGCCGGCGATCGCCACCTGTGGGAGGGCGGCTTCCAATTCGGCGACTGGGTCGACCCGGACGCGCCCCCCGACCATCCGGCGAAGGCGAAGGCCGACCCGGACCTCGTCGCCAGCGCCTACTTGTATCGCTCGACCAGCCTGCTGGCCCGGACCGCGTCGGTCCTCGGCGAGGACGCGGACGCCGCCCACTACACGGGCGTCGCGGAGAAGGTCCGCCGGGCCTGGCTGGAAGAGTATGTGACCCCGGCGGGACGCATCCTGTCCGACGCCCAGACCAGCTACGCGCTCGCGATCGAGTTCGACCTGGTCACCGGGGCGCTCGCGCAGCGCATGGGGGAGCGGCTGGCCTGGCTGGTGCGCCGGGACGGCTACCGGATCAGCACCGGCTTCGTCGGCACTCCGCTGGTCACCGACGCCCTCACCCGCACCGGCCACCTGCGGCAGGCAGGACGCATGCTCACGCAGACGGAGTGCCCTTCGTGGCTCTACCCGATCACGATGGGCGCCACCACGATCTGGGAGCGCTGGGACTCGATGCTCGAGGACGGGTCGATCAACCCCGGCGAGATGACCAGCTTCAACCACTACGCCCTCGGCGCAGTGGCCGACTGGCTGCACCGGGTCGTCGCCGGCCTCGCGCCCGCCGCCCCCGGCTACCACCGCCTGGAGATCGCCCCCCGTCCCCTCCCGGCACTGGACTGGGCCGCCACCCGGCACCTCACGCCGTACGGCGAGGCGCGGGTCGCCTGGCGCCGCGATGGCGGGCAGGTGCTCATCTCGGCGCACGTCCCGGCCAACGCCGGCGCGCACGTCAGCCTCCCCGACGGCCGGTCGTTCGACGTGGTGTCCGGTGACCACGAGTGGACGGTGGCCGCGGAGGCCGAGCCGGCCCCGTCCCCGCTGACGACGTCCACGCCGTTGTCAGCGATCATGGACGACCCGGGCGCGTACCGGGCGGTGGTGGACGCCTTCAGTCGCATCGACCCCGCCGTCGGCAAGGACTTCACCAGGCGGACGGCATGGGTGCCCAACCAGCCCCTGTTCGGCTCGTTCAGCCTGATCTCGCCCGCGGTCGTCGAGGCCGTCGAGAACAGCCTTGCCGAACTCAACGCCCGGCGCGGGGCATGACCGCAGTGGAACACGCCTGGAGGGACGCCGGCGCCCCGCTCGCCGGGCGGGTCGCCGCGCTGGTGGCGTCTCTGGACGACGCAGAGCGCTCGGCCATCGCGCTGGGCGACTTCGCGCCCCTGGTGGACAGGGGCATCCCCGCCCCCGAGTACGTGGACGCGGGCACCGGCCTGCGTGACGTCCCGGGCGCGACGGCCTTCCCCGCCGGGATCGCGCTGGCCGCCGGCTTCGACGCCGACCTCGCGTACGAGTACGGGGCCGCCGTCGGCCAGGAGGCACGCGACGCCGGCTTCAGCGTGCTGCTCGGCCCGACGATCGACCTCGCCCGGGATCCCCGCGGCGGTCGGATTCCCGAGGCCCTCGGCGAGGACCCCCACCTCTCCGGCCTGATCGGCGCCGCCCACGTCCGCGGCGCCCAGGGACGCCACGTGATCACCCAGGTCAAGCACTTCGTCGCCTACAGCGGCGAGGACCGGCGCACCGGCGAGGGCCTCGCGGTGCGCGGCGACGCGATGGACATCGGCGTGTCCACGGCAACCCTGCACGACACCTACCTGCGTCCGTTCCGGGCCGTCGTGGAGGCGGGTGCCTGGTCGCTGATGGGCTCCTACAACCGGGTCAACGGACGCTACGTGTGCGAGACGCCCGAACTGTTGGCCATTCCTCGCCGGGACTGGGGCTGGCAGGGGTTCTACTGCCCGGACTTCCTCTTCGCGGTCCGCGACGACGCCGCAGCGCTCGCCGCCGGGCTCGACCTGGGTGCGCTCGGCGGGCCGGGCGGGCGGACGCCGGAGATGGTCGCTGCCGCGCCGAAGGAGGTGGAGGGCCTCGTCACCCGCCTCCTCACGGCCCTGATCGGCTCCGGCCTGGCCGACCACCCTCTCCCCGAGCCGGGCATGCCCTCGACCGCGGCGCACCGTGACCTCGCGGGGCGCTGCGCTGTCGCGGCGTCGGTCCTGCTGCGCAACGAGCGGGACGCGCTCCCGTTCGGAGACGACGTCCGCCGCCTCGCGGTGATCGGGCCCTCCGGGGAGGATGCGATCTTCGTCGTCGGCGGGTCCGCGGCCGTCAGCATCGACCCTGACCGCCTCGTCACCCCCCGCGCGGGCATCGAGGCGAGGGCCGCCGGCCGCGAGGTGGTGTTCGCCCAGGGGAGCCTGGGCGACGTGCCGCTCCTGCCCGTCCCCACAGAGGTGCTCGTCCTTCCCGACGGCAGCGGTCCGGGCGTCGAGGTGGAGTTCACCGACGAGTCGGGGGCGTCGTGGACCGAGGTGCTGCCACGGATCGACCACGCCGTCGATCCCGCGGCTCCGCTCGCGCGCTGGCCGCGCCGCTGGCGCTGCCGGCTGGTGCCCCGGGCCACCGGCGCGCACCGGCTGAGCCTTGCTCTCGGCGGACGGGCGACGCTGTCCGTGGACGGGTCCCCGGTGATGGTCGGCTCGCGCGAGGCCGAGCGGTTCATCCACGGCCCGCGCTACCCCCTGCAGGCCGTGGTTCAGATGGTCGCCGGTCAGGCGGTGGAACTCGACATCGAGTACGCTCCCGGCCCGTCGATCACCATTCCCCCGATGGGCCTGGGGCCCACGGTGCGGCTGGGTTGGCAGGAGCCGGACGACCTGATCGAGGCGGCCGTGGCCGCTGCGGCCTCCGCCGACGCCGCGGTCGTGCTCGTGAACCAGGCCTCCGGCGAGGGCATGGACCGCGACGGCCTGGAGCTGCCCGGTGACCAGGACGAGCTGGTGCGCAGGGTGGCCGCGGCCAACCCGCGGACGGTCGTGGTTCTCAACACCCCCGGGGCCGTCCTGCTGCCCTGGATCGACGAGGTCGAGGCCGTGCTGGCCGTCTGGTACCCGGGCGAGCGGTTCGGCACCGCGCTTGCCGCCGTCCTGTTCGGGGACGCCGAACCCGGGGGCCGGCTGCCGCTGACCTTCCCGCACGCCCGGGAGGACCTCCCCGGGGGCGACCACGGGCCGCAGGTCGTGCCCACGCGGCTCGACTACGACGCCGACGACGGCATCGGCTACCGGTCGCCGGGCGTCCGCGAGCGGGGGTGCCTGTACGGCTTCGGCCACGGGCTGGGCTACGCAGCCACGACCGCGGTGCCGACCGGGGTGGAGGTCGTCGACGGCGGGCTCCGCGTCGCCCTCGACGTGGTCAACCACGGCGAGCGGGACGGCGTCCACGTGGCGCAGCTGTACGCCGGCGTGGCCGGTGCCGCGCCGGAGCTGGCCGGGGTCGTCCGCGTGCACGTCCCTGCCGGGGTCCGGATTGCCGCGCACGCCGTGGTCGGCGCCGACGCCTTCGCACGCTGGGACGCCGTGGCCGCGCGGCGGCGTCCCGTCCCCGGCGGGCACGAGCTGCGCGTGGCGACCAGCTCGGTCGACCCGGGAACGCCAATCGCCGTGCGAGTGGAGAACGATGAAGTGCTCGAGGCGACGATTGGACACAATTCTTCCTAGGCCACAGACCACGCGTGCGGTCAACCTCCGGGAGCGCCTCACCCCGGGGGTGATTATTCGTGCCTGAATAGCAGGGATTATTACATAAGGCCTTGTCCGATGACTGAAGTCTACAATTTCGCCACGAATTCTACAAAACTCTACGGGAGGCGACCTATTGACCCGTTCCAGAATTCACTCCTAGCCTTCTGGAAAAGGCCCGTAATGCCGCGGGCCGCGAAATCAGAAAGGCGGGCACATGCCTCACACTCCTCCCTTCCGGGGGCATCGCCGGCTGCGCCGCAGCGCGCTGGCGGTGACCGGAGCGGTCGCCCTCGTCGGACCGGCGATGGTCGCCGTGATGCCGGCGACCCCGGCCGTCGCAGCGGTGGACTGTTCCACCGTCGCCTGGATGGACGCCACGAAGACGCCCCAGCAACGGGCCGACGCGCTGCTCGCGGCGAGCACCCAGGCCCAGAAGTACCGGTGGCTCGTCGAGCAGCCGGCGAACAGCCCCCAGCAGACCACCTTCTCCGGCGTCACCTACCCGGTCCAGGTCGACTGCACCCCGACCGTGGTCTACACCGACGGCCCGGAAGGTGTGCGCGCCTCCAGCGGGGTCACGACATTCCCCTCGCAGATCTCTCTCGCCTCGACCTGGAGCGCCGACCTCGCCGAGGCCAAGGGAACGGCGATGGGCGACGAGGCGTTCGACCAGCGACGCAATGGCATCCTCGCGCCAGGACTGGCGAGCGGACGCACACCCCTCGCGGGGCGCACCCCGGAGTACTTCGGTGAGGATCCCGTGCTCTCCGGCCACCTCGGCGCCGCCCAGGTGGACGGCATCCAGAACCCCACCGGGAACCGGGCCGTCATGGCGGAGCTGAAGCACTACGTCGCCAACGAGCAGGAGCTCGACCGGCAGACGAGCAACTCCGTCGTGAGCGAGCGGGCCCTGCGCGAGCTCTACGACCTGCCCTACGAGATCGCGCTCGCCCGGTCACAGCCCGCAAACGTGATGTGCTCGTTCAACCAGCTCAACGGCACCTACGCCTGTGAGAACGACCGGCTGCAGGACGTGCTGAAGGACGAGTTCGGGCTCAAGGGCTACGTGGTGTCCGACTTCGGGGCCGTGCACAGCACGGCGGAGGCACTCATGAGCGGGCTCGACCAGGAGCTCAACCGGCCGGTGTGGTTCACGCCGGACAAGCTGGACGCGGCGCTCGCCGCAGGCGAGATCACGCAGGCCAGGATCGACGAGGCGGCACGGCGCGTGGTCACGTCCTACATCGCGCACGGCCTGTTCGACCACCCGATGGCCGCGACCGTCACCAACGGCTCCACCGACGCCCACAAGGCGTTGGCGCGCACCCTCTCCGAGCAGGGCTCCGTGCTGCTGAAGAACGCGCGACGCACCCTCCCGCTGTCGGCGAAGGCCGGGCTCAAGGTGGCGCTCTTCGGGCCTACCGCTTCGGCGACCGCGACCGCGGGGGTGAGCGCGAAGACGATCTGCAGCCTGTACCTGCCCTTCGGCGGCGGCCGCAACACCATGCCGTGCGAGAACCTCGTCTCGCCCGAGGCGGGGATCCGTTCGGTGGTGGAGGCCGCCGGCGGCACGGTGACCTGGAATCCCGGCACCGATGTCGACGCGGCAGCGGCGGAGGCTGCCGCGGCGGACGTCGCGATCGTCTTCGGCTACCAGCGCATGGGGGAGTTCAGCGACATCCCGAACCTCACCCTGCACGGCAACGGTGACGCCCTCGTGGGTGCCGTGGCCGGGGCGGCGAAGAAGACCGTGGTGGTCCTCCAGACCGGCAGCGCCGTGGAGATGCCCTGGCTCGATGAGGTGGGTGCGGTCCTGGAGACCTGGTACCCGGGCGAGCAGATGGGGACGGCTCTGGCGAACATCCTCTTCGGCAGCGTCAACCCGTCCGGCAAGCTCCCCATGACCTTCCCGAAGTCGATCGCCGACGTCCCGACGAACACGCCCGCGCAGTACCCGGGCATCTTCTCCGACGGCTCGACCACGCGTCCGGCAGGCACGTCGGAGATCCGGCAGGTCGCCTACTCCGAGGAGCTCGAGGTCGGCTACCGCTGGTACGCGTCCCGGGGGATCGAGCCGCTGTTCGAGTTCGGCCACGGGCTGTCGTACACGAGCTACCGGTACAGCAACCTGCACGTCACCCCGGTGATCAACGGCAAGGGCAAGCGGGACGTCCGGATCCTCTTCCAGGTGACGAACACGGGCAAGGTGGCCGGCACCGAGACCGCGCAGGCCTACGTCACCCTGCCGGCAAAGGCCAAGGAGCCGGCCAAGCGGCTGCTGGCGTGGCAGAAGGTGGCACTCGCTCCCGGGCAGCGCAAGACCGTCCAGCTCACCCTGAGCGCGAAGGACCTCGCCGACCAGCACCTGCTCGAGTACTTCGACAGCGCCTCGGCGGCGTGGAAGACCGCGAAGGGCCTCTACAAGGTGAGCGTGGGTGGCTCCTACGACACCAGCCTGACCGACTACTCGCTGGTCTGGCACGGGTGATCCGACCGGTGGGGCGGCGCCGCGGCGTCGCCCCACCGTCCCGCGTCCGGCCCCCTGCCCTGCCCGGGCACCCGTCGCCCCCCTCCGATCGTTCCTGCCCCCGATTGCCACTCCTGCCGCCGAAATTCCGGCAGCAGGAGTGGCAATCGGGGGCAAACGCGGGCCGGGGGCGGCGGGCCAGGGGCGGCGGGCGAGGGCGAACGCGGACGGTGAGCCGGGCGCGCGGAGCGCGCCTCTCCACGGCAAGGACTGGCAACGCCTTGGTGGCGACGTGCCACGGGGGGTGTACTCGCTGCAGAAGGTCCCAGCGAGGAGGAGCAGTGAGCAGCGACGCCACCACCGTCCCGGGCCCGGCCGTGCCGGCCACGTCCGCGTTGTCGGCGTTCGTGCCGACGACCGGGTTCTTCGTCGGCATCGACTCCGACGGGTGCGCCATGGACGCCATGGACATCAAGCACCAGGAGTGCTTCACCCCGTCCACCATCCGCCACTGGGACCTCCAGCCGATCTCGACGCTGGCGCGGCAGACCGCCCTCTTCGTCAACCTCGGGTCGGTGACGCGGGGACTGAACCGCTGGCTCGCCCTGCGCCAGGTGCTCGACCTGCTGCGCGACCGGGTCGAGGTGGCCGAGCGCGGCGTGACCATCCCCGCCTACCCGGAGCTCACCGACTTCATCGAGTCCGCCCACCCGCTGTCTGACAAGGGCCTGGCCGCCTGGGCGGCCGAGAACCCGTCCGCCACGGCCGACCGGATGATCGCCTGGGGCAACGCCGTGAACGCAGCGATCACCGACATGGTGCACGGCTGCGGGCCGTTCCCCGGAGTGCTGGACGCCGTCCGGGCGATGCACGGCCGGGTGGACGAGATGGTCGCTTCCGCCACGCCGATCGAGGCGCTGGCAAGGGAGTGGACCGAGCACGGGCTCGCCCGGTACATGCAGGTCATCGCCGGGCAGGAGATGGGCAGCAAGGCCGAGCACGTCCAGCTCGCCGCGGTCGGCAAGTACCCGCCCGACCACATCCTGCTGATCGGCGACGCTCCGGGAGACCGTGACGCGGCCGCCAGGGTCGGCTGCCTGTACTACCCGATCCTGCCCGGCCGTGAGCGCGAGTCATGGCACCGCTTCACGTCCGAGGCCCTCCCGCGGTTCCTCGCCGGAGAGTTCGCCGGCGCCTACCAGGCGTCCCTGATCGAGGAGTTCGACGCGCAACTGCCGGACGTCGTGCCCTGGGAAACCATCTCCGGCATCCGCACGGTCACCATGCCGGCCGTGAAGTGAGGAAGGACATCGCCATGCCGCTCGTGGACCTGAAATCAGCGCCGTACCACCTGGACGACGGCCAGATCGCGTGGGTCGAGCAGACCCTCGCCTCGATGACCGTGGAGGAGCAGGTCGGCCAGCTCTTCACCAACCTGTTCTTCTTCGGGCCGGACAGCTTCTCCGGCAACGCCTACACCGCCGAGGAGATCATCCAGAAGTTCCACATCGGCTGCGCCCGGTACCAGGGCGGAACCGCCGCCGAGGTCCAGGACCTGCTGAACCGCCTCCAGGGCGCGTCGCGAATCCCCCTGCTCGTCGCAGCCAACTGCGATTCCGGCGGCAACGGCGCCGCGTCCGACGGCACCTACATCGCCTCCGGCGCCCAGACCGAGGCCAGCCGGTCCACGAAAGTGGCGTACGACGCCGGCTACGTCGCCGGCCGCGAGATGGCCGCGATGGGCATCACCGTGAACTTCGACCCCTGCGTCGACATCCTGACCAACTGGCGCAACACCATCGTCAACACCCGTGCCTACGGCACCACCGCGGACGACGTCCTCCGGTACACCCTGCCCTTCGTCGAGGGACAGCGGCGCTCGGACATCATCACGTGCATCAAGCACTTCCCCGGGGACGGCACGGAGGAGCGCGACCAGCACCTCGTGCTCGGCGTCAACGAGCTCACCCCCGAGGAGTGGGACGCGTCGTTCGGGCGGGTCTACGCCGCCCACATCGCCAACGGTGTCGAGATGATCATGGCCGGGCACATCGCCCTGCCGCACTACCAGCAGGCGCTCGACCCGTCCCTCGCCGACCGCGACATCCTGCCGGCGACGCTGGCGCCCGAACTGATCGACGGGCTGCTCAAGACCCGGCTCGGCTTCAACGGGGCCGTGATCACTGATGCGTCCCACATGCTCGGCATGACGTCCGCGATGCGCCGTGAGGACTACGTCCCCCGGGCGATCGCCGCCGGGTGCGACCTGTTCCTGTTCTTCAACGATCTCGAGGAGGACTTCGGCTTCATGCTCGAGGGCGTCCGCCGGGGCATCATCACCCAGGAGCGCCTCGACGACGCCAATCGCAGGGTCCTCGGCCTGAAGGCACGGCTGCGGCTGCACGAGAAGCAGGCGGACGGCACGCTGTTCACGACCCGTGACGCACTCGCGGTCGTCGGGTGTGACGAGCACCTCGCCCTGCGGGCAGAGGCGGCGGATCTCGGGATCACCCTGGTCAAGAACACCCTCGACCAGCTCCCACTCAACCCGGCGGACCACCGGCGGATCCGCCTCTACTACCTGTCGGGCGAGAAGGGCGGCATCTACTCCGGCAGCGACGACACGGTGAACCGGTACGTCGCGGAGCTCACAGCGCGCGGCTACGAGGTGACGGTCAACGACGGCAACAGTCGGATCAAGGGTCCGACGTTGAAGTACAGGGCCGAGGTGGATGCCGCGCTGATCGTGGCCGAGGTCGTGGGCTACGGCGCCCAGAACAACTACCGGATCCAGTGGAAGACCGCGATGAGCAACGAGTGCCCCTGGTACGTCTGGGAGGTGCCGACGTTCATGGTCAGCCACAACTTCACCACGCACCTGCACGATGCGACCATGGTGAAATGCCTTGTCAACGCCTACCACTCCAACGAGGCGGCGATCGTGGCCACCATCGACAAGCTGGAGGGCCGGAGCGCCTTCACGGGCACCCCGAACGAACTGGTGTGGACCGGGAAGTGGCAGGCGCGCTTGTGAACCGGTGGTGCGCCGCCCCTGGCGAGCGGCGCACCGTCATCGGCATGGCGGCGTTCATCGTCGTGCTGCACCTGGCCGGCTGGGGCGTTCTGGCCGGCCTCGTCGCGTCCGGCCACGTGCAGGCAGGGCCGGGACAGGTGTTCGGGCTCGGGCTGGGCCTCACCGCCTACACCCTGGGTATGCGGCACCCCCCGCCCGTCCTCCGCCCACCCGCCCGCCTCGCTCCCTCCGGCCCCCGGCGATCTCCCGCCCGTTCCTGCCCCCGAGCGCAACGCCCGCTACCGGAATTCCGGTAGCGGGCGTTGCATTCGGCAGCGAGCGCGGGGTGGGGGGA
>NZ_CAXWGX010000005.1:0-19912 GCF_964266745.1 Propionicimonas sp. T2.31MG-18
CGACCGCCTGACCTACGACGCCACCATCATCGAAACCGGCACGACCAGCTACCGCCTCGCCCACACCCGAGCAGGTGGGGCCAACTCAAGCCGTCCTGGTGGGGCCAAGTCGAGTTGACATACTCATTCCGGAGTGGCACAAGACCGATCACGGGCTGCACCTGCACTTCGCGGTCGGCCGTTACGTCACTCAGCCCCTGATCGAGCGGGTTTGGGGGAACGGGTTCGTCTCGATCAAGCGGCTGTCGGGGCTTCCGGCCGGTGCGTCGGCGATGGTCGAGGCTCGGAGGACGGCGGGCTATCTGTCGAAGTACGTGGCCAAGACGTTCACCGAGGTTGACGACCACAAGCGTCCCAAGGGGCTGCACAGGTTCGATGTGGCCCAGGGCTTCACGCCCCGCTCGGTGTCGCTGCGCGGAGACTCACCGGGCGAGGTGACCGCTGAGGCGTCCCGGCTCATGGGGGGCTGGCCGGCCAGGGTGTGGACCTCGGGCCAGGCCGAGGACTGGCAGGGGCCGCCGGCGCTGTGGCTGCAATGGGACGGTGCCCGGTGACCGGGACGGGCTTCACCCCGGCCCAGGTCGAGGAGTGGGTGAGGGGGTCGTGCGAGCGTCAGGGGGTGCCGGTTGTGGTCACCGATCCGGAGGTGGTGTGCCGTGTGGTCGTGCTGTTGACCGGGCGGGAGGCGCGGCGGCGGCGCTAGCGGCTTGCCGCGCGCGCCGCGCGCACCCGGCCGGTCACAGCCGCCAGACGGGCTCCACACGGGCCGGGTCCACCGAATGGGCCCCTCGCTTGCCGGGCAGGATCACCACATGGTCCAGCACGGTGGCGATGATCGCGTGTTGGCGTTCGAGCTCGAGCCGGGCGAACTGCTCGGCGAGGTCGGCGGCGGCAAGGTCGAGCCCGGCCAGGGCGTCGGTGTGGGTGAGTTCGGCCAGGCGATGTTGGGTGTGCCGTAGCCGGGTGTCGATCACGTCGCGGGCGGCTCGCCACTCGGCCCGGTCGATCTCGTTGTTGGCGAACATCGCGACCAGCTCGGTGCGCTTGGCCTGATCGGCCTGCACCTGCGCGGCCAGCTTCGCCGCCTCATCATCGTCCCGGGCACGGCCCGCAAGAGCATCGGCAAGGGCTGGGGATGCGAGCCGCATCAGCACACCGGCGGTCACCAGCTCCTCGACCGGCTCGGCCTGAACCATGATCTTGCCGCAACCCCCATGATCCGGGCCCTGGGAGCACACGTAACGGCGGCCTTCCTTGCGGGCGGCGGCATAGAGCCGGTTCCCGCACCGCGAGCAGCGCACCAGCCCCGACAGCAGATAGCGGCGCGGCGTTCGGCGTCCGGTGCGCTTGCGGGCTTCGACCAGGGCCCGCATCCGGTCCCGGTCGGCCGGGTCGATGATCGGCTCCCACTGGCCCTTCGCAACCACCTGCCCGCCATGCGTGCGCAGCCCCGCGATCCGGGCCGAGAGCAGCATCGTGCGCAGGCTCATCGTCGTGAACTCCCCACCGGTCGAGGTCGGGATCCCCTGCTCCTGGGTCCAGGCGGTCAGCGAACGCCACGACTCCCCGGCCAGGAACCGCGCCACCAGAACACGGATGATCGCGGCCTCCTCCGGCACGATCGTCACCCGGTCCTCGGCGTACCCGTACGGGCGGTACCGTCCGCCACGCAACGGCACACCCTTCTCGGCCAGCTCCTTGTGCTTCAACTCCAACCTTCGCTTCTTCGAGTCGGACTCGTTCGCTGCCACAGCCGCCAACATACGCAACACCAACAGCCCATCACCGGTCGTGATGTCAGCATCCCCGGACACGAACTTCAACCGCGCACCCGAACGGGTCAACGTCTCGATGAACTCCTCCAACTCCACCGGGCGCCGGGTCAACCGGTCCAGGTGGTAGATCAGGACCGCGTCCACCCGCCCGGCCTTCACCTCGGCCAGCATCCGCCGGTACTCCGGGCGCCGCTTGCCGCTGTACGCCGAGATGTCGTTGTCCACGTACTCGGCCAGCACCGGCCAGCCCAGCCGCTCCGCCAGGGCCCGGCACTCCTTCACCTGCCGGGCCACGCCCAGCCCGGTTCCCTCCTGATCACTGCTGATCCGCGCGTAGATCGCCGCCGCTCTCACCTGCTCAACCATGATGGCAGATTAGCAACTCACCATTAACCTCCCCCTGTTGTGCCATCACCACCATGCCGGGCGCCCGCCGCCGGCGGCCTGAGCCTGCGTCAGGCCAGGTCCGCCGGGCCTGCCCAGGCGAGCCGCACGGTGTCCCCGGGGCGGCACTGGGCGAGGCGGTCGATGCTCGCCTCGGTGAGCACGGCGACGACAGGGTAGCCGCCGGTGGTGGGGTGGTCCGGACCGAACACCACCGGCTGCCCCGCCGGCGGCACCTGCACGGCGCCGCGGACCAGCGGCTCGCTGGGCAACTCGCGCTCGCCGGTGCGCGCCAGCGCCGGCCCGGTGAGCCGGACGCCGACCCGGTTGCTGTCGGGCGAGACCTGCCACTCCCCGGTGAGCTGGGCGGGGTCGGAGAGCCAGTCGGTGCGTGGGCCCGGAAGCAGGGCGAGCGCGGCGGGCGAGCCGGGCGCGGCGGGGGTCCAGCCACCGAGGGTCGGGCCTGAGGCGTCCCGGGCCGGGTCGACGACGCCGACCGGCAGGACGTCGCCGGCGCGCAGCCGCGCGGGTCCCAGGCCCGACAGCAGGTCGGTGGACCGCGACCCGAGCACCGGCGGCACGTCGACCCCGCCGGCGACCGACAAGTAGCTGCGCAGCCCACGGGACGGCAGGCCCAGCCGGAGCTCGTCGCCGGCGGCGAGCTCGATCGGCACGCCCCAGGCCACGGCCGTCCCGTTCACGGACGCCGGGCACTCGGCGCCGGTGAGCGCCACCCGGTGGTCCCGGTCCACGCGCGCCGCCAGCCCGCCCAGGGTGATCTCGACCGACGCGCACCCGATGTCGTTGCCGACGAGCCGCGCGCCCTCGGCGAATGCGCCCCGGTCGAAGACCCCGGACGCGCTCACGCCGACCGCGGCCAGTCCCGGACGGCCGGCGTCCTCGACCAGCGCCAGCGGGCCGGGCCTGATGATCTCGATCATGCCTGGAACCTCACCCACCAGCCCGGGCGCAGCAGTGCCGGCGGTGTCCGCTCGAGGTCCCACAACGCCACCGACGTGCGGCCGATCAGCTGCCAGCCGCCCGGCGACGGGCGCGGGTAGATGCCCGAGTACGCGCCGGCGAGCCCGACCGAACCGGCCGGCACGACGGTCCGCGGGGTCGCCCTGCGGGGCACCACCAGCCGGGGATCACCGCCGTCGAGGTAGGCGAAGCCCGGCGCGAACCCGCCGAAGGCGACCCGCCAGGGCGTGCCGGTGTGAGCCGCCACGACCTGGTCCTCGGACAGCCCGGTGAGCGCTGCCACCTCGGCCAGGTCCTCCCCGTCGTAGCGGACCGGCACGACCACCGTCCGCTCGGCCCGGGGCGCCGGCGCGGCGGGCAGCGGGCCGGCCAGGATGCGGGACACCTCCCGGCGCAGCCCGCCGAGCAGGTCCGGGGAGGCGGCGCGCACCAGCACCGTCCGCGCCGCCGGGACGACCTCCGCAGGCAGGGACGCGAGCGCAGCCGTGATGCCGGCCACCTGGTCCGGCTCGCACTCCACGAGCAGCGCGCACTCGCCGAAGGGCAGCAGCCTCACGCGAACGCCCGCACGTCGACCCCGCTCTCCTCGAGCGCCGCGCGCACGGCCCGCGCCATGGCCACGGCGTTGGGGGAGTCCCCGTGGACGCACACCGACTCGGCAGCCACCGCCACCCGGCGCCCGTCCACCGCCTCCACCGTGCCGGTGGTGGCGAGCTCGACCATGCGCGCGGCGACCAGCCCGGCGTCCCGCAGCACCGCGCCGGGCTCACCGCGGGGCACCAGCCCGCCGTCCCCGGTGTAGGCGCGGTCGGCGAAGGCCTCGGTGACGGTGCGCAGCCCGGCCGCGGCCGCCAGGCGGGTGGCGAGCGTGTCGGGCAGGCCGAGCAGCGCCAGCGAGGGGTCGAAGGACGCGATCGCCGACACCACGGCACCGGCCTGGCCGGCGTCGGTCGTGATCGCGTGGTAGAGCGCGCCGTGCGGCTTCACGTACGCCAGGCGCGTGCCCGCCACCTGGCAGGCCGCGGCGAGCGCACCGAGCTGGTACACCGTCTCGGCCCGCAGCTCCGCGGGCGCGACATCGAGGGAGCGCCGCCCGAAGCCATCGCGGTCGCGGTAGCCGATGTGGGCCCCGACGACCACCCCGCGCGCGGCGGCCTGTTCCACCGTCCGCGCCATCACCAGCGGGTCGCCGGCATGGAAGCCGCACGCGATGTTGGCGCTCGTGACGACGTCGAGCAGGGCCGCGTCGTCGCCCATCGTCCACGCGCCGTACGACTCCCCGAGGTCGGCGTTCAGGTCGATGCGCATGGCATCAGCGTCCCGCCTCGCCCGCGGCGTTGTCGAGCGGGCAGCCCGGCGGTCGTGAGCCGTCTTGATGAGATCGTGACCGGATTGCTCTTGACCCGGGTTCGTTGCGTATCGCAACATATAGCCATCGAAACGCTTCGACGAAGCGCTTCGACGAAGCTCTCGAGGAGGTGAGCAGTGGCAACGATCGCCGACGTGGCGCGCGAGGCAGGGGTTTCGGTGTCCACCGTGTCCTACGCCCTCTCCGGCGCCCGCCCGATCCGTCCGGAGACCCGCGAGCGCATCCAGGAGTCGATGAGGCGGCTCGGGTTCCAGCCCAACGCGATGGCCCGGTCGCTGGCCTCGCGGCGCAGCAAGGTGATCGCGCTGATCTACCCCCAGTTCGGCGACGGCGTGGGCGGGACGGTGGGCGAGTTCGTCCGCGCCGCGGCGGAACGCTCCCGCGAGCAGGGCTACCAGCTCGTGCTGTGGCCCTTCGAGGTCGGCCAGGCCAAGGAGGTCCGCAACCTCGCGCGGCAGGGCATGGCCGACGGCGTCCTCGTGATGGAGGTCGTGCTCGACGACCAGCGCATCGACGTCCTCGAGGCCGCGCAGGTGCCCTACGTGATGATCGGCCGCACGCGCGACGTCCAGCACCGTCCCAGCGTCGACATCGACTTCGACGCCACCGTCGAGCGGGCCATCGAGCACCTCGTCGGCCTCGGCCACCGGCACATCGCCTTCATCAACCACTCCCAGGAGCGCATCGACGCCGGCTACGGCCCGGCCGTCCGCGCCGCCGTCGCGTTCGACCGGGCGATGGCCGGGCACGGGCTGGAGCCGCTCGCCCGGGCCTGCGCCGAGTCGCCGGTCGTCGGACGCGAGGTGACCGCCGACCTGCTGGCCTCCGAGCCCCGGCTGACCGCGATCGTCACGATGAACGAGCTCGCCACCTTCGGCGTCTACGCCGAACTCCAGCACCGCGGCCTGGCCATCCCGCAGGACGTCTCCGTGCTCGGCATCGTCACCTCGCCCGGCGTCGGCGTCCTGACCTACCCGCCGCTGTCCACCATGCACGCTCCCGGCGCCGAACTCGGCCGCCTCGCCGTCGACCGGCTGCTCGACCAGCTCTCCGACGGCCGCCACCCCCTCCCCAATCAACTCATTCCCTGCGTGCTCGAGCCGGGGATGAGCCTTGGTCCAGCCAGGACCGAACCGGACGCCTGACCAGGTCTCCGTCCCCGCCGGATCCCCGGCTCCACCGAAAGGACACGCAATGAAGCGAAACATGGGCGTGACGCTCGTCGCAGCCGCGGCGACGCTCACCCTCGCCTTGACTGCCTGCTCCAGCGCAGGTTCGGCTCCCTCGGCCGGCGGCTCGAGCGCCGCGAGCGAGCCGAAGACGCTGACCATCTGGGACTACGAGAGTGACGAGTCGGCGATGGGCCAGGCCTGGGCGAAGGCCGTCGAGATCTTCAAGGCCAAGCACCCCGACGTCACCGTCAAGGAGGAGGCGCAGACCTTCGAGCAGATCCAGAAGAACGCCAAGATCGTGCTCACCGGGGACTCCGTGCCCGACGTCATGGAGTACAACAAGGGCAACGCCACCGCCGGCCAGCTGGCCGCGCAGGGCCTGATCACCCCGCTCACCGACGCCGCCACGCAGTACGGCTGGGAGAGCAAGCTCGCCGGCTCGCTGGCCACCACGGCGAAGTACAACGACAAGGGCCTGATGGGCTCGGGCGAGTGGTACGGCGTCCCGAACTACGGCGAGTTCGTCGGGGTCTACTACAACAAGGACCTGTTCGCGAAGTACGACCTGCAGGTGCCGACCACCATGGACGAGTTCGTGAAGGTCATGGACACCTTCAAGGCCAAGGGCGTCACCCCGCTGGCGACCGCCGGCGCGGAGTACCCGCTCGGCCAGCTCTGGTACGAGCTCGTGCTGGCGAACGCCGACCGGTCCTTCGTGAACGACTACCAGCTCTTCGCCAACGACGTGGACTTCCAGGGCGCCCAGATGACCGCGGGCACCACCGCGCTGAAGGACTGGATCTCCAAGGGCTACATCGACAAGAACGTGGCCGCGTTGAAGGCCGAGGACATGGGCGTGTCCTTCATCAAGGGCAAGTACCCGATGATGGTCTCCGGCTCCTGGTGGTTCGGCCGCCTGGCCACCGAGATGAAGGCCGACTGGGGCATGTTCCTCTTCCCTGGCAACGCCCTGCACCCGGGCTCGTCCGGCAACATCTGGGTGATCCCGACCAAGGCGAAGTCGCCCGAGCTGGCCAAGGAGTTCATCGACATCACGCTGAGCCCCGAGGTGCAGAACGTGCTGGCCGAGAAGGGTGGCCTCCCGGTCGCCGGTGACACCTCGGTGATCACCGACGCGAAGGTCAAGGAGCTCACCACGAACTTCGACTCGATCCTCAAGCAGGACGGGCTGGCGTTCTACCCCGACTGGCCGGTGCCGGGCTACTACGACGTGATCGTGGCGCAGCTCCAGGCCCTCGCCAACGGCAACAAGGACGTCCCGGCGACCCTCGAGGGCCTCGGCAAGGCCTACGCCCAGGGCAAGGACGACCTGCTCAACGGCTGAACACGGCGTGCGGGGTGGGCCAGGCGCCCACCCCGCCCCCGGTTCGCACGACAGCGAGGAAGACATGGCTACCACCGACACGACAACGAGGCGCAGGGCCACCTGGGTCCCCTACCTGCCGTACCTGATCCCCGGCGCGCTCGCCTTCCTGCTGGTCATCGGCTACCCCCTGGTGATGAACGTCTACTACAGCCTGTTCAAGTGGAAGGGCGGCCTGGCGCCGATGCGCTGGTACGGCCTGGGCAACTACGCCGACCTGCTGGCCGACGAGGCCTTCTGGACGTCGTTCCGCAACTCGATCTCGATGGTCGTGGCGATGGTCGTCGTGCCGACCGTGATCGGGCTCGTCCTGGCCGCGGTGCTCTTCGACTACCTCGGACGGCGCTTCGGTGCCCGCGTCGCCTCGGTGCTGCGGGCCACCTACTACCTGCCGCAGATCCTGCCGGTCGCGGTGGCGGGCGTGGTGTGGAACTGGATCCTGAACGCCCAGGACGGCGCGGTCAACGTCATCCTCACCAACCTCGGCGTGACCGATCCGCCCGACTGGCTGGGCAACCCGCAGCTCGCGATGCCGAGCGTCATGCTGGTGCTGATCTGGGTGCAGATCGGCTACCCCGTGGTGATCTTCATGGCCGCCCTCCAGCGGGTCGACCCCGAGCTGTACGAGGCCGCGGAGCTCGACGGCGCCAACTGGTGGGCCCGGCTGCGCGCGATCACCCTGCCGCAGATCAAGCCGGAGACCTTCGTGGTCACCCTGACCTGCACGGTCGCGGCGCTGAAGGTGTTCGCCCCGGTCTACGTGCTCACCCGCGGCGGCCCCGAGGGGACGACGCTGGTGCCCAGCTACTACTCGTTCCTCAACTTCTTCGACAAGTCGAAGGTGGGCTACGGCGCCGCCGTGGCCACCGTCCTCACCATCGTGATCATCATCGTCGCCACCGTCATCCTGCAGTTCCAGGCGCGGGCCGAGCGGCGCGAGAGGGAGGGACGCTGATGTCCACCACCACCGCAACGACGCCGGTCGTCGTGAAGGGCACGGCCGTGCCGGGCAACAAGGTGGACGCGCGCCTGCACCGGGGGGTGGGACGCTGGTTCGTCCTGGCCGCCGCCGGGCTGTTCGCGCTGGCCATGCTCGCCCCGTTCGTGATCATGGCGATGAACGCCTTCAAGTCCTCGGCCGACTACTCCCAGAACGGGCCGCTCAGCCTGCCGACGGCCTTCTACACCGACGGCCTGGTCAACTTCTGGAACCGCACGCAGTTCCCTCTGAAGCTGCTCAACTCAATCATGATCTCGGGGCTGGTGGCCGTGTTCGGCACCTTCCTCTCCCTGATCACCGCCTACGCGATCGGCATCGGGCGGGTGAAGGGCAGGGTGTGGATCATCGCGGTGTTCCTGATCGCCAACATGCTGCCGCAGGAGGCGATCATCTACCCGCTGTTCACCATGGCCAACGCGGTCGGGCTGTCGAACTCGCAGTGGTCGGTGATCATCATCTTCACCGTGATCCAGTCCGCCTTCGGCATCTACCTGCTGTCCTCGGTGCTGAGCACCTTCCCGGTGGAGCTCCTCGAGGCCGCGGCACTGGACGGGGCGGGACGGTTCCGCATCCTGTGGTCGGTGGTCTACCCGATCCTGCGGCCCACGCTCGGCGTGCTGATGGTGTTCTTCTTCATCTGGACGTGGAACGAGTTCTTCATCCCGCTGGTGATGCTCACCTCGAACGCCACCCAGACCGTCCCGATCGCGCTCGCCTCGCTGCAGGGCGACCGGATGATGGACGCCCCCACGACCAACGCCGGGGCCCTGGTCTCGCTGCTGCCGGCGCTGGTCTTCTTCCTCATCTTCCAGCGGACCCTCACCCGCGGCGTCACCGCCGGCGCGGTGAAGTGACCGGCCACCACAGAACCGAAAGACGCCCATGAAGTTCACCGACGGGTACTGGGCCATTCGGCCCGAGTACACCCCCCTGTACGCGGTCGAGGTCGACGACGTCCGCATCGACCCGGCCGCCGGCACCATGACCGTGTACGCGCCGACGTCCCGGATCCGGGGCCGCGGTGACGTGCTCAACCGCCCGATGCTCACCATCACCTACTCCTCGCCCGCGCCCGGGGTGATCAGCACCCGCATCGTCCACCACGACGGACGGCGGCCCGTCGGCCCGTCCTTCGCCCTGCACCGCCCCGAAGGCTTCGTGCCCGAGGTGGAGCTGGGTGAGGACGTCGCCGTCCTGCGGTCCGGCGAGCTGGAGGTCCGCGTTCCGCGGCGCGGCTCGTGGCGGGCGGACTTCGTCTCCGGGGGACGGGTGCTGACCTCCTCGCTGGCCAAGTCGGTCGGCGCCATGCAGCACAGGGACGGCCGCGAGTTCGTGCACGAGCAGCTCGCGCTCGAGCCGGGCGAGCAGGTGTACGGCCTCGGCGAGCGGTTCGGCGCCTTCACCAAGAACGGCCAGGTCGTCGACATCTGGAACGAGGACGGGGGCACCTCCAGCGAGCAGGCGTACAAGAGCGTCCCGTTCTACCTGACCAGCCGGGGCTACGGCGTCTTCACCGACCACCCCGAGCGCGTCTCCTACGAGGTGGGCTCGGAGGTGAACACCCGCGTCCAGTTCTCGGTGGAGGGGCAGTCGCTGTCCTACCACGTGATCGCCGGGCCCACCCCCAAGGACGTGCTGCGCCGCTACACCGCGCTCACCGGACGCCCGGCGCGCCTGCCGGCCTGGTCGTTCGGGCTGTGGCTGACCACGTCGTTCACCACCAGCTACGACGAGGCGACCGTCTCGAGCTTCATCGACGGCATGGCCGAGCGCGAGCTGCCGCTGTCGGTGTTCCACTTCGACTGCTTCTGGATGCGCGAGTACCAGTGGTGCGACTTCGAGTGGGACCCGCGCACCTTCCCCGACCCCGTCGGCATGCTCGCCCGGCTGAAGGAGAAGGGGGTGCGCATCTGCGTGTGGATCAACCCCTACATCGCGCAGCGCTCCGCGCTGTTCGCCGAGGGCGCCGAGAAGGGCTACCTGCTGCGCACCACGTCCGGCGACGTCTGGCAGTGGGACAAGTGGCAGGCCGGCATGGGGCTGGTGGACTTCACCAACCCGGAGGCCCGCGCCTGGTTCCAGGGCAAGCTGAAGGTGCTGCTCGACCAGGGCGTGGACGCGTTCAAGACCGACTTCGGCGAGCGCATCCCCGCCACGGACGTCGCGTGGCACGACGGCTCCGACCCGCAGCGGATGCACAACTACTACGCGCACCTCTACAACAGCTGCGTCCACGAGCTGCTCGTGGCCGAGCGCGGCGAGGGCGAGGCCGTCCTCTTCGCGCGCTCCGCCACGGCCGGCGGCCAGCAGTTCCCCGTCCACTGGGGCGGCGACTGCGACTCCACCTACGCCTCGATGGCCGAGTCGCTGCGGGGCGGGCTGTCGCTGGCCCTGTCCGGGTTCGGCTACTGGAGCCACGACATCGGCGGGTTCGAGGGCACCCCGGACACGGGCGTATTCAAGCGGTGGCTGCCCTTCGGACTGCTCTCCTCGCACTCCCGCCTGCACGGGTCCGGGTCGTACCGGGTGCCGTGGGCCTTCGACGAGGAGGCCGTGGAGGTCACCCGCCGGTTCACCCGGCTGAAGCTCTCGCTGATGCCCTACCTGGGCGGGATCGCCGCGCAGGCCAGCGACGAGGGCATCGCGATGATGCGCCCGATGGTGCTGGAGTTCCCGCAGGACCGCGGCACCCACACCGTCGACACCCAGTTCATGCTCGGCGACGCGCTCTGCGTCTCCCCGGTGTTCCGCGCCGACGGGGTGGGGGAGACCTACCTGCCGGCCGGCCGGTGGACGCACCTGCTCGACGGCTCGGTGGCCGAGGGGCCGGCCTGGACGTCGCGCACCTACGGCTTCGACTCCCTCGGGGTGTACGTGCGGCCCGGGACGGTGCTGCCGGTCGGCGCGGTGCAGGACAGCCCCGAGTACGCATGGGCCGAGGACGTGACGCTGCGGCTCTACGAGCTCCCGGACGGCTACGACCGCACGCTGGTCGTGCCCGGGGGAACGGGGAGCGCGGCCACCTTCCGGGTGCGCCGCAGCGGCGCGGAGGTCGTCGTGAGCAGTGACGACGCCCCCGCCGGCTGGTCGGTCGCGGTCGCCGGCGGCGCGCCGTCGGCCACCGCGCACGGGCCGGGCACCGTGCGGGTGGAGGCCTGAGGTGGGCGCGGTGACCTTCGGCCCGGGGTTCCGGTTCGGCTCGGCGACCGCTGCCTACCAGATCGAGGGGGCGGCGTCCGAGGACGGCCGCGGGCCCTCGATCTGGGACACCTACAGCCACACCCCCGGCGCCACGGAGTACGGCGACACCGGGGACGTGGCCTGCGACCACTACCACCGCTGGCGTGAGGACCTCGGGCACATCACCGCCCTCGGGCTGGACTGCTACCGGCTGTCGATCTCCTGGCCGCGGGTGCAGCCGGGGGGCACCGGGGCGCTGAACGAGGCCGGCGTCGCGTTCTACCGCGACCTGCTGGACGCCCTCCGGGCGGCCGGCGTCGAACCGTGGGTGACGCTCTACCACTGGGACCTCCCCCAGGAACTGGAGGACGCCGGCGGCTGGGCGAACCGCGACACCGCGCTGGCCTTCGCCGAGTACGCGCGGCTGATGGCCACCGAGCTCGGCGAGCGCGTGCACACCTGGACGACCCTGAACGAGCCGTGGTGCTCCGCCTACCTCGGGTACGCCTCCGGCGTCCATGCGCCCGGGCGCACCGAGCCGGTGGCGGCGCTGCGGGCCGTCCACCACCTCAACCTCGCGCACGGCCTGGCCGCCACGGCCATCCGCGACGTGCTCGGCGCGCAGGCGCGGGTGTCGGTCACCCTCAACCTGCACGCGCTGCGCGCGGCCGACCCGGGCAGCGCGGCCGACCTCGACGCGGTCCGCCAGATCGACGCGGTGGGCAACCGGGCGTTCACCGGGCCGATGCTGGAGGGCGCCTACCCCGACGACCTGCTGGCCGACACCGCCGGGCTCACCGCCTGGGACTTCGTCCTGCCGGGCGACCTGGCGGCGATCCGGCAGCCGCTCGCGGCCCTGGGCGTCAACTACTACGCCACGACGATGGTCCGCCACGCCCCGGACGGCGACACGACCTCCGACAACTCCGGGCACAGGGAGTCGGCGTCCTCGCCCTGGGTCGGGGCCGACCGGGTCGCCTTCGTCACCGAGCCCGGGCCCTACACCGAGATGGGCTGGAACATCGCCCCCGAGGGGCTGACCGCGCTGCTGCTCGACCTGCATGGGCGCTACCCCGGGCTGCCGCTGGTGATCACGGAGAACGGCGCGGCCTTCGACGACCACGTGGACGCCGACGGCCGCGTCCGCGACGTCCAGCGGGTGGCCTACGTGCACGACCACCTCGCCGCCGTGGCCGCGGCGATGGACGCCGGGGCCGACGTGCGCGGCTACTTCCTGTGGTCCCTGCTGGACAACTTCGAGTGGGCGTGGGGCTACTCGCGGCGCTTCGGCATCATCCGGGTGGACTTCGACACCCTTGAACGCACCTGGAAGGACTCGGCGCACTGGTACGCCCGGCTGCTCGCCGGGCGGACACTGCCCCCGGTGTCGGCCGCCGGTCCCGCCTGAGGGGCCTCGGCGGCGGCACAATCGGGGGCATGCACGCCGCCGCCTACCTGCCCGCCATCATGGACGCCCTCGGCCGGGAGTACCCGCACGGCTGGCGGCACTCGGCCGCCGGGCCGGTCGTGCTGGAACCCCGCCGGGCCCACCCGGCCTTCCACGGCTGCTACGACTGGCACTCCGCCGTGCACATGCACTGGGCGCTGGTGCGCCTGCTGCGGGACGGGACGGACGCCCCCGGCGCCCGGGCGCTGCTGGACGACCACCTGAATCCGGATGCGATCGCCGGCGAGCTGGCCTACCTCGCCGCGGACCCGCTGTTCGAGCGTCCCTACGGCTGGGGCTGGGCGCTGGAGCTGGCGGAGGAGGTGACCGGCTGGGACGACCCGGACGCGACCCGCTGGGCCGCGGCGTTGCGGCCCCTCGCAGACCTGCTGGCCGCGCGGTTCGTCGGCTGGCTGCCCGGCATGGCCCGTCCCGTGCGGGCGGGGATGCACCTCAACAGCGCCTTCGGGCTCACGCGGGCCCTGCGCTGGGCACGCCGCGGCGAGCGGGACGGGGATCCCGCGCTGCTGGCGGCCATCACCGACGCCGCGTCCCGCTGGTACGGCACCGACGCCGGGTACGACAACCGCTGGGAGCCCGACGGCTGGGACTTCCTCTCCCCGGGGCTGGCGGAGGCCGACCTGATGGCGGAACTGCTGCCGTCCCCGCGGTTCGAGGAGTGGCTGCACGCCTTCCTGCCGACGCTGGCCGCCGGCGAGCTCGGTGCGTGGGCCGAACCGGTGGCCGGTGGTGACCGCAGCGACGGGCAGGTGGCCCACCTCGACGGGCTCAACCTCCACCGCGCCGGGGTGCTCGGACGGCTCGGTGCGCGGTTGGGCCGCCACGACCTGCGTGACGCCGCCCGGCGGCACGCAGCGGCCGGGCTGGAGCACGTCGTGGGCGGCGACTACATGTCGGAGCACTGGCTGGCGTCCTTCGCCCTGCTGGCCCACGGCGTGGCGGATTGACATCTTCGTCACAGAGGTCCCACGAGACCCCCTCGGCCACTAGTGTTGGCCGGAGCGGCTGCCGCGAGGGCAGCCCCTGAGGAGGGGGAAGGTACGCAGATGAACGACCCGGTGACGCCGTTGGGAACGGTCCGGTTTCTGAAGGTGGCCGAGGTCGCAGCTGCGCTGCGGGTGTCGCGGATGTCGGTGTACCGGCTCATCCACTCCGGTGATCTGGAGGCGGTGCGCTTCGGCCGCAACTTCCGTGTCCCCGAGCACGCCGTGAACGCCTACCTGCGTGAGTCCTTCTACCACGCAGGCTGATTTCGTCCCCGGTGGGGGCGACCAGTAAGATCTTGTGCTTGGCTGGGTCGTCCAGCCGGGTCCTTTCGGGCTGGACCACCAGCCCGATCCATTCATCTGCCGTCCGCAGGACGGTAACCGAGAGGTCTGCCAGTGGGTTCGGTCATCAAGAAGCGCCGCAAGCGGATGGCGAAGAAGAAGCACCGCAAGCTGCTCAAGAAGACGCGCATCCAGCGTCGTCGCGCCGGCAAGTAACCCCCATGGACCAGCCCCGCGTGGTGCTGCTGGTCCGTGATGGCTGCCACCTCTGTGACGAGGCCCTCGAGGTCGTCCGCGCCGTCTGCGCCGCCACCGGGAACTCCTGGGCGGTGCGCGACGTCGACGCGGACGAGACCCTGAGGGCCGAGTACACCGACCACGTCCCGGTGACGTTCGTGGACGGCGTCCGCCATGCCTTCTGGCACGTGGACGCCGTCGCGCTGGAGTCTGCGCTGGGGGCTTGACCCTCACCCCGCCAGAGGCATGACAAAGGAGTCATGTTGAAGATCGGAGACTTCGCCCGGCTCGGCCAGGTGTCGGTACGCATGCTTCGCAACTACGACGAGCTGGGGTTGCTCGTGCCTGCGCACGTCGACCCCTGGACCAACTACCGCAGCTACTCCGCCGCGCAGCTGGCACGGCTGAACCGCATCGTGGCCCTGCGGGGCCTCGGGTTCGGGCTGGAGGCCATCGGACGGCTCCTCGACGACCACCTGACGGTCGCGCAGCTCGAGGGGATGCTGGTGCTGCGGCGGGCCGAACTCGCCGAGCAGTTGCGGGCGACCGGCGACCAGCTCGCCGCCGTCGAGCGACGTCTCCGCCTGATCGAAGGAGAGTCACAGATGGATCAAGAGTTCGTGGTGAAGCCCGTCCCCGCGCTGCGGCTGGGCGAGCTGTCGTGCACGGTGGGCGCCCAGGACGACATCAGCGCCCACGTCGGGCCACTGTTCGGCCGGGTGTGGGACGCGATGACCGCGGCCGGCGCGCGTCCCGGGCTCGGCGTCGGCTACTACGTGGTCGGCGAGGACGGGATGGAGTGCCACTGCGGCTTCGCCTACGACGGCGAGGCGGCGCCCGGCTTCGGCGTCGGCGAGCTGCCGGCGGTGCCGGAGGCGGTGACGCTGGTGCACCTCGGCTCGATGGCGGGCATCGGCGCGGCCTGGCAGGCCGTCGGCCGGTGGCTGGAGGACAACGACGCCGAGCCCTCGGGAGCGTGCCGCGAGGTGTACCTGGAGACCCCGATGGACGACCCGGACGCCTGGGTGACCGAGCTCCAGCAGCCGTTCGTGCGGCGCTGACGGCCCCGGCGGCCACCCGTTCCCGCCACGCCGTGGCCCCTGCGTATTGTTGGGGCCACGAGCGAGGCGAGGAGATCGATGGAACACGTCGTCCACCTGGTGCGGCACGGGCAGGTGCACAACCCCGAGGGCGTCCTCTACGGGCGCACGCCGGGGTACGGCCTGTCCGACCTGGGCCGGCAGATGGCCGAGCGGCTCGGCGAGTACTTCGCCGACGCACCGCTCGTCCGGCTGGTCAGCTCGCCGCTCCAGCGGGCGCAGGAGACGATGGCCCCGATCGCGGCGCGGCATCCCGGGCTGGAGGTGGCGATCGACGAGCGGGTGATCGAGGCCGCCAACGTGTTCGAGGGACGCAGCTTCGGCCGGTACAACGAGATCCTGCTCCGCCCGTCGAGCTGGTGGGCGATGCGCAACCCGCTGCGGCCCTCCTGGGGCGAGCCGTACACCTCGATCCTCGCGCGCATGCGGGCGGCGCTGGCCGACGCCGCGTCCCACGCCGTCGGCGGGGAGGTCCTGATCGTCTCCCACGAGCTCCCCATCTGGATGGCCCGCAGCTGGGGGGAGGGCCGGCCCCTGGTGCACGACCCGCGGCGCCGCCAGGCGCGCCTGGCCAGCGTCACCACGTTCACCTACCACGACACGCACCTGGTGCGCGTGGACTACGCGGAGCCGTGCGCCGACCTGGTGCCGCCCAAGGTGAAGCGCTTCCGCCCGGGAGCCTGATGAGGCGGCTGCTCGCGGTCCTGCTGACCCTGCTGCTGGCCGGCTGCGGCTCGGCCCCGTCCGGCACGTCCGGGTTCGTCGGCGGCGACGGCACGATCACGCGCCTGGCCCCGGACCAGCGCCCGCCCGCGCCCGCCATCCGTGGCACGACGCTGGAGGGTGCCGCGTGGGACAGCTCGTCCGCGGCCGGCAAGGTGATCGTCTACAACGTCTGGGGCTCCTGGTGCGCGCCCTGCCGGGCGGAGGCCCCGGCGCTGGTGGCCGCGAGCAGGCGGACGGCGGAGGTGGCCGTGTTCGTCGGCCTCAACACCCGCGACCTCGACACCGCGGCGCCGAAGGCCTTCGTGCGGAGCTTCGGCGTGCCGTACGTGAACCTCTACGACCCCGACGGCGCGCTGCTGCTGGAGTTCTCCGGGCAGCTCCCGGCCAGTGCCATCCCGAGCACGCTGCTGGTCGACCCCCAGGGCCGGGTGGCCGCACGGATCATCGGCGAGACCACGGAGGCCACGCTGGTCGGCCTGATCGAGGACCTGTCGTGACCGAGTGGGTGCAGCAGGCGGTCGGCGGCTCGGTGCTGCTGGCGCTCCCGGTGGCCTTCCTCGCCGGGCTGGTGTCGTTCTTCTCCCCGTGCGTGCTGCCGCTGCTGCCCGGCTACCTGAGCTACGCGACCGGACTGGGGGCCACCGAGATCTCCGGCCACCGCCGCCGCGTGCTGGCCGGGACGCTGGGCTTCGTGGCCGGCCTGGCCCTGGTGTTCGTCGCGTCCGGCGCCCTGGCCGGCACGGTCGGTGCCGCCCTGGTGGAGTGGCAGCGCCCGATCACGGTCGTCGCCGGCGTGCTGGCCATCGTCCTCGGGCTGATGTTCACCGGCTGGGTGCCGGTGCCGGACTGGCGGCTCAACGTGGTGCCGCGCCTTGGCGTGGCCGCGTCCCCGCTGCTGGGGATCGTGTTCGCGCTGGGCTGGACGCCGTGCATCGGGCCGGCGCTGTCGGTGGTGCTCTCCCTGGCCCTGAACGAGGGGACGGCGCTGCGCGGCGGCGTCCTGGCCCTGTCGTACTCGCTCGGGCTCGGCCTGCCGTTCGTCGTGGCCGGGCTCGCCTTCGACCGCCTGTCGGGCACCCTGGGCTGGGTGAAGCGACACCACCGGGGCATCCAGGTGGCCGGTGGCGTCGCGATGATGGCCGTCGGCCTGCTGCTGGTCACCGGCTGGTGGGACGTGCTGATGGGCGGGCTGCGGCAGTGGGCCGCGGGCTTCGAGGTGATCCTTTGACCAACCTCGTCGGGTGGCTACGGTTCGGCTGGGCCACCCTCACCTCGATGCGCACCGCGCTGATCCTGCTGCTCATCCTCGGGATCGCCGCGATCCCCGGCTCGCTGCTCCCGCAGCGTCCGACCAATCCGGTGGGGGTGGCCGACTACCTGCGCACCAACCCGGAGGTCGGCCCGTGGCTGGGACGCCTGGGCTTCTTCGACGTGTTCGGGTCGGCCTGGTTCGCGGCGATCTACCTGCTGCTGTTCATCTCACTCATCGGCTGCATCCTGCCGCGCACGGCGACCTTCCTGCGCGAGCTGCGCGCACTGCCCGACGCCGGCCCGGGACGCCTGGACCGGCTGCCCGGTCACACCGTGGGCACCGTGGCGTCCGCGCCCGCCGCCGTGCTGGACGCCGCACAGGCGCATCTTCGGGAGCGGGGCTACCGGGTGCGGCGCACCGACGCCGCGATCTCGGCGGAGCGGGGCTACCTGCGCGAGGCGGGCAACCTCCTCTTCCACATCTGCCTGGTCACCACCCTGATCGGCCTGGCCTGGGGGTCGCTGTTCAGCTTCCGCGGCACCGCGGTCGTGGTCGAGGGCCAGGCGTTCTCGAACACGCTCACCCAGTACGACGAGTTCGGCGCCGGCGCGGCCTTCTCCTCCTCCCACCTCTCCCCGTTCACGGTGCGGGTCGACCGCTTCGACGTCCGGTTCGAGGAGGGACCGGTCCAGACCGGCGCGGCCAGGGAGTTCACCGCCCACGTCACCGTCAGCGAGCCGGGTCGGCCCGACACCGAGCAGCTGCTCCAGGTGAACGCACCGCTGTCGATCGGCGGGGACTCGGTGCACCTGCTCGGGCACGGGTACGCGCCGGTGGTGACGGTCACCGACGGCAACGGCGACGTCGCCTTCTCCGGGCCCGTCGTCTTCCTCCCCCAGGACGCGAACTTCCGCTCCGACGGCGTGATCAAGGTGCCGGACGCCCGTCCCGAACGCCTCGCCTTCGAAGGAGTGTTCCTGCCGACGTCGGTCTCCGGCGGCGCGGGTGGCATGGTGTCCGCCTTCCCCGACGCCCTGAAGCCGGAGCTCCTGCTGAACGTGTGGACGGGCCCGCCCCGCCAGGAGACCGGGGAGCCGGAGAGCGTCTTCAGCCTCGACAAGGAGGGGCTCACCCAGCTGATGAACGGAGACCGGCCGGTGACCGTCGGGCTGTCAGTCGGCGCGTCCTTCGAGCTGCCGGACGGACGGGGCTCGATCAGCTTCGACGGCTGGAAGCGCTGGACCAAGCTCCAGGTCTCGAACACCCCCGGCGGCTGGCTGGTGCTGGTCTCCGTGATGCTCGCCGTGATCGGCATGGGGGTCTCCCTCACCGTGAGGCCGCGGCGTCTCTTCGTGCGCGTCACCGCTGGCCCGGCCGAGGACGGGGAGGGCGACGACGTCCCCGCCGGGCCCGCCGGGGTGGCGGCGAGCCGCGTGTCGGTCGCGGGGCTCGACCGGGTCGAGGGGCGCGGCGGTCTCACCGAGGAGGTGGCGGGGCTGGCGGAGGCCTGTGGGGTGCGGGTTACAGTGGCGGGCACAGACAGCGAGGAGCAGCAGTGATCGCCTACTACTCCAGCCTGGCCATGGTCACCTCCGCGGTCCTGTACCTGGTGGCCATGACCGCGCACGCGGCCGAGTGGGCCAGCGTGCGGACGGCGAAGGTGGCCCGCCCGGTCCCGGCCATGGTCGGCGCGCCCGCGGAGGCGCCCGGGCCGGAGGTCGCCGTGGCCGTGGACGGCCGCCGGACCGAGCTCCTCGGCCGGATCGGGCTGGCCGTGACCGTGGTGGCGGCGCTGACGCACGTCGCCGGCGTCGTGCTGCGCGGCGTGGCCGCCCAGCGGGCGCCCTGGGGCAACATGTACGAGTTCGTCACGACGTCGCTGGCGATCGTCGCGATCGTCTACCTCGTGCTCGCCCTGCGCTCCGGCATGCGCTGGCTGGGGCTGCCGGTGACGCTCCTGCTCACGATCGGCCAGGGCCTGGCGGTCACGGTGTTCTACGTGGACGTCTCCGAGCTCATGCCCGCCCTGCACTCGGTGTGGTTCGTGATCCACATCATCGCCGCGGCCACGGCCGGCGCCGCCTTCAACGTCGGCGGCATCGCCGCGATCCTGTACCTGGTGCGGACGCGGGCGGAGGCCCGCGGCAGCGTCCGCGGCTACCTCGCGCGGATCCCGTCCGCGGCGGCCCTCGACCGGGTCAGCTACCGCTTCCACGCGTTCGCCTTCCCGCTGTGGACGTTCACCATCGCCGCGGGTGCCATCTGGGCCCAGTTCGCCTGGGGACGCTTCTGGGGCTGGGACCCGAAGGAGACGTGGTCGCTGGTGACCTGGATCGTCTACGCGGTCTACCTGCACGCCCGCGCCACCGCCGGGTGGAAGGGACGTCGCGCCGCGGTCGTCGCGGTCGTCGGCCTGGCCACGTTCTGGTTCAACTTCATCGGCATCAACCTGCTGGTCTCCGGCCTGCACTCCTACGCCGGGATCTAGCTGTACTCGGCCATCAGGTTGGTGACAGTCGGTTGATCGGGGGGTGGCCTCCGAGTGCGGTGTGTCGGCGTTCAGTGTTGTAGTAGTTGAGCCATGGGGCAAGGGCGTCTGCGCGGTCGGTGTTGGTG
>NZ_CAXWGX010000006.1:0-18944 GCF_964266745.1 Propionicimonas sp. T2.31MG-18
CCACGAGTACGCCGGGGGCGACCTCACCCCCGCCGAGACCGAGAACGCCTACTACGATCAAACAGCAACCCCAGCAGCAAGCTGAGGAGACAAAGAACTGAGTCTCCGGACACGCCGGGGCGGTTCACCCCGGTACCTTGCGGCGATTGCGGGCGATCGTGCTTCGGTGTCTGTCAGCTGGCCGAAAGGCTGCACTCGCACGCAGCGGCAGATGAGGTCGCGGCCGGGCAGCCGGAGGCTACCGTCCGCGGCGCGGCAGATGAGGTCGCGGCCGGGCAGCCGGAGGCTACCGTCCGCGGCGCGGCAGATGCGGACGTTCCCCCTTGTCGCTCGGAGGTCGGCGCCGGTCGAAGGTTGGGCTTTTCGGGGGAACCTACCTCAGTGCGGCGTGGAGCCATTCGTCGGAGACATCCGCCGTCTTTGCGGTGCGAACGGTCAGTTCGACTTTGAGTGAGTTGCCGGTGAGGGTGCCGTGCGCGACCGGGATGCGCCCGGCTGCCTCGCAGGCACGAATGAGGTCGATTGTGTTGGCGGAGCTGACCCCGCTCAGGTAGCCGGCTGTTCTTCCTGCAACTCGCACTTCAACAACGTCCGCGACGGAGCGCGCCTTCTGGATCTGTGCTGAGTGGAGGGTCGCAACAACAGACGCAGAGGGTCTTCCACCGAGGATGGGGACGAGCGCGTCTTGGTAAGCCTCCTCGCCCGTGACTTGCATGGACGAGTTGGCGGGAAGGACAACGTAAGGTTCGGTCGGCAGAGGCGACGGGGGTCGAATCTCGTCGGCTCGTGGCAACTGGATCGTGACCCTGCCACGCAACCTCTCGCCTTGTCTTGCCCAGATGCGAGCCGGAACTTGCAGGGCTTCACCTCGTGCCCGCAAGTCCTCGATCACGGTGTGGTACGTCGCTGTTTCGTTGTCGGGCAGGAAGCCGACCACTTGGCCGTTGATCACAACATCGATGAAGTCCGAGCCGTCGATTGCGCGAAGGAGGAGAGCCGGAACCGCATCGAGCTCGGCACCCGCTTCGGTGATCGGGACACGCGCAGCGGAAAAGGCCGCCGAGATGCCAGCCCGGTTCATGAACTCGCCGTCCACCTCGCAGGCGTATGACGTCCAGCCCCAGGCCGTGATGGGTCGCAGGTTCTCGGTCGAAGGAGCTGTCGGTAGTCCCACCGGGGCCACGTCGATGGAGCCCCCGCTGCAGTATCCCGGGACTCGGAGCGTTCCACCAGCGCTGTCGATCACAGGCGCGTACCGGGCAGCGATCCGGCGCGGCACGTATCCGAGCTTGCGGTTCCCGATCCATGCTCCGATGGCGCTTGGATCGTGGACGTTGTTCGGCTCTCGCTTCAACCGAACCTCGACGCGCCCATCGCCGGCGTAATCGATAGCACTGTGATACGACGTGCCGACGATCGGCAGCCACATCTCGTCGCGCGCGGAACCGCTTGTGCCCGTGGTGACGCGCAACGGTGTGGTGCTCTGGGCGACCGCCCGATTCTTCCGGCTCTTTGCCCAGAGATATCCAGCAACCATGGCGACGGCGACGGCGACAAGGAACCAGATCATGTTGTCCTTCAAAGCAAGGGGTGGTCCTCACGATTCTGTCATCCCGCAGCGCCGCCTGTGGTCCAGGCCGCAATGATCGGTGAATGCTACTCAAGATGGCTTAACGCCCAGGCAGACACCCTGCGTGCGGCAGATGAGGTCGCGGCCGGGCAGCCGGAGGCTACCGTCCGCGGCGCGGCAAGTCAGTGCGTTCGGGCAGCGGAGAGGTTGGCGGACCTCGCGGCTTCCTACGCCCCCGAGTCATCGGCCTGACAGCATATGGGCATGGGAATGGACGTTTACGTTGGCCCACTCACCCGCTACACCCTTGGTGACTGGCTAACGGTGGTGCAGCAGACAATGCAAGCAGCGGGGCGCGAGGTGCGGATAGTCCACGCTGAGCCCGAACCCGAGGATGTGATCACCGATCCGGTCGCTGTCTCGGATGCGGTTCGATCCTGGCAGGCCGGTCTGCTCAGCGCTCTGGGGAGTCCAGAGGGCTGGACCGACGAGGCTGAGCTGCCGTATTGGACGGACAAGCCTGATTGGGACGGTTACGGAGGGATGATTCTGCTCGCGGCCTATGACGAGCAGCCGGAGTTTAGGCCTGGCACCCGTCGAGGGCTTCTCCGGCGGGAGAGTCGAGCTGATTCGGCCCGTGCGTTCCAGGACGCTCCCGCATACAAGCGGGCCTCCTCCAATCCGACCAAGTACCCGACTCTGCTTTCCGGGGTTGAATGGTGGCTTCCAGTTGAGGTGGCGCCGACCGTGTTTGAAGCGCCGCGCGTTACCGGCCAACCCGCCCGAATGGGCCGAGTCGACCAACTCGTGGTTGAGCTCACGCTGCTCGCCAAACGCCTCGGGCTGGACGACGACCAACTCGGGCAGCTGCGACAGGCCGGGCCCCCCGACTCTTCAACCGACGTGGAGGCAGCAGGACGATTCGGCCTTGCCGTGTTCCTCGAACTGGCGCATGCCGCCCAGTTGGCCAATCAACCACTCCTTCTCGACTACTGAAGCCCTCATCCGAAATCTCCCGCGAAGTCAGCGGCAGATGAGGTCGCGGCCGGGCAGCCGGAGGCTACCGTCCGCGGCGCGGCAGATGAGGTCGCGGCCGGGCAGCCGGAGGCTACCGTCCGCGGCGCGGCAGATGAGGTCGCGGCCGGGCAGCCGGAGGCTACCGTCCGCGGCGCGGCATGAGTGCGCGGCCAACCCGCAGGGCGGCGTCCGCGCACATCGGCGAGATGTGCGCGTCGGTGAGGCCGAATGATCCCGGGGTGAAGTCGAGCCGGCGCGCCGAGGCTTGCCCTCCTGTCCCTCGTTGTCCTTGCCGCGGACACACTCGCCGGATTCGTACGGGCGATCGAGGCGTCGATTGTCTAGCCGGCTCTACGCGCCAAGCTCGTCTTCAACTCCGCTTGCTAGGCCGAGGCTCGCTTGGCGGCTGCCGCGGCGGCGTAAGCGGCCGCCTTACGCATCGAGGACACCGTCGCGACACCGGCAATTACCATGCCCGTGACCGCGGCGGTGAGACCGGCGAAAACGACGGGATTGGTCCACGCTCCGACCAGTTCGACATCGCCTTCCGGGCCAACGCAGACATAACTCAGTGGCAGGGCATTCCACGTGGACCGCAGAGCTCCCTCCCCGCACCTCTCGTCCAAGGGCAGTGGCGCGAGCATGGATGAATCCCACAAGGCACTCGCGTACGACGTTGCTGCCGTCATCGCCCCCAGAACCGTGACCTGAAGAGCCCTCCCGCGAAGACCGCGAGCCAGCCGGCGACCCTCCCGCCACGGCCAGAACCAATAGCCCAACACAATCAGGCTCACCGGCCAAGCGAAGAAGGCGAGCGCTACCTCCAACCAATACCAAGCCTCCGCCCAGAATTGGGTCACGTCAGCGCATCCTTCGCCATGGCTGCGAGGCTACCCGGCCATTCCGCAAACGGGGCCCCGGCAGCTGGGGGCCCTCCACCTCCGCTGCTGAGAGCAGATTCCGGATGCGGAGAACCTGAAGCCTTGGCAAGCCGACTGGAGTTGCAGGAGCGGTATGCCGAACATCCGCAGATCCGCACCTCGACCGCCCCAGGCGCGGCAGATGAGGTCGCGGCCGGGCAGCCGGAGGCTACCGTCCGCGGCGCGGCATGTCCGGATGTCCTGACTCGAAGGGGCTGGCGGCGCTATGCGCTGCCCGCTCCCTACACGACGGAAACATCCCTGCAGGTGTGACAAACTTAGGGTCCGGTTGGTGCCCACTCAGTCGTGCAGATCGTCGTCGGAGATCTCGAGGTATGGGCGAAATGCTGGATGAATACGGAGGCGGGGAGTTCTCTCCTCCTTCGCGGCGATGCGTTCCGCCACGAGGCTCTTCCGGCGAGCGGAAACCTCGCCCTCGACGTATTCGAACTTGCGGTCAGCAACTTCGACGCCGAAGAACGACGCAGCTGTCAGCCACTTTCGGAGACCTTCGGGGTCAGCGGCGGAGCTCAGGAGGCGATCGATCTCGCCGACCGGCTGGGTCGCAGAAAGGCCAGCAAACTCGTAGAGGGCCTCCTCCAGGTTCACGTCGAGCGACTCACTCTCGACAATCAAAGCTTGAATCGCGAAGCGCGAATACTCCCGTTCTGCGTAAGTGATGTCAGAGGCGTCGATCTGTGAGTGACCTCGATTTATCGCCGTAGTAAGCGCCGAGTTCGCAAAATAGACGAAGTCGCGCGGTCGACGGAGGGCGCGCCACAGGATATAATCTCGTGTCGGTAGGCCGCGGACCTCTTGGCAAAACAGCTCGTCCCACATCGAGGCGGAGCCCACCCGCTTCCGTCTATTGGCGGCATAACGCTCTTCGAGAACGCGAACCAGGAGTTGTTCGTCACCCCAATCGACGGCCCGAGCGCCGATCTTGTCTGGCTCCCGAGCATAGGAACGTACAGCATCAAGGATATCCGTGCGAATAAAAAGGGCGAGAGTCGCATTGAAGCCTGCATCGCCTCGTGACCGACTGAAGTCCTTTTCTATCCTCCCTGCCGCCACGAGTAGCGACAGAATGAACCGAGCGTTCACCTCGAAATCAGCGCCTCGCTCCCAGTTCTTATCGAGGTTATCAATTAGGATGGCAATCCTACGGAAGCCTCCGAGGATTCTCGACGTCAGTGTGCGTAGCCTGCTCAGTTGATCCGCCCGGATGGCACGCGCTACGGCGTCGTGATCATTTCGGTCACCCTGCGCGGTTTCACGTAGCACCCTCTTGACGACTCGCTCGAGCCTCGCCGAGAGATCCTCGTCTGGGTTAATGGACATCTGCTGAAGCAGGTAGCGAAGGTCATCGCCAGCGGTCTGTTCATCCTGCGACAGTGGCCGGCCCCCCAGCAGCTCGAGTGCACGAAGCGCGATCTCGCTCTGAATGAGGAAGGTCCAACTCGTCATCAAGAAGTACTCCGCATGCGCGGGGCTTCCGAACTGTTTGAGGACCTCGATGAGCCCCGCTAGCTCGTAAGAGGAGGGCTTGATTGGAACCACAAGGACCTCGCGATCACGCCCGAGGTCAAGGGCAACCTGCAACATGGTGGCGGTCTTGCCCGTACCCTTTCGTCCTGCGAAGATCTGCGATTCTCCAGCAACGACAGCAGAGAACTCGCTCGTTTGAATGAAATACGCTCCTAGTTCATCCGCCTCGTATTCTGCGACATACTGACCGAAGCTGCTCAGTGGCAGTTCAATATCCAGCTGGAAGCGCCCCAGGCGTCGTCCGCCCAGCCGCGCCTTTGGAATAGTGTCGAGCCATTCTTTGACCTTCTTCTGCAAGTCGGCCGAGGTGCTGTATTGATATAGGAGGTCTCGGTAGTCGAGCGGCGCGGCAAATCCCTGCTGCACCACCATTAGGAGCGGAATTCCTAAACCGTGCGCGAACCCTGCCAAGAAGCTGGCGCGAGCGTTGTGCTCAGTCGCATGCTTCCTACTTGCGCCCAAGAGATGAATGATGGCCGCAGATGAGCGATAGATTTCTTTGGCATAGAACCCAAGTGGCGCGATGCCAAGGTCGTCTCCAGCGCCTAAGATCTTAAGGTGACTCTGCCTCTCCAGGAGTTGTTCTAGTCCCAGCGCCGCACTGAACCGCAGAGGCAGCGATGGCGCAAAGACCGCATTCTCCTCTCGCGGTTTGCCGTTCGCAAGTAGGACCCCGAAGAGCGGCTGCGTGCTGTGGCCCAGGCTGCTCAGATATCGACCGACGAGCACTTCTGGATTCCCAGCATACTCGGTGCGGCCTACTGTCGCGAAAATGGCCACTTCGTTCCATATGCGTTCAGCTTCGGCGTCGGTCTCATCGAATGCTAGCCATATTGGCTTGTTTCGGGCGACGGCATAGCCCAATTCGAAGAGCACATTCCAGTTCATCGAACTGATCTCTCCGACTAGTCCGTCAGACGCATCTATTTCTTCGATGATGGAGTCGATAAGTACGCGACCGTCGACCTTCATGTCTTCCCATGTGCGGGCATCGTGTCCGCGCTTCGACAGTGCGGAGGCGGCGTCTCGCATGGCTTCTGCGCGGAGTGGAGGCGCTGAGGCGTAGGCGAAGAAGACCCGATTGCGTTGTTCGTCTGGGGTGACCACCGCACCACGGTAGCGGTTGATGTGCACCAGCGAGTGGCTACTCTGCCGCGCGCCCGGACCACCAGTTGCCGCGCGTGGCATGTGCGCCGGCTGGCCTACGACCGACCCGGGCCGGCCGATGGTCCGAGTTGTCTGAGGTCGGCTTCCCTAATGCCAATAGTCTCGTGGAGTGCTGGTCGACTGCATTGAGGACGGTGCGAACGATTGCGATCCGAGCGCGCGCGTTACGGGCGTTGTGGGTCCGCAGAACACGATCGCTCGGTGGGACTGCGCGGACTACGTCCTGAAATCGGCATGGTCGAGCACGCGACGTGCGGCTACGTAGAGACTTCCCGAGGATCGGTGTCCGGCCAGACTCGATCCAGGCGTCGGTTGGGTCGCTCTCAACTGCGGCTGCCCGCCTGGCCTTCGCAGTAGCTCCAGTCGGTTTGGCATGGATGCTCTCCGAGTGGCTGGGCAGCCGAGGGAGCGAGTGATGCTGGTCAACTTCCTCATCACCACGCCCTACGCCATGCTGTAGCTACTTCTCATCGGAGTCATCAGCTACCTAGCCGTCATCCTGATCCTGAGCTTCCTCGACCTCGTCGAGCAGTTCCGCGATCGGGTCGAGCGGTGGCTAATCCATCGAGGAGACACTTGATGCCACTCGTTCCCTACCTCGCGCTGATCATCTTCCACCAATCCCAATTCTCACGGCTGTGGGCAGTGATCGCGCTGATCCTCAGGCTCATCTAGGCGGGGGCTGTCGTACACGCAACAGCGAGCACGTTGCTCGCTGTATTCGTATGCTGCGTGCATGAGCCGTGCCCGTAAGCCGAACAGCTTCAACCCAGAGCGTGCAGCGAACGGGATGGGGAGTCTCGGCTCACCCGCCAAGCGCCTTAGGCCGTTATTCAAGATTAGCCGCGGGGTCTGCTGCACGATCAGGTGACAGTGGTTAGTCACGCAGCCTGATTGGCTGTCGTGGTCATGATGGTCTCGTACTCGATGGGGGTCAATCGGCCCAGCCCGTGTTGGCGCCGGCGTCGGTGGTAGGTGCGTTCGATCCAGGTCACGATCGCGATCCGGAGCTGTTCGCGGGTGGCCCAGGCGTGCCGGTTGAGGACGTTCTTCTGGAGCAGGGAGAAGAAGGATTCCATGGCGGCGTTGTCGCCGCAGGCACCGACCCGGCCCATCGATCCGACCATGTGGTGGCGGTTCAGCGCGCCGACGAATTTCCGGCTACGGAATTGCGACCCTCGATCGGTGTGAACCACACAGCCGGCGACCACGCCACGGCGGGCGACAGCATTGTTGAGCGCGGTGACGGCGAGGCGGGACTTCATCCGGGAGTCGATGGAGTAGCCCACGATCCGGTTGGAGTACACGTCCTTGAACGCGCACAGGTACAGCTTGCCCTCGTTCGTCCAGTGTTCGGTGATGTCGCCGATCCACAACTCGTTGGGTGCTGTGGCGGTGAACTCGTGCCGGGTACGGCCCTTCTCGTCGATGACGGCGCACAGGTCGTCGTGGACCGGCGGGCCGGGCTTCTTCCCGTTGCGGCCGCGCTTCTTGCCGAAAGCCGACCACCAGCCGTTGTCGGCACAGATCTTCCACGCGGTGCGTTCGGCCATCGGCTGGCCGGCCTGGCGGGCCTCATCGGCCAAGAACCGGTAGCCGAACTCCGGATCATCACGGTGGGCGTCGAACAAGGCGTTGGCCCGGTGCGCCTCGACCAGCTCGGCGTCGGTGACCGGGTGGGCCAGCCACCGGTAGTACGGCGCCCTGGCGAGCTTCAACACCCCGCACGCGACCGTGACGGGGATCCCGTCGCCGGCCAGCTCTTTGACGAGCGGGTAGATCATTTTCCCGGCAGGTTGGCCTGCGACAGATAGGCCGCTGCCCTGCGCAGGACTTCGTTCTCCTGCTCGAGCAGCCGGATCCGCCGCCGGGCCTCACGCAGCTCAGCTGAGGCGACCTGGCTGGTGCCGGGCCGTTCACCGTCTTCGATGTCGGCCTTCTTCAGCCAGTCGTACAGCGTGGTGAAGTGGATCCCGAAGTCCTTGGCGATCTGATCCAGCCCGACACCGGGCTCTCGATTCCTGGCGACGCGAACAACGTCGTCACGGAACTCCTTGGGATACGGCTTCGTCGACACGGTGGACATCCTCCCAGCCAAGCCCGAAGGCTAGGCAGATCAGTTGTCACCTATCCGTGCAGCAGACCCGCGAGATGACTGACGCCGGCGACTATGCACTTGCGAGAACCGGGCCAGCCAACGTCGCAACTCAGGAGCAGTTCGAACGCACGATTCTCCTTCGTGGGGTGAACATCCTGAAGGCCGCTCGTCTCGTCTGTGAGGCGGGTCACTGGGAGGTCGCATCCTCCTGCGCGCGCCAGCTGTACGAGATCCTCCTGAACATGGAGGCGATTGATCGCGCGCCAAGCCGCGAGGAGGCATCGATCAAGTTCGCGCTGTACGGGATGTTGCAGAAACTGCTCTTCCAGAAGGCAGAGCTTGAGTACGAGCGAGACACGGGTCGCATGGCGCGGGTCGATCAGTTGCCAGAGATCCAGCAACGTCTCGACTCCGCGATCTTCAACGAGTTCAGGCGTGAAAAGCCTGGCGGTGGCGATCCGTTCGTCAGCTCATGGACGAAGCAGAGCACCTGGGACCTTGCCAAGGCTTCAGCAAGCACACTGCGAGTCGCTCAGTACAACACGCTGTTCAAGAAGTGGTCGGCAGAGACCCATGGGGC
Organism: Propionicimonas sp. T2.31MG-18; assembly: GCF_964266745.1. Taxonomy (NCBI): domain Bacteria; kingdom Bacillati; phylum Actinomycetota; class Actinomycetes; order Propionibacteriales; family Nocardioidaceae; genus Propionicimonas; species Propionicimonas sp. T2.31MG-18. The sequence continues at coordinate 8,901 of NZ_CAXWGX010000006.1, forward strand.
TCCGGGCGCCTACATCGACAACATGTTCGGCAGAACCGGGACCAACTGGGCGAAGGAGGCTATTGAGCAGGATGATGAGGAGATCTCGGGAGTCATGCAGATGGCGATGTTGCTCTTCCTCGACCTGTGGGCGCTCGTGACGGACACTGTGCCGTTCCCTGCTGAAGATGCTGTCCTATGGACCGAACGGATCTTCGCTTGGATCGAGCGAGACTCGAAGATCCCTGACGATATGAGATACCCGAAGCGGCCAGATGGCAGTTACATCATCGCCCCGCCTCCGAAACCTGAAGATCCGGCCTGATCGTCGCTGTCGTTATGGGAGACTCGGCGCCGTGAGTGGATTGTCCGGTAAGCGCATAGCCGAAAGCACTGTGGCTGGCGTTGTCGCGGCTCTCATCGCTACTGTCATCGCTGAGTCGCTCGCCCACATCGCTGTGACCGACAATGACATCGAAGTACGGCTGAAGGCTATGGAGAAGATCTTCAAAACGGCAGGCCGGCCAAGAACGAGGTGTCTGGGTCCGATGGCGAGCGACTTCAAGTCGTGCCACTGGTCGTAAGCGACATCGCACCGAGGGACGACGATGCTCCCGCTCAAGCAAGCAAGCAAGAGCCGTTCAGGCTGTCAATGATCCCAACGTCGACACGCTGGTACTGCTCGGTGCTGCTGGCGGTCACGGCACGATCCCGGCGGGTGGCGGGCGCTTGGTTCTAAACCCCAAGGAGACTGAGAGACGCCGCGGCGTGCTCAACCCGAGGGCGTGGAGGAAGCTCGACTTACCCAGCCTTCCCGTTCGACTTACCGTGGCCTTCCATCGGGAGCGCAGGACGAACATCCGCAGATCGGCAGAGGCGGTCGTTGTGGTGACACCCCCAGCGGGCGAGGCGTCGCCTCATGAGACTGACCCAGGAACCTCAAATCCCTGAGTGCATGCGGGCTGCCGCGCGATGACTTGGCCGTTTGAGGCAGGCCAGGCTGTGCCGCCCCGGGGTGCCCTTGGCGCGTAGTTGGCCATCGCCCGGCTCTCAACAGAAGCCTGCTGCGCGACCGACAGCGTGGCCACGTCGTACCGCTTATGGAACGTATTCGCACGATAGTTGACCGTTCAGGCATTCCCGTGACGTTCACGGTCGCACCCGAGCAGAGACAGTAGTTCTGACAAGGGGGAAACTCCTCGGGGGCTCTGGTGGGGCGGGTGGGGCTCGAACCCACGACCCAGGGATTATGAGTGACCCGGATGTGCCCCTGACTAGGACATATTGCACGGCTATTGCACGCCGTGTGCAATAAGGACGCGTTCAGTGTGGATTTCTGGCCATTTCCGGCTATACCCCCACCCCTATCGGGATGGTCGTGCGGTAATGATCAGTGTACGCCTCGGGTCGGGAAAAGGCATCTGACAAGGTGGAAGTCGTGGGCCGTCGCCGTAGAGACCGCACCGGGCGAAGTCCGGGTCTTTGGCCCTCCGCAAGGCGCCGGAGGTGCCCGTCACCCAAGGAAACGGCCCTGAAATCGCCGCCGTCCGCCGATTCGTCCCCTGCGATGAGCCTGTCGGCTACGCATAACGCTATTGCACGCTATTGCATGCAACTATTCCGGTAGTAGTATCCCTGGGTCGTCGGATACCCCCATGGGGTAGCGCGCGAGGGGTGGGGGGTATGCGGCGCCGACGATGCCAGATCCGGCCGGGCGGAACATCTGGTGCTAGCATTGCTGTCAGGAGGTGGACGTGATGGGGACCCTAACTATCAGGCAGCTCGATGAGCGCACGCACGCCCGGTTGCGAGGCAGGGCCGCCAAGCACGGCCGCTCGGTCGAGGCCGAAGTGCGCGCGATCCTGGATGCCACAGTCGACCTGCCCGAGGAGAACTTCCTGCTGGCCCTGCACGCGGCGATGTCCGAAATCGGCGGGGTGGAACTTCCGCTGGAGCCGCGAACCGACTTGCCTCGCCCGGTGGACCTGACGTGATCATCGCCGACACCAACGTGGTGTCGGAGTTCATGCGTGATGAGCCCGATCCCGCACTGCTGTCCTGGGCCAGCTCACTGGGGCCCTCGGACCTCACGATCTGTGTGGTGACGGTGGAGGAGATCGAGCGCGGTATCCGTCGGCTGCCGACGGGCAAGCGGCGGCGCCAACTCGAGCAGCGCTGGCAGCGCCTCGTGGCCGCGTTCCACGAGGTCATCGTGGTGTACGACGTTGAGGCCGCTGAGGCGACCGCAGCGGTGCTCGTGTCGAGCGAGGCCGCTGGGAGACCGATGAGCCTGGCCGACGCGCAGATCGCCGGCATCTGCATGGCCGGAGACCACCAGCTGGCAACTCGGAACGTACGAGACTTCGAGGCTGTCGCCGATCTGAGTGTGCTGGACCCCTTCCGCTGATCTCCCGAAGGCGCCGAGGCCTGTGCTACGTGGTGCCGTGAAAACTCAGTGGCATCTTTAGTTTGAGTGCCGCGTCACCGAGCGAAACTCAGGTTTGCGGATGTCGCCAGGCGTTGGAGGGGTGGGGTATCCGGTCTGAGGCCGTAGCGACGGACGGTGGACGGCCCGGTTGTTGGCGGCGTGGTCAGGAGTCGCATGGTGGCAACGCTGACAATCAGAGAGCGCGATGGGCGAACGTCCCTGGTCGCGGGCCCGCCGCCCCGGTGAATCTGTCGTGATGGTCGAGGACCCCGCGTCGCAGCAAGGACTCGGCTGCTATCGGTCGCAGGCGATGCCGTTGTGGTTGGTGTCTCTCCAGGAGGCGTAGCCCCGGGAACCCTTTGGGTAGGGGCCCTTGGAACAGGGATATTTGGTGAGGAGGAGATTGCGCTCGCTCTGGGCGTTCCAGGTCTTCAGGGCGGACTTGTACTTCTTGGTCCGTGCGGCGTTCTTCTCTTTGTTCTCTTCGACCCAGTAGGGCTGTTCGTAGAGCCATTCACGTACGCCTCCGTGCCAGGAGCAAGCTCCTCGACCCGTGGCGTCGGAAGATGATCCGTCCCTGCAGGTGGCGCCCACACGGACGGGAGTCCCGTGGGTCGGCAGCAGCTTCGGTGGAGTGGGCCGTGGGCCCAGCTTCACCTTCTCGATCTTGTCGTCCGGCGTGACCGTAGGGGTCGGACTGGGTGACGGAGTGGTTGATGGAACCGCTACCGGAGTTGGGCTCGAACTCGGAGGTGGCGCCGGCGGTGTCGCGGGTGCGCTGAGGTAGGCCTGCGGCTGCCCGCTGGTGGATGGGTGGGCCATTGCGCCGATGCCGGCGTTGACCAGCAAGAGCGCTATCCCACCGGCAATGGCTGTATGGAAAACGCGGCGTCCGCGGCTCTGGCCGGGTCGACCCGTCATCAGGGTCTTCAGCCCCGTGCCAAGACCAGCCATCTTCGATGGAGCATCTGCTGCGCTAACTACGGCCGGCGGAGCGGGCCTTAGCCGGGCATGTTCGGCACGCTCGGCCTGAATGGATGCGATGAGCGGTCGAGTGTCGCCGGCCTCGATCGCGGCTGCGAGTTCAAAGGCATACCTGACTTGGGGTGCCTGGTCTGGGGGATAGGCGATCCCGGACACTTTCTGCCGGTTGCTGACATGAATCAGTGTGATCGGTCGCGACGGGTCGTGCTGGAGGCCGATGAGCTTGCCGAACGCCCACTCACGGCTGTTTAGGCCACCCTGAAAGACGACCCTCTTGTTGGAGACGACGGCCTGGCCCTCGTCGGTGATCCGAAGCTCTTCAGAGCCTTGGACGAAGGTGCCGCGCGAGCCACCCACGTGGTAGCGGATGCCGCGGCTGAGGCGGAAGGAAAACCCCGACGATCCGCCATGGTAGGTGCCGGCGCCGCGCTTGACCTCGATCAACTTGCAGCCGTTGAAGACTCCGAAGAGAGACTCGCCGCGCTTCGGGACGAAGTTGCTGCCCACCTGTTCCGGACGGAATCCCGACCCGGAGCGAGCAGTGGAGAGCATCCAGTCGAACAGTTGGTCGTCGTTCACCCAGGCGAGGTCAGCACGCCGATACTCCGTCTGCCGCCGTTGGTTCTCCTGGGCAGCCCACCTTTCGCGGCGAGCGGTTTCTGCGCTACTCGGCTCCGTCATATCGGTCTCCCTTGGCCAACCCTCAGCACGCTAGCAACCTGGGGCACCTCACGTCGCCAATGAGGGGACATTGCTAGAGCCGCGCGAGTTTCGAGCGGGCTTCGGACACGCGCCTGAGTTGTTGGGTGTGCGGCTTGGCGCCTCAGCCAAGCTCCCAGGCGGACCGCACGGCGGTGGCGATTTGCCGCACGCGATGGTCAGCGATCTGCTGCGGCCGTTCAACAAGCCATTGCACCAGGTGGTCGCCGGCCACATAGCAGTATCGATTCCCAGCCGATCCCTGCGGAAACTCGGCCCAGATCACTACGACGGGCTGAACCCACTGATTGATGCGGGTCTTGGCGATGACCCGATTGTGTGTCTCCCCAGCGAGGGCCGCCACTTGCGACGCTCCAGCCCAGGGGCTGGATGGGCCGCCTTCCCAGCGCACTATCCGAAGCTCGTCCCCGCGCACCTCAACGGTTCCGCTCCAGCGCTTGCTGTCGAGAAGGAACACGCCCCCAGGGCCGATTACCAGGTGATCAATATTGCCTCCCCGACGCGTCTTGATGTCGTGCAAGACGACCCACGAACCGGGAAGGCGGCTCAGTTCCTTGGCTGTCTTCTGCTCGCCCCAAGCCCCGAGTTGCCAATTCTCGATCCACCCGGGCGGGCTCTGGCGAACTAAGACCCAGAAGGTCAGGACGGCACCGGAGAAAAGGCCGCCCATCCAGGGCTGGCCGAGAAGAAGGAAGGCGGCGTTGGCGGCTGCCCCGATCAGGATGAGAATGCCTCCGAGGATCCCGAAGAACTTACGGTTGCGGCGGAGCCAGTCCTTGCGAAGAGAATCGTGTCGTCGTTGTGCACTTGCTCCGGGCTTGCCTTCAAGAGGTGATTCCCCCTCAAGGCTTGAAGGCGCCTCGACCGGTTGCTCCGGTGCGCCAGCTTGGTCTTTCCTCATTGCTGTCCTCTACTCGTCGGTGTTCAACCCGTATCGACGCACGACCGGGTCAAGCGCGATGAGCCGCAGGAGTCTGTTGTCGGTGGCGCCGAGCCGTCGAGCAAGCCAATACCTGTAGGCCAGGATGTTCTCGCCGACTGCCCGCACCTGTTGGTCGACAGGAGGAGCGGGGGCGTCCACATGTTTCGCGGCCATGAAGGCGGCTCGCGATCGCTCCGGCCAATCCTTGTCGAGCACCCTTTCTGGGATCGTGTTGCGCAGTCGCTGGAGCCGCGACACGTATGACTCTCCTGCTGCCGACTTGTCGCTCTTGCCAGCCTCGAGCGCCAGTACGAAGCCAATCGCCTCAAGTGCCGCGCCGACGTTCACCTGCTGCACCTCCAGGAACATTCCGGGCTGATGGAGCATGGCGTGCATCTGCTGTACACCGCGCTGGAACGCCCTGCGCACGCGGAGCCATTCCCTGATGCCCGCCGCGCCCACATCGGAATAGCGGAACAGGAACCGGCGCGGGTCGGGCGGCAGGGGAGCTTCTTGGTTGTCTCGTTCGTAACTCCGGACGAGACTCCACCTCTGACCGATCGGGTTCCCCGCTTGAGTCTCCTCGGGGTCGTCATCGCGGCGGACGTGCATGCTTCGAAACCCGATGCGGTCCCACGCGGAGATCTCCACAAGCCCAAGGAGAGCGCGGTGGAGATCGGCGTGGTCGTCCCATGGCTTCGCTCTGACGACTTGGGTCTTGATCTGAGCGGGGGCTTCAATGCCGGACCCGTCGGTCACGAATCGTTCTCGCCAGGTTGCTTCTGCTGAGAGGTTCAGCTTCTGGGAGAGACCGATGCGTTCGCCGCTACTGCTCGCGATGGAGATGGCCTGCGCGCGGCCTTCCGCGTCTCTGTCGATCTGGACGTCCACGCCGCTGAGCCCTAGCCAGTCGGAGAGTCCGCTGATCTCGGTCCGCATGGCGTTGACTACTGGGTAGCGATAGTTGCGCGCCCCCAGGATGGCCCTTCGCGCAATGATGACCCCTTCAGTGCCGAGGCCCGACCATGCCGCGTGCGACCAAGAGCAGCCGACTAGTACCACGATTCCGTGGCGGTCGACGAAGGCAATCGTTTCGGGGGCGGCATAGTCATACTTCGTTCGGTCAGGATCGTCGCCGAACTCCGCGAAGGAGGCATGAAACCACCGCTCGTGGAGGTCATGGGTTCCAGGCAGCAGGGGCACATGGACAGTGATCTGCTTCCCGTCGTCCATGAGCATGCACGGTGCCGGCTGACTTGGGTCAGGGAGCTTCTGGTGATGTAGCCAACCGACTCTCGGCGTCCCCACGACTAGCTCGTTACTCATGCCCGCCTCGCCCAGGTTCAGGCATCGTCGTCATCGCGCTCTTGTCATCTCGACTGGCACCTCGCAACTCCTGGGTTCGCGTCCTCCCACGAGTCTGGCACCGGTCGGGCGCATTCACTTGGGTTCCGTGACTCCAAGCCGTGCACGGACCAGGAATTCGAGACACACCCGCTACACACTTGGACTGGTTACGTCGTTGAGCACCTCCCCCCGGCTGTGGATAACCCTCGCGGACCGTGTGTCCTTGGCGGAGGCCCGGGCAAGTCTCTCGAAGCTCGTCGAGTCGGCTGTCACGACCCACGAGCGGTTCGAGGTGACCCGCAATGGAGCCCGCGTCGCGGTTCTGCTGGGTGCTGACGACTACGACTCGCTGCTCGAGACTCTCGACATCCCGGGTGGCCCCGACGAGGTCGCGGCCACCCGGGATGGGCTCGCCGAACTTGAGGCCGATGAGGTCTTCACCGCCGAGGAGGTCCAAGCAGCTCTGGCCGCCCGCGAGATGTAGCCGGATGCCCGGAAGCTACGAGGAGGTGGTCTTCACCCGATCGGCCCGCCGCGCCCTGGAGCGCGAACTCCCCAAGAAGGTCGCCGCGGCAGCCTTCGATTTCATCATGGGACCGCCGAAGGGAAGACCCCCGAGAGGTTGGCAAGCCCCTGCGCGAGCCACTCGCCCCACTGTTTGCCGCCCGCCGCGGCGAGTAGAGGTTGATTCACCGAATCATCGACCAGCGCCTGGTCATCGAGCTCGTCTCGGTCGTCCACCGCCGCGACGCGTACCGCTCCTGACGCTGCTGCGTTCCTGAAGATCTCCAGATACTTCGCCCCCGCCTGTCCGGATACGGCCGCTCTGGCGGCTTAAGGAGCTGAGAGGCCGCAGAAACCCACGCCTGCTCCGTCCCGATCGCCCGATTCCTGGGCCTAGGGAAGGTGAGAAGACCTGCGCCTTTGTGGCCTCCCACGCGTCCCGATCGCCCGTTCCGTGGGCTTAGGGAGAGTGCCCAGGTCTCGCCGGAGAGGAGGTGAGTGGTGACGATCAGCCTGAAGAAGGTCACGGCTGGGTCCGGCTACGACTACCTGACCCGACAGGTCGCGGCCCAGGACGGCCTGGTCAGGACCGGGCTCGCCGCCTACTACGAGGAGAAGGGCGAGGCGCCTGGCGTCTGGATGGGCTCAGGACTGGACGGGCTGGACGGCATGGCCGCCGGCGACCCGGTCACGGAGGCGCAGATGAAGGCCCTCTTCGGCAACAGCCACCACCCTCTTGCCGACCAGATCCGGCAGGCCGCCCTGGACGCCGGCCTGAGCGAACGCGAGGCCGAGAAGGCCTGCCGGCTCGGCCGACCCTTCGCCGTCCGGACGAACGGCTCGCCCGAGTTCCACCAGGAACTCAAGCGCCGGTACGTCGCCGCCAACCTCGCCGCGGGACGTTCGGCCAACACCAAGCTCGGCCCCGACGCGCTCGCCCAGATCCGTAGCGACGTCGCGGGGGAGTTCTTCGCCAGGGAGTTCGGCCGCGCTCCCGAAACGCCGCTCGAACTTCACCGCGCGGTCGCCATCTGGTCGCGTCCCGTCGCGGCCACCATCGCCGGCGTCGACCTCACTGTGTCGCCGACGAAGTCGTTCTCGACCCTGTGGGCACTCGCCCCGCTCGCCACCAGCAAGCAGCTCGAGGAGCTGCACCGCCAGGCCGTCGCAAAGGTCGTCGAGTACCTCGAGACGCAGGCATTCAGCCGCATAGGGCCGCACGGCGTCCGCAACGTCGAGACCCGCGGCCTGGTCGCGGTCGCGTTCACCCATCGCGACTCCCGCGCCGGCGACCCCGATCTGCACACCCACCTCGTCATCGCCAACAAGGTGCAGAGCACCGACGGACGCTGGTACGCCCTCAACACCAACCTGATCTACAAGGCCAAGGTCGCCGCGTCCGAGCTCTACTCCGCCACCCTTGAGGCCTCCCTCGCCGAGACCTTCGGCATCCGCTTCGTCGAGCGCAGCACCGGCGCGGGCAAACGTCCCGTCCGTGAAATCGACGGCATCGACCTCGGCCTCACAGCCCGCTGGTCCACCCGGCGCGGACAGATCGAGCACCGTCGCGACGAACTCGCCGCCGCCTTCCTCGCCGACCACGGACGCCCACCCACCGAGGCCGAGATGATCGCCCTCGCCCAACGCGGCAACCTCGAGACCCGCGAGGCCAAGCACGAGCCGCGCTCACTCGCCGAACAGCGCGCCTCCTGGCGCGGGCAGGCCGAGCAGGTTCTCGGCGCCGGGGGAGTGGACGGCATGCTCGCCACCGTCTTCAACCGATCGGCCGTGCAGCCGAAGAGGCCGAGCACCGACTGGCTCATCGACGCCTCCGCCCGCGTGATCGGAGTCCTGGAGAGCGAGCGCTCGACCTGGCAGAGCTGGCACGTCCGCGCCGAGGCCCTTCGGCAGACCCGCGCCGCCGGCGTCCCTTCCGAACTGCTTGACCGCGTCGTCGACACCATCGTCGACCTGGCCCTGGAGATGCGATCGATCCGGCTCAGCATCGACGACGCGATCCAGGAGCCGGACGCCTTGCGCCGCGCAGACGGCCAGAGCGTCTACACGATCCCCGGCGTGGACTGGTACACCTCCAGCCGCATCCTCGAGGCCGAACAGCGCATCGTCGCCAACGCCGGACGCACCGACGGACGTGCCGTCGACCGGAGCCTCGTCGACCTCGCGCAACTCGAAGCGCTCGCCAACGGGACTCAACTGACGCCCGGCCAGAGCGACCTTGTCCGCGACATGGCGTGCTCCGGGCGCCGAGTCCAGCTCGCCATCGCCCCGGCCGGCACAGGCAAGACCACCGCCATGCGCGTCCTCGGCTCAGCGTGGACGGAGTCGGGTGGCACTGTGATAGGGCTGGCGCCGTCCGCGGCCGCCGCCAAAGCCCTCGCCGATCAGCTCGACGTGCCCTGCGACACCCTCGCGAAGCTCACCTGGAGCCTTGACCACCCCGAGCAGCCGATGCCCGCGTGGGTGGCCGCCATTGGTCCCACCAGCCTCGTCATCATCGACGAAGCCGGCATGGCCGACACCCTCAGCCTGGACCGGGCGATCGCTGAGGTGATGATCCGCGGCGGCAGCGTCCGCCTCCTCGGGGATGACCGCCAGCTGTCCGCGATCGGCGCCGGCGGCGTCCTGCGGGACATCGAATCCGAGCACGGCGCTTGCCGGCTGACCGAGGTCCTGCGGTTCAACGACCCGGCCGAGGCGGCAGCGTCCACCGCGCTGCGGGAGGGGCGCGCGGAGGCGCTTGGCTACTACCTCGACCACAACCGCGTCCACGTCGGCGACATCATCACCATGGCGCGCGCGGTGCTGGATGCGTGGACGCAGGATCACGCGAATGGGCTGGACGCCCTCATGCTCGCCCCGACCCGGGACCTCGTTGCCAGACTCAACCAGCTCGCCCAACAGCGCTACCACGATGGCCACAGCATGCTGGGTCGCGGTGCAGGCCTCGCCGACGACAACATCGCAGTGGCCGGCGACCTCGTGATCACCCGCCACAACGATCGCCGGTTACCGGGCGGATTCAACTGGTGGTCGCAACACCTTGATCGTGGAGGTGTTGGGTGGGGGTCGGGAATAGGCAGCGGAATGTTCGTGAGTATCGGGGTCAGCTTCCCTCGCCGGGGCGACCGACGGTTGCCTG
>NZ_CAXWGX010000007.1:0-1076 GCF_964266745.1 Propionicimonas sp. T2.31MG-18
CGACCGCCTGACCTACGACGCCACCATCATCGAAACCGGCACGACCAGCTACCGCCTCGCCCACACCCGAGCAGGTGGGGCCAACTCAAGCCGTCCTGGTGGGGCCAAGTCGAGTTGACATACTCACCCGGGCCTACCCCGACGGCGAACTGCACCTGGTGATGGACAACTACGCCGCCCACAAACGCGTCGAGGTTCGGGACTGGCTGGCAGCGAACCCGCGCATCCAGGTGCACTTCACCCCCACCTCCGGGTCGTGGCTCAACCTGGTCGAGGTGTGGTTCGGGATCATCGAACGCCAAGCCATCCACCGCGGCACCTTCGGCTCGGTCAAAGACCTCAACGCCAAGATCCGCGCCTTCGTCACCGGCTGGAACGACCGCTGCCACCCATTCGTGTGGACCAAAACCGCCGCCGACGTCCTTAAGAAAGCCAACCGTCAGCAGACTTCAAACACGGGCCACTAGAACGCTAGATGCCAGTTACACCGGAAATCGGACAGACCCGGCTGGCGGGGTCGATCCAGAGAAGGGCTAGGCCGATTGCTCCGCCGGCGCTGGCGAGCGCGCACACCGGCCTTCGGCCGATCCGGTTCGACAGGCCGGGCAGCACGAGGTTCCACACACCGTAGGCGAGTCCCATGATCGTCATCAGCAGACTCATCCGGGTGGTCGACAACTGCCCGGGTCCGGTCCAGAACATGGGTCCATAGATGAGGACGGTCCCCTCTGTCTGGGATCGTCGCCGTCTTCGCGCAGCTGCGCGTGGACGCCCTCAGGGACAGCGATGTGGAGCTGGCACGGGCCCCGGGCCACGGGCCGCGTGGGTGGTCGACCCACGGTGATGACTCTTGGAGTGGATCGAGCAGGCGCGTCGGATGAGGACAGAAGGCAAGGAGTCTCGCGGAGATCGGCCGAGTTCTGGATTCCGCGCTTCCTCGGTCTCTAGGTGTACTCGGCCATCAGGTTGGTGACAGTCGGTTGATCGGGGGGTGGCCTCCGAGTGCGGTGTGTCGGCGTTCAGTGTTGTAGTAGTTGAGCCATGGGGCAAGGGCGTCTGCGCGGTCGGTGTTGGTG
>NZ_CAXWGX010000008.1:0-476 GCF_964266745.1 Propionicimonas sp. T2.31MG-18
GTGTTCTTCGACGTGGTGGGCATCCCGGCGTTCCAGTTCATCCAGGATCCGCTCGACTATGCCTCGACGGTCCACCACACCGATGTCGACACCTTCGATCACCTGAAGCCCGAGGACATGCGCCAGGGCGCGATCATCCTCGCCGCCTTCCTGATCAATGCGGCCAACACGCCCGATCCGCTGCCGCGCGTGCCGCTGGCGACCCAGCCCAAGACATTGGACGAATTCTACCCGGCACCGGGAGCGAAGTAATGGCCAAGCGTGGACACCGGCCGAGCCAGGCATCGTCGAACCGCCCCCGATTCTACGGGCGGCACGCGGTGCTGGCGGCACTCGACAATCCCGAGCGCGTGGTACGCAAGATCTGGGGCACGCACGAAGCGCTGGCCGGGCTCGACATCCCGTCGACGATTCCGATCACTTTCGCCAATGCCGCCGATCTCGGCCGGCTGGTGCCGAACGACGCGCCGCATCAG
>NZ_CAXWGX010000009.1:0-461 GCF_964266745.1 Propionicimonas sp. T2.31MG-18
GGTGTATGTCATTAGTTAATATTCCAAGTAATTTCATTATCGAAAGGTTCTAATAACTTCTCTACTTCTTTGATATAGTAGTCATAGTCGATATCCCAATCAAAGTCTTTCATATTATTACAAGTTTTTACCTTCCATTCACTTTCAATAGCCATTCTTCTATACTCTGTTTTACCTTCTAATGGTGGCATAATTTTAACCATTTTACCACCATTTTTAGATGGGTAATATCGACAAATATTTTGTTGTTTGTGTTCTACTTTGTTATCATCAACTAAGATTAGTTCACAATTTCTAGGAACTTTAGTACGCAACATAAAATCATATTCGTTTTTATGGTTTAGCACAAAATTCTTATAGTCCACCCCTTCTGTAATATATTTATCAACAGCCATAGCAATAACTAAAGATGAAAAGTTCTTATTCCATGCTAAATCCTTATACTCATACCGACCTTTCAT
>NZ_CAXWGX010000010.1:0-460 GCF_964266745.1 Propionicimonas sp. T2.31MG-18
TTCGTGAAGTCCGCCGCGAAGTCGGACGGGATGAAGCGGGGAACGCCCGCCTTCACCGCTGCGTCCAGCAGCACGCCCTGCCGCCCGATCATCACTGCGCGCAGGCCGTTGAGCGCGGACACGACGCACGCCGCGCCCGCGAGCGCGGACGCCATCGCGCCCACGTCCGCCGGATCGGCCGCGACCGCCTCCGCCCCCGACGCCTCGATCCGCGCGCGCGCGCCAGGCTTCAGGTCCGGCCGCACCAGCGCACGGACATGCGCGCCGCGCGCGACCAGCGCCTTCGCGATCCGACCGCCGAGGTCGCCCCCGGCCCCGGCCAGCGCGACGACGGGCTTGCCGCTCGACATATCCGGCATGCTCATGCCTCCGCCTTGGCGAACGGGTTCGGACCCGGCGCGTTTTCCATGCCGTAACGACGATATTGTTCGGGCGTCAGTTGCGGCATCGGCGTCGCGCC
>NZ_CAXWGX010000011.1:0-451 GCF_964266745.1 Propionicimonas sp. T2.31MG-18
GTGCTCGTCGCGCCGCTGATCGCGATGTTCGACCCGTCGGACACCATGAAGGTGCCGTTGAGATTGTTGGTGCCCGAGAAGGTGAGGGCGTTGCCCGCCGCCAGGCCGCTCACACTCACATAGCCGTTGCCGGTGATGTTCTGCGTGACGGTACCGCTCTAGGCCTGCTGATAGGCAAGGGTGCCGTTGTTGACGATCGCGGAGCCCGAGATCGTGTCGCTCGCCCCCTGGAGCGTCGCGCCCGACTTGATCGTGGTGGTGCCCAGCCAGTTGTTGGCGGTGTTGGTGAGGATGATCGTGCCCTGGCCGCCGATGACCAGGTCCTGGCTGGGATCCACGCCCGCGCCGGTGCCGGTGGTGATCGCGCCGGTCAGCGTCGCGGTCACGCCCGCATCGGCGTTCAGCGTCGACGGGTTGGCCGAGGACGGGGTGACCACTTCCAGCGAGATGT